>NZ_CP120983.1:5260932-5570399 GCF_030719215.1 Streptomyces sp. Alt3 | reverse complement strand
CAGCAGCGGGAGGGGGTGGCCGGCGCTCGCCACGGTGCAGCGCACCCCGCCGTCCGGGAGCGGCACGAGGGAGCCGTACAGCAGGGAGAGGAAGCGGGACTGAGTGCCGTCCTGGATCTGCTCGCCGCCCTGGAGCTGCTGGCCGCCGGCAGCCGCGACCATGAGGGCGGCGGCCTCGGCGGCCTCCATGGCGTCGTCCAGGAGGAGCCGGTTGAGCCGGTCGAGGACCTCTCCGACGCGGAAGCCCTCCCGGGACAGCAGACGCAGCCAGGGCCGGGCGAGGCCGGTGACGACGGCGGCCTCGGGCCCGCTGCCCTGGACGTCCCCGAGCACGAAGCACCAGCGGCCGCCGGGGCACGGGAACAGGTCGTAGAAGTCGCCGCCGACCACGCCGTCGTCACCCGGCTCGTACACCAGGGCGCTGGTGACCCCGGGTATCTCGGCGACCTTGCTGGGCAGCAGTCCGCGCTGCAGGATGCGGCTGATGGTGGCCTGCCGGGTGTAGGCGCGGGCGGCGCCCACGGCGAGGCCCACCCGCCGTACGAAGTCCGCGAGGAGGATGGCCACCTCGTCGGGAATGTGGTCGTCGCCCTCGCGGCCCACGAGCAGCGCGCCGAGCGTGCGCCCGCCCGAGACGATGCGGTGGGCCAGCGCGGCTCCCGTACCGTCACCGCGCTCCGCGGCGCCGCCCGGCCAGGGGATGGGTACGGGGCCGGCACCGACACTGCCGGGTAACCGGAGCGGTTCCTTCTCCAGCGTGGGGCGCAGCAGCTCGGTCCGTGCCTCGTCGCTGTGCCAGACCCCCGCGAGCCTGGGGGCGGCCGCCGGGCCGCCGCCCTCGCTCTCCAGCCATATCGCGCACCAGTCGGCGAGCCGCGGCACCAGGAGGCGGCCCGCTGTCGAGGCCACCGTGTCCTCGTCGAGCTGGCCCGCGAGGAGGCCGGAGGCCTCGGCGAGGAAGGAGAGCCCGCCACGCCCTGCCCAGCCCGCGTCGTCGCGCGCGGCCTGCCCGGCCGCGGGGGTGAGGATCCCGCCGTCGCGCAGTCCGCGCCTGCGCGAGGCGTCGTCGGCGGCCGGGGTGTCGGGCAGTCCGTAACGGTCGTCCCCGAGGAGGCGGGCCCAGACGGTCTTGAGGCCGGTGCGATAGGTGATGCCCCAGGACTCGGCGAGGGTGGCGACGAGCTGGAGCCCCCGGCCGTACTCGGCGGGGTCGGGCCGGTCGGCCCGCTCGTCGCGCACCGACCGGGCCGGATGGTGGTCGGTGATCTCCAGTACGAGGGCGGCCGGTTCGGGGCCGGCCGGGTCCTCCAGCCTGAGGAGCAGCTCGACGGTCGTACCGGCGTGCACGACGGCGTTGGTGACCAGTTCGCTGGCCACGGTCAGAGCGTCGTCGGTCAGCCGCTCCCCGAACTCACCGGACGAGGGAAGCCCCAGCCCCGTCCAGTCGGTGAGCGCGGCCCGGACGAATCTGCGGGCCGCGGCCGAGGCCTGCGGGATTCCGGGCAGGCTCGTGCGGGCGGCCGGACGCGGATCGCCGCTCTGACCTGCGACGACGGTGCCGGGACGCTGGACTGTGTCCCGCTGCAAGGGAATGGGCCCCACGGTGCGGCTCCTGACGGTCTCGCGAAACGCCGCTGACGTATCCCGACAGGGTGACAGACCGGGCGCACCCATAAGCACCGAGTGACGGAAGTCGCCGGGACGGGACGGAAACGGGCCGGGGCCGGTGGGTGCTCCCGCATCCACCGGCCCCGGCCCCGACGTGCTCCTTCGGCCGTCCAGCCTCGCCGGGAGCCCGTCCCCGTCTCGTCTACGCCTCGCGGGAGCCCGCGTACATGTCGTCGATCAGGTCCTTGTACTCGCGCTCGACGACCGGGCGCTTCAGCTTGAGGCTGGGGGTCAGCTCGCCGTGCTCGATGTCGAGGTCGCGCGGCAGGAGCCGGAACTTCTTGATGGTCTGCCAGCGCTGAAGGCCCTCGTTGAGGCGCTTCACATAGCCCTCGATGAGCTCCACGGCCTGGGGGGAGGCCACCACGTCGGCGTACGGCTTGCCGCCCAGTCCGTTCTCCTCCGCCCAGCCGAGGATGGTCGGCTCGTCGAGCGAGATGAGGGCGGTGCAGAAGTTACGGTCGGCGCCGTGCACCAGGATGTTGGAGACGAACGGGCACACCGCCTTGAACTGGCCCTCGACCTCCGCCGGGGCGATGTACTTGCCGCCGGACGTCTTGATCAGGTCCTTCTTACGGTCGGTGATCCGCAGGTAGCCGTCCTGGGAGAGCTCGCCGATGTCGCCGGTGTGGAACCAGCCGTCGGACTCCAGCACCTCGGCGGTCTTCTCGGGCAGCCGGTGGTAGCCCTCCATCAGCCCGGGGCCGCGCAGCAGGATCTCGCCGTCGTCCGCGATCCGGACCTCGGTGCCGGGGAGCGGCTTGCCGACGGTCCCGGTGCGGTAGGCCTCGCCCGGGTTGACGAAGGAGGCGGCACTGGACTCGGTCAGGCCGTAGCCCTCCAGGATGTGGATACCGGCCCCGGAGAAGAACAGGCCGATGTCGGGGGCGAGGGCGGCCGAGCCGGAGACGCAGGCTCGGAGCCGTCCGCCGAAGGCCTCACGGATCTTCGCGAAGACGAGGGTGTCGGCGACCTTGTGCTTGGCACCGAGCGCGAACGGCACCGAGGCCCTGCCCGTGCGCCGGAAGTTGTCCTGGGACACCGTGGCGTGCTCGCGGGCGACGTCGGCCGCCCACTGGAAGATCTTGTACTTGGCCCCGCCACCGGCCCGCGCCTTGGCGGCGACACCGTTGTAGACCTTCTCGAAGATGCGGGGAACGGCCGCCATGTAGGTCGGCTGGACCACCGGCAGGTTCTCGATGATCTTGTCCACGCGGCCGTCGACGGCCGTGACGTGCCCGACCTCGATCTGGCCGGAGGTGAGCACCTTCCCGAAGACGTGCGCGAGCGGCAGCCAGAGGTACTGGACGTCGCCCTCGGTGATCAGGCCGGTCGCCACGGTCGCCTTGGCCATGTACGACCAGTTGTCGTGCGGCAGCCGCACACCCTTGGGCCGGCCCGTGGTGCCCGAGGTGTAGATCAGGGTCGCCAGCTGGTCCGGGGTGATCGCCGCGACCCGGTCGGTGACCGCGTCGGGGTTCTTCACCAGGTGCTCGGCGCCCCGGGCCTCGAGCTCGGCAAGGGTGAGGACCCAGCCCTCGGGGTCGCCCTCGGCGGCCTCGGCGCCGGCCGGATCGATGACGACTACATGCGCCAGTTCGGGCAGATCGGCCCGGCTCTCCCGGGCCTTCGCCAGCTGGGCGGCATCCTCGGCGATCAGCACGCGGCTGTCGGAGTCGGCCAGGATGAAGGCGGACTCCTCGGTGTTCGTGGAGGGGTAGATCGTCGTCGTCGCCGCGCCCGCGCACATCACACCGAGGTCGGCGAGGATCCACTCGACACGGGTGGAGGAGGCGAGCGCGACACGCTCCTCCGGCCTGACACCCAGGGAGATCAGACCGGCCGCGATGGCGTGGACCCGCTCGGCGGCCTGCGCCCAGGTGAGCGACTTCCAGTCGTCCGGGCCCTGCCCCGACGCGGCAGGCACCGGATAGCGGTACGCCTCCCCGTCCGGAGTGGCCGCCACGCGGTCGATGAAGAGAGTCGCCACGGAGGGCGGTCGGCTATCGATCAAGGTCTGTGTGTCGCTCACGACGTCCTCCGGGCCTGCGGCATTGCTACGACCGGCTTATGGATGCTGCTGCTTGTATGTCCTGCTTCTCGTTCCCGCTCGGCCTGCTTGTTTAACTGGCGAGTAACTAACGGGTGGTGATCAGACTAGAGCGAGTGGGACCGTCGCGTAAGAGGCAACGGGCCGCCGCTTGATAACGAACCGGGCCCCTGCGCCACGGGTGTCCGCGGCACAGGGGCCCGTTGGGCTACTCCCAGGTACGCCCGACGGCGTACTCCCGGGTCGCCCCGGGCGGGTGCTACTTCTTGGCCTTGCCCTCACCGGCCGACTCGTCGGTCGACAGGACGGAGATGAACGCGTCCTGCGGCACCTCGACGTTGCCGACCATCTTCATCCGCTTCTTGCCTTCCTTCTGCTTCTCCAGCAGCTTCCGCTTACGGGAGATGTCACCGCCGTAGCACTTGGCGAGGACGTCCTTGCGGATGGCGCGGACGGTCTCACGGGCGATGACCCGGGAGCCGATGGCGGCCTGGATCGGCACCTCGAAGTTCTGCCGCGGGATGAGCTTCTGCAGCTTGGCGACGAGCCGGACGCCGTACGCGTACGCCTTGTCCTTGTGCGTGACCGCGGAGAAGGCGTCGACCTTGTCGCCGTGGAGCAGGATGTCGACCTTG
This sequence comes from Streptomyces sp. Alt3, assembly GCF_030719215.1. Lineage (NCBI taxonomy): Bacteria > Bacillati > Actinomycetota > Actinomycetes > Kitasatosporales > Streptomycetaceae > Streptomyces > Streptomyces glycanivorans. The sequence continues at coordinate 5,566,046 of NZ_CP120983.1, read as the reverse complement.
ACGAGCTGGGCGGACTGCTCCCCCGTGGGCTCGTAGTCGAGCGAGGCGTAACCGCGGGTCTTGGACTTCAGCTGGTCGAAGAAGTCGAAGACGATCTCGGCGAGCGGAAGGGTGTAACGGATCTCCACCCGGTCCTCGGACAGGTAGTCCATGCCGAGCAGGGTGCCGCGCCGGTTCTGGCAGAGCTCCATGATCGCGCCGATGAACTCGCTGGGCGCCAGGACCGTGGCCCTCACGACCGGCTCGTGCACCTTGTCGATCTTGCCCTCGGGGAACTCGCTCGGGTTGGTGACGATGTGCTCCGAGCCGTCCTCCATCTCCACGCGGTAGACCACGTTGGGGGCGGTGGCGATGAGCTCCAGACCGAACTCGCGCTCCAGGCGCTCACGGACCACGTCGAGGTGCAGCAGACCGAGGAAGCCGACGCGGAAGCCGAAGCCGAGCGCGGCCGAGGTCTCCGGCTCGTACACCAGGGCGGCGTCGTTGAGCTGGAGCTTGTCCAGGGCCTCGCGCAGGTCCGGGTAGTCGGAGCCGTCCAGGGGGTAGAGCCCCGAGAACACCATCGGCTTGGGGTCCTTGTAGCCGCCCAGCGCCTCGGTCGCCCCCTTGTTCAGGGAGGTGATGGTGTCACCGACCTTGGACTGCCGGACGTCCTTCACACCGGTGATGATGTAGCCGACCTCGCCCACACCGATGCCGTCGGCCGGAGTCATCTCCGGGGAGGAGACGCCGATCTCCAGGAGCTCGTGGGTGGCGCCCGTCGACATCATCTTGATGCGCTCGCGCTTGTTGAGCTGACCGTCGACGACCCTGACATAGGTCACGACACCGCGGTACGCGTCGTAGACCGAGTCGAAGATCATCGCGCGGGCCGGGGCGTCCGCCTGGCCGACCGGGGCCGGGACATCCCGGACGACCCGGTCGAGCAGCGCGTCCACGCCGACACCGGTCTTCGCGGAGACCTTGAGCACATCCTCGGGCTGGCAGCCGATGAGGTTGGCCAGCTCCTCGGAGAACTTCTCGGGCTGGGCGGCCGGCAGGTCGATCTTGTTGAGCACCGGGACGATGGTGAGGTCGTTCTCCATCGCCAGGTAGAGGTTGGCCAGCGTCTGCGCCTCGATGCCCTGGGCGGCGTCGACCAGGAGGACGGTTCCCTCGCACGCGGCCAGCGACCGGGAGACCTCGTAGGTGAAGTCCACGTGGCCCGGGGTGTCGATCATGTTGAGGATGTGGGTCGAGCCCTTGCCCTCGCCCTCGGTGGGTGCCCACGGCAGACGGACCGCCTGGGACTTGATGGTGATGCCGCGCTCGCGCTCGATGTCCATCCGGTCGAGGTACTGGGCGCGCATCTGCCGCTGGTCGACCACTCCCGTCAGCTGGAGCATCCGGTCGGCAAGGGTCGACTTGCCGTGGTCGATGTGCGCGATGATGCAGAAGTTACGGATCAGCGCCGGGTCGGTACGGCTCGGCTCGGGCACGTTGATGGGAGTCGCGGGCACGCAGGGTCCTGATTCTTGAGACGCCGGACGCCGTGTCTCGGGTCGATGTCGGGTCGGACGGATCGATACGTAGCCTCCATGGTCCCACGCCTGCGGGGCCGGGACCGGTTTGGGCCGGTCCGAGGGTGGCTGCTACCGTGGGCAGCTGTGCCTCGTGGCCCTCAGAAGCGGCGTGGCGCACATAGAAGATCCAACGAACCTGAAAAGGCTCTTTCGTGGCGAACATCAAGTCCCAGATCAAGCGGAACAAGACGAACGAGAAGGCGCGCCTGCGCAACAAGGCCGTCAAGTCCTCGCTCAAGACCTCGATCCGCAAGGCCCGTGAGGCTGCCGCTGCCGGTGACGTCGAGAAGGCCACTGTGGCCGTCCGCGACGCCTCCCGCCAGCTCGACAAGGCTGTCTCGAAGGGTGTCATCCACAAGAACGCCGCCGCCAACAAGAAGTCGGCGCTGGCTCTCAAGGTTGCCGCCCTCCAGGGCTGAGCTACTGATGTGATCGCCGGAACGGACACAGCGGGCCCTCTCTCCCGCTCCTGACCGGCACCCCGCGCCGCACACCGAACCTGCGTTCGCCACGCGGGTGCGGCGCACCAAGAGTGAACCGAAGGCCCCGGCCGTGTCCTCCCCAGGACGACGGCCGGGGCCTTCGTGCTGGGCACTCTCGGGCAGGGCGCTCACGGGAGCGGCCGGGCGGTGGGCCCGTCCGACCCGGGGCGCGCGGTGGGACGGGGTGCGCGGTGGGGGGCGGGCCGTAGGACCGGGCGGGCGGTGGGACGGGGCGGGCCGTAGGACCGGGCGGGCGGTGGGACGGGGCGGGCCGTAGGACCGGGCGGGCGGTGGGACGGGGCGGGCCGTAGGACCGGGCGGGCGGTGGGACGTGCGCGCGGGCGGATGAGCGGTGACGTCTGACCCGACCGGTGGAGGTGTGGTGGCCGGTCCTGCGCGGTGCGCAGACCGCGCGCGAGTGGCGGCCTGATCACTCGCTGACGTTCAAGGCCGCACAGTTCGACACCCCGAGATCGGACAGCACCGCCCGCAACCGCTCCAGGGCCGCAGTCGTGGCAGTCGTTTCCGAGTCCCCCTCGATTTCGAGGTCAAGATGGCAACGACCCATGCCACTGCCGGCGCCGATGATTTCGCCGTCGAGCTCGAACGCCGCTTCCAGAGCCTCCTCGACCTCATCACGGTCGATGGGCAGCCCCACGAAGACGATCTCGACGAACACCCCAGTCCCCCTCTCAACAGGCGACCCGGCGACCCGGCGACACGTAACGGTCGAGGCGCTGGCGGCCACTCGAGCGCGGGTACGGCTAGCGGCCGCCGGAGCGCGCCGCACGGGCTACGGCGACCACGGCCTTCTCCAGGGCGTACTCGGGGTCGTCCCCACCGCCCTTGACACCGGCGTCGGCCGCCGCGACCGCCATCAGGGCCGCCGCCACTCCGTCCGGTGTCCATCCCCGCATCTGCTGGCGGACCCGGTCGATCTTCCACGGCGGCATACCGAGCTCGCGGGCCAGGTCCGCCGGGCGTCCTCCCCGGGCGGAGGAGAGCTTGCCGATCGCCCGGACGCCCTGCGCGAGAGCACTGGTGATCAGGACGGGAGCGACACCGGTGGACAGCGACCACCGCAGTGCCTCGAGCGCTTCCGCCGCCCGGCCCTCGACCGCGCGGTCGGCGACGGTGAAGGACGAGGCTTCGGCGCGGCCCGTGTAGTAGCGGCCGACGACCGCTTCGTCGATGGTGCCTTCCACATCCGCCACCAGCTGCGAGACGGCGCTCGCCAGCTCCCGCAGGTCGCTGCCGATGGAGTCCACCAGCGCCTGGCATGCCTCGGGGGTCGCGGAGCGCCCGAGTGCCCGGAACTCCGACCGCACGAAGGACAGCCGTTCAGCCGGCTTGGTGGTCTTGGGACACGCGACCTCACGCGCCCCCGCCTTCCGCGCGGCGTCCAGCAGACTCTTGCCCTTGGCCCCGCCGGCGTGCAGCAGCACGAGGGTGATCTCCTCGGCGGGGGCGCCCAGGTAGGCCTTGACGTCCTTGACCGTGTCGGCGGAGAGGTCCTGTGCGTTGCGCACGATCACCACCTTGCGCTCGGCGAAGAGCGAGGGGCTGGTGAGCTCCGCGAGCGTGCCGGGCTGCAGCTGGTCCGGGGTCAGGTCGCGGACGTCCGTGTCGGAGTCGGCGGCTCGGGCCGCACCCACCACGTGCTGCACCGCACGGTCCAGGAGCAGGTCCTCCTGGCCCACGGCGAGCGTGACGGGGGCGAGCGGATCGTCGGTGGAATTACGCTTGGTGGCCATCGCGGTCCAGCATCCCACGGCCCTGTGACAACGCCGCGGGGCAGCCGCCCCGGCGTACCGCCCCACCTGACCTGCCGGACAATGACCGGGTGAGCGACGTGAGACATGTACTGGTCCTGCCCGACCGTGACGCGGCCGAGGAGGTCGCGGGAGAACTGGCCGACCGGTTCGGCGTGACCGAGGAGCCTCAGCTGGTGCGGGACGCACTGGCCGGCGAGGACGACGCCGACGACGCGCAGTGGCTGGTGGTGGTGGAGGATCCGGCCGCGCGGCTGGACTCCACGGCGCTCGACGCCTTCGCCGCGGAGTACGAGGGCTGGCTGGAGGCACCGTAACGGCGAAGACGTAAGCCGTGGGCCGGTACGCGTTGCTGGTGCGCCGTGCCGGTCCGGCGGTTCGGGGATCTGGCGATTCGGTCCGGGGATCCGGCAATCCGGTCCGGCGATCCAGGTGCGGCGCTGTCAGCCCTTCGGGATGATCTGGATGTCCATGTCGATCTTGATGCTCGGGCCGACCACGGCGATGCCGCGCGCCAGCATCGTCTGCCAGGTGAGTGTGAAGTCCTCACGGTGCAGTTCGGTGGTCGCCCGGCAGGCGGCCCGGGTCTCGCCCTCCAGGCCGTTACCCAGACCGAGGTACTGGGTGTCCAGGGTGACTGTGCGGCTCACACCGTGCAGGGTGAGCGCGCCGGTCACGCCCCAGCGGGTGCCGCCCCGGTGGACGAAGCGCTCGCTGTAGAACTCGAGGGTCGGATAGCGCTCGACATCCAGGAAGTCGCCGGACCGCAGGTGGTCGTCACGCATCCGGACATTCGTGTCGATGGACGAGGCGTCGATGACGACGTGCATGGCGGAGTCCTCCATGCGGTCGGCGATCCGCACGGCACCGGCGAACGTGTTGAACCTGCCGTGGATCCGGGCCATGCCGATGTGACGTGCCGTGAAACCGATCTGCGTGTGCGCGGGCTCGATCTCCCAGTCACCCGGATCGGGCAACTGGGGAGGCTGGGCCACCTGGAGGAAGACGTCTCCGAGGCTCGTGTGACCGCCCTGGTCCAGGGTGACCGAACGATGGAAGGGGGTGAAGCCCTCGGCTGTGACACCAAGCCGGTAGTCACCCGGGGGAACGGTCGCGACCACGTTCCCGAAGGGGTCCGTCTCCCCGCTGACGACCTTGCGGCCCGCGCTGTCGGCGACGACGAAGTCGGCCGGCCGCACAGGCTCGGAGACGGGGTCCAGCACACGGCAGCTCAGCATGGCGGCGTCCTGCGGCACCGGGAACCCGGCGGGAGCGTTGCTCTGTGCGGTGCCGGACTTCCCTCTGCTGCCTAGCCAACGGCCGAACATGTGCACGCACTCCCCAGGGTGGTTCTCACCTCGGACCCCTGACAGTCGGACGTCGTTGTCGGAGCAGCGGCCCGCCGACGAATAGGTATTCGATCACCGTTGCGACGTTCGAGGCAAACGCAGCAGCTCAGAGTGGGTTGTGCCGAGCTGTGCGGAGCTGTGCGTCACTGTACGCAGGTACCACCGAAGGTCCAGTTTTGTGCGGGTTGGAGGACTCGTGGGCGCCCTGTCCTGCGGTGCGGCACACGTCACATGGTCAGGGGCGGGCGCACCACCGGCGGGCGGGTGAGGGCCATACCGAAGTGGTCGTGGTAGGCCGCGAGAACCTCGGCGTCGTCCCGCAGCTCGGTCGTGTGGCGTTCGCCCCGCACGGTCGTGATCAGAGTGCGGCCGCGGAGGGTCACCCGGCCGTCCTCCGTGCACCGGGAGCAGACCAGTGACCGGGTGAAGTGGGAGTCCGGCGAGGTGCGGTGATACCAGGCCCCGGCCCGGAAGTCCGCCAGCACGCGCGGTCGCAGGTCGAGGCGGAACTGCCGCGAGCCGTCGCGCAGCAGGTCGAGGTCCCCCTGCGGCGCTTCCCGGAACCTGAACGTGCCGCTGGGATCGCTCTGTTCCGTGCGGACCGCCAGCTCGAGCGGGTGCAGGGCGTGGTCGCCGAACCCGACATCCGCGAGCCAGGGGCCCGCGCCGTCGTCGGTCTCCACGCGCAGGGCGATGTGGTCGTACGGGATGCCGAGGCGGCCTCCGTCGCCGAACACCTGCGCCTGGAGCGGAACTACACGAAAGCCCAGCTCTCGGAGAAGCGCGGCAAAGGCGCCGTTGAGCTCGTAGCAGAAGCCGCCCCGGCGGTCCGTCACGATCTTGTCGACGAGCTTCTCGTCCTCCAGGACGACATCCTGACCAAGGTGGACGGAGAGGTTCTCGAAAGGCACGGACATCAGGTGGCGGAGCTGCAGCTCGCGCAGCGCCGCGGCATCGGCCCGGGGTGGGCGGGCGGCGCCGATCCGTTCCAGATAGGCGCCCACCCAGCCGGGCGTGGGTGCGTGAGCGGTCTGCCGCGCGTCCTCGTGCATGCCGGAAGTCTGTCGCGGCCGGGCGGGCGGCGCCATTGGCCCCTGGACCTAGGACCGTCGGCCGAGGCGGCGGCCACAGCCGATGGCTAGCGTGTGAGTCATGACGGAGCGAGAGCCGGCACGCGGCCCCGAGCAGCGCAAGCAGGATGTACTCGATCATCTGGAGAAGGACGAGGACCTCTGGGTGTCGACCGCCTCCGCCGACGGTGTGCCGTGCCTGGTGCCCTTGTCGTTCGTCCTGGACGAGGACACCCTGCTGCTGGCCACCCGGCGCACCAACCCGACGGCGGTCAACGTGACCCCGTCGGGACAGGTCCGCGTCACACTCGGGCACACCCGCGATGTGGTGCTGATCGAGGGAACGGCCGAGGTCGTCGAAGGCGCGGATCTTCCCGCCGACTCGGGTGACGCCTTCGCCGAGAAGCTCGGCTGGGACGTTCGCGGACGCTCTTCGTGGGTGTATCTGCGCATCACTCCGCACACCGTCAAGGCGTGGCGCGAGGTGAACGAACTGGCAGGGCGCGAGCTGATGCTCGCCGGGACCTGGCTGGTCTGACAGCCGGGGCCCGCATGCCTGCACGGCCGGCATGCTCTCCACTGCCGGCCTTTTCACCACGGCCCGGGCGGGGGGACAGACCCGGGCAGCGGCATGGAGTCGGGCGGGGGTAAGGGCAGGGGACGGGGCAGGGGCACAGGACCGGGCAGCGGCACGGAGTCGGGAGGGGGTACGAGTCCGGGCAGGGGCGCGGGACCGGGCAGGGGTACGAGCCCGGGCGTTTCTCGTGTTCATGACCGGCCCGCCGCACGCAGCTGTGAGCCGGCGCCTGTCACCGCGATCGCGCCGTGGATGTCGGTGCGCAGAACCTTCGCTCCTGTCGCTTCGAGTGCCTCGACCGTGCGGGCCGCCGGATGGCCGTACGGGTTGTCCGTGCCGCAGCTGATCAACGCGAGCCTCGGGCCTGCGCTGCGCAGGAGCGCTGCGTCCTGATGCGCGGAGCCGTGGTGCGCGACCTTGAGCACATCGACCCGGGGCAGCGCCGGGTGGCTGCGCAGCACTCCCCTCTGCGCCGGTGGTTCGAGATCGCCGAGGAGAAGCAGGGTCAGTCCGCCGGAGCGGACGAGGAGCGTGACGCTGGAATCGTTCGGTTCCTCGGTCACATGGGCGGACGCCGTCCCCGGCGCACCGGCCGCCGGCCAGAGCACCTGCCAGTCCAGGGGGCCTGTCCGACGCCGCTCCCCCGGAACGGCCCGGGTCGTCGGGACGTGCGCCTGCGCCGCCGTCCTCCGCACGAACGCCGCCTGCTCCGGCGGCTCATCGAGACTCGTCGTCTGGATCGTGCCGACCTCGCGGCCCTTCAGTACACCGGGCAGGCCTCGCACATGGTCGGCGTGAAAGTGGGTCAGCAGCACGAGGGGCACACGGGTGACACCGAGATCGCGGAGGCACCTGTCGACGAGGCGGGGTTCAGGACCGGTGTCCACGACCACTCCCGTGCCGTCCCCGGCAGCGAGCACCATGGCGTCCCCCTGCCCCACGTCGCAGAGCGCGAAGGCCCAGCCGGGCGGCGGCCATCCCGTCATGAGCCGGGTGAGCGGCACCGGTCGCAGCACCGCGAGGACCAGCAGGAGCGCAGCAGCGGAGCACACCCAGGGGTGGCGGGCCAGGCGTCGGGCCGAAAGCGCCAACAGGGCCGTGATGACGGCCAGGAGCGCCGCTCCACGCCAACCCCCCGGCCAGTCCAGTTCCGCCCCGGGAAGTGCGGCTCCTGTGCGCGCCACGGACGCGATCCACCCGGCCGGCCAGCCTGCGACGTGGGCCAGCGCTTCCGCCACCGGTATGGAAACGGGGGCCACGGCGAGCGCGGCGAATCCCAGGACCGTCGCGGGCGCCACCGCGAATTCGGCCAGGAGGTTGCAGGGAATCGCCACCAAGCTGACCCTCGACGCGAGAACCACGACCACGGGCGCGCAGACGGCCTGAGCAGCTCCTGCCGCGGCCAGCACCTCGGCGAGCCGTGCAGGGACCCCGTGCCGTTGAAGCGCGCCACTCCATTTCGGGGCGAGTGTCAGCAGTGCTCCGGTCGCGAGCACGGACAGCAGGAACCCGTAACTACGGGCCAGCCACGGGTCGTACAGCACCAGCAGCAGAACGGCCGCGGCCAGTGCCGGGATCAGTGATCTGCGCCGGCCCGTCCCGATGGCGAGCAGTGTGATCACACCGCAGGCAGCCGCGCGCAGCACGCTCGGCTCCGGACGGCAGACGATCACGAAGGCCAGTGCGATCCCGCCGCCGGTCAGGGCTGTCATGCGCAGGGAGATGCCCAGTCGGGGTGCCAGGCCTCGGCGTTCGCTGCGCAGTGCCGTGCCCGGGGGGCCGATGAGAAGGAAGAGCAGAATCGAGAGGTTGGCGCCGGAGACGGCGAGCAGGTGCGTGAGGTCGGTGGCTTTGAAGGCGTCGTGCAGATCCGGCGGAACCCGTGAGGTGTCGCCGACCACCAGCCCCGGCAGGAGTGCCCGCGCATCGGCGTCGAGGCCGTCGGTGGCCTCCCGCAGACCGGACCTCAACTGCCCCGCCACACGTTGCAGCCGGGAGGGCTCCGCGATGACCCGCGGCGGGGCGTCCGCGTCGGTGCCGAGGACGGCTGCGACGTGCTCCCCCTCATGACGCGGAGGGGAGAGCCGTCCGCTGATGCGGAGGCCTGTCGAGGGCAGCAGCTGTTGCCACTGCGCCGCCGCAGCACCCGGGGCGACCATGACCAGGACAGGGGTCCGAAGCCTGGTGACCGTGCCGTCGGGGGCGGTCAGCCGGTCGACCTCGGCGTCCAGGAGCAGGGAAACAGGCGTGCTGTGATCGCCCCGCACACGTGGCCGGGTCTGTCGGGGATCGGATGTGACGGTCACGTCCACTTCGACCCGCTCGTACGACTCCGCCAGTCCGGGGAGCGGGCCCCTGCGGGCATCCGTGCCGTGCAGCCCGGCCACCGTCGCCCCAGCCGCCGCGCAGAGCAGCGCGGCGGCTGCCGCCGTGACGCGCGTTCCCCAGCGCCCGTTGTGTCCGGCAGGCGCCGACGGCTCGGTCGGCGGGACCACAGGCCCTGCCGGACGCACCCGGCTTCCTGGAGCGGCCGGAGCAGGAGCCGAAGCCGGAGCCAGAGCAGGCGCAGGCGCAGGCGCAGGCAGGGACGCCGAATTCACACCCGCTGGATCCACACCAACCGGACTCGTGGGTGCCGAAGTCGCGGTCACCGCGCCCGGTGGGGTTGCCGGACCCGCCCTGCCCCAAGGCCTGGTTCGTGCCAGGAAGCCGGATACAGCAAGGAGACCCAGGCCGGTGCACGCGCAGAGAACAGATCCGGTCACCACCCACCTGCCCGGCGCTCCGAGCGCCAGCGCCGCTGCCGCCCAGGCCGCCAAGGCCGGAGGGACCAGCCGTAGGTCGGCCGGAGTCGCCTGGCGCGGTTCGGCGGCACCGAGCCGCCGGCCCGAATCGGTATGGACGTCAGGAGCGTTCACGGCCTGACCAGCGGTCGGAGGTCGGCGAACCGGCGGTCCCCGATGCCATTGACCTCGCGAAGCTCGTCCACGGAGCGGTAACCCCCGTGCTCGGTTCGGTAGTCGATGATGTGCTGCGCGAGCACCGGGCCGACACCGGGCAGGGTTTCGAGCTGCTCGACGGTGGCCGTGCCTAGGCTCACCAGCGCGGCGGGGCCGGCCCGTCCCGTCGCGGATCCGCCTGTTCCCGGTCCGCTCGCGGGTGGCGGCGCACCGGGCACGCCCACCGCCACCTGCTCGCCGTCCGTCAGGACCCGCGCGCGGTTGAGTGAGGTGGCATCGGCGCCCTCCCGGATGCCTCCCGCCGCGCGCAGCGCGTCCGCGACACGTGAGCCCGCCGGCAGATACTGGATCCCCGGCCGTCGCACCTTGCCGCTCACATCCACGACGATCTGCTCGCCGGAGGCGGTGCCTGTGCTCGAACCCGTATGCGGGACGGGTGTGGGGCCGGAGATTTGAGCGCTCGGGGCCCCTTCCCCGTCCGCCCGGACCGCGGCCGCCTCCGTGACCCGGTCGGGAGCGCTCACCGCCTCCGGACGGGACGACCAGAAATGTGTCGCCGCGAATACCGCGGCGCCGACCAGGACAACGGCCAGCGCGGCCAGAGCGCGTGGCTCGAGGCCGCACCGCAGCTGCACCCACAGCGGTAACCGGTCGCGCAGCGCGGGGCCCGCTTCTCGCCACCACCGGGGCCTCGTGTCCGACGCGTCGGGTGCCTCGCGACGCGGTGGTGAGCCGGACCCGGCCGGCGGGGCTGCCGTGGGGCTCGCATCGGCTGCTGAGTATCGCGACGGGGCCGCGGCCCAGGACGGCGCCGCGCGGATGCGTCCGTCCTCGTCGCGCGGCAGCGAAGCCGTGGGCACTGTGGAAGCCGCGTCCGCCGTCGCCGCCCCACGCACCGCCGCCGCCCCGGCCGTCGCCTCACCCGCCGTCCCCGTATCCGCTGTCCCCGCACCCACCGTCCTCGTCACAGCCGTCGTCGCAGCGGCCAAGGGCCGGTCCGTCCCCAGGAGCGCGTCCGCACGGAGCCGGGAAGCCGCCGCGGTCCCGGTGTCCGGCCCACGCGTGGGGCGCCGTCGGAGCCTGTGCCGGGCCCCGGATGCGGTACCGGGCGAGGTTCCGGCCCCTCCGGCGGGGCGGACACCGGGCCTGAACCGGGCGCGCCCCGGCGGGCCTGCTCCCAGGGGCGCACCATGCGCGGACCCGTGTACGGACCTGTGCGCTGCCCGAGGCCTGGCCGCGCGCACCACCGCGTGCCGGGGTGGGTCCATGGCGGCATGCGCAGGAAGATCCGGAAGCCGGTGCGAGGCCGGGACCACGGCGCCATTGCCGAGGCCCTGCGGGTCGGTGGCGCGGCTGGGTGGGGGAAGCAGTCGGAAGGTCATGGCTCAGACGCTAGACACATCCGAAAAAATCCGTCGGGACGCCCCAAATACAGTGGATAACTCACCAGTTGTGGATAACTGCATCACCCGAGGAGGTGAAATTCAGTGCGGTGCGACGACTGCACCCAGCAGTCCCGGACCGGTGTGCGCCCCGATCACCGCACCGACTTCGCTCACATGCAGGTCGACGAGCCCTGGGATCCGTCCTCGCAGCCGTTCCGCCAGTCGCTCGGCTCCTTCGGGAGCGGCCAGGTGGTGAACGGCGATGTCCACGGCACCTGTGCCGGCCTGTCCGGCGACGATCTCCTCGAGCCGTGCGATCGCCTTGGACGCGGTCCGCACCTTCTCCAGCATCTCGATACGGCCGTCCTCCAGCCGGAGGAGCGGCTTGACCGCCAGGGCCGACCCCAGCAGCGCCTGTGCGGCGCCGATGCGCCCACCTCGGCGCAGGTAGTCCAGCGTGTCGACGTAGAAGAAGGCCGACGTCTCGGCCGCCCGTTTGTCGGCCGCTGCGACCGCCTCCTCCAGACCGCCGCCCGCCTCGCCCGCCTCGGCGGCTGCGAGAGCGCAGAACCCCAGGGCCATGGCGACCATGCCGGTGTCGACCACCCGCACCGGGACGGGCGCTTCCTTCGCCGCGAGCACGGCTGCGTCGTACGTACCGGAGAGCTCCGAAGACAGATGGAGAGAGACGATGCCGGTGGCCCCCGCCTCCGCCACCGCTCGATAGGTGGCGGCGAAGACGTCCGGACTGGGCCGCGAGGTGGTCACGGACCGGCGCTTCTGCAAGGCGAGCGCCAGTGACCGGGCCGAGATCTCCGTGCCCTCTTCCAGCGCCTGATCACCCAGGACGACAGTCAGCGGCACTGCGGTGATGCCGTGCCGTTCCATCGTCTGGGGCGGCAGGTAGGCCGTTGAATCGGTGACGATCGCGACATGGCGGGACATGAGCCGGAGGTTACCTTCCGAGGTGGGGACACGGCAGCCCGGGACCGGCCTACTGATCATCTCCGGTCCGCCGGGCACCCGTCCCCGGCGTGCCTCCGGCGTATCGGAGATGTCCAGGAATCACATGCTCCGTCGCTTGCCAGCCGAGGACCGTGGACCCGAATTGGATTCGTGTCAGTTCGTCGTCTCCGGCTTGGCGGACTTCTGCCACGGATAGCCCGTGCGCAGCCGGGGGTCCGGAGGGGTGAGCGACGGTGGTGTCTGTTGGTCCGCCGGTCCGGTCCAGTTGTGCCCGGCCGCCTCGCCCCGGGAGGCAGTCGGTTCCTCGGTCGTCCAGTGCCGCAGAGCCCCGGCCTCCAGGTCGATCTGCGCGCCGAGCGCGGCCAGATCGTCGTCGGCGAACTGCCTTGCACGGTCACGGGCAGCCCAACGCAGCGATTCCGCCGCGTGCGTGATGCGTTCCGTGCGCTCCTTCAGGCCCGGCAGCAGCGTGGCCACCGTCGCCCGGTCCGGCTCGCGTTCCAGCCGCTTGAGGTCCTCCTCGAGCTCACGTCCGTGGGCGCTCAGACGCTGGAAGAGGCCCAGCGACTCCGAGAGGGAGGCGTCCTCCGTCACCCCGGCGTTCAACGCGTCCTGAGTGGCCCGCATAGACGTACGCAGCGAGAGCCTCAGCTGGGCGAGCTCCCCCGGCACACCCGGCTGGCCATAGCTCTTGGCCCGCAGCGTGGTGTCCTCCACCGAGCGGCGCGCCTGCGTGATCGTCCGGTCCACACCCCGCTTGGCCGCGCGCACCGTCTTCACACCGGCGTACACACCGAGCGCCATGAACGCCACGAACAGCAGCGTCAGGATCAGGATCACGGCTTCCATGAACGCCCCTAGGTCGTCGAATCGGCTGCCCGTGTACGGTCGCCCCTTCTACCGTAAACGGAACGGGCAGGCCGAGGGTTCCACCGGAACCCCCAACCTGCCCGTAGGGGAAAGCCCTGGCCTCGAGCGAAAGCCCTGGCCTCGGGGAAAGCCGTGGCCCGCCCGGCCTGGCGGCCGCACGTTCGGCCTGGCCCAGCGCGCGCCGGTCAGCGCCTTCGGCCGACCGTCCGGCGCGAGGGCGCATGGGCGGGACTGCCGGCCGATGCCGTCACGCGCCGACGCCGCGGGCCACCCCGGCGCCGTTACGCAGGGACGATGTTGACCAGCTTCGGCGCCCGCACGATCACCTTGCGGATACCGCCCCCGCCCAGCGCGGCCACGACGTTCTCGTCGGCCAGGGCGAGCGCCTCCAGTTCCTCGTCCGTGATGGACGGGGAGATCTCCAGACGGGCCTTGACCTTGCCCTTGATCTGCACCACGCAGGTCACTGTCTCGTCCACGACGTACGCCGGGTCCGCGAACGGGAAGTCCTGGTGCACGACGGACTCGGTGTGGCCCAGCCGGCGCCACAGCTCCTCCGCCACGTGCGGTGCCAGCGGTGCGGTCAGCAGCACCAGCCGCTCGGCAACCGAGCGCGAGAGCGGGCCGCCCGCCTTCGTCAGGTGGTTGTTCAGCTCGGTGATCTTGGCGATGGCGGTGTTGAAGCGCATCCCCGCCATGTCCTGGCCCACGCCGTCGATGGCCTTGTGCAGCGCCCGCAGCGTGTCCTCGCCGGGCTCCGTGTCCACGACGGTGACCTCACCGGTCTCCTCGTCGACGACGTTGCGCCACAGCCGCTGCAGCAGCCGGTACTGACCCACCACGGCGCGGGTGTCCCACGGGCGGGAGACGTCCAGGGGTCCCATGGCCATCTCGTACAGCCGCAGGGTGTCCGCGCCGTACTCGCCGCAGATCTCGTCAGGCGTCACGGCGTTCTTCAGGGACTTACCCATCTTGCCCAGGACGCGGCTGACCTTCTCGCCGGCGTGGTAGTACGCGCCGTCGCGCTCCTCGACCTCGACTGCCGGGACCGCGATACCGCGGCTGTCCCGGTAGACGAATGCCTGGATCATGCCCTGGTTGTACAGCTTGTGGAACGGCTCGGCCGACGAGATGTGCCCCAGGTCGTGCAGCACCTTGGACCAGAAACGGGCGTACAGCAGGTGCAGAACCGCGTGTTCCGCACCACCGACGTACAGGTCCACGCCGCCGGTGGGCTGCCCCTCCCGCGGCCCCATCCAGTACTGCTCGATGGCCGGGTCGACCAGCCGCTGGTCGTTGTTCGGGTCCAGGTAGCGCAGCTCGTACCAGCAGGAGCCGGCCCAGTTCGGCATGGTGTTGGTCTCGCGGCGGTAACTCCGCGGGCCGGCGCCGTCACCCAGGTCCAGGGTTACGTTGACCCAGTCGGCATTCCGGGACAGCGGGGTCTCGGGCTGGGTGTCCGCGTCCTCCGGGTCGAAGGTCCGCGGCGAGTAGTCCTCGACCTCCGGCAGTTCCAGCGGCAGCATCGACTCGGGCAGCGGGTGGGCGATGCCCTCCTCGTCGTACACGATCGGGAAGGGCTCTCCCCAGTAGCGCTGACGGCTGAACAGCCAGTCACGCAGACGGAAGTTGACGGTCCCCTCACCGACACCACGCGCCTGCAGCCACTGAGTGATCTTCGCCTTGGCGTCGACGACACCCAGGCCGTCCAGCGAGACCTCGTCGTTGGCCGAGTTGACCAGCTTCGCCTCGTACGAGGCGAACGCGTCCTCCCACGTCGAGGTGTCCAGGCCTCGGTCGTCCGAGGGCTCGACCACGCAGCGCATCGGCAGCTCGAAGGCGCGCGCGAAGGCGAAGTCACGCGCGTCGTGCGCCGGTACGGCCATGATCGCGCCGGTGCCGTAGCCCATCAGGACGTAGTCGGCGATGAAGACGGGGACCTTCTTGCCGCTGACCGGGTTGGTCGCGTAGGCACCGGTGAAGACGCCGGTCTTGTCCTTGGCTTCGGCCTGCCGTTCCACGTCGGACTTGGCGGCGGCCTGCTTGCGGTACGCGGTGACGGCCTCGGCCGGGTTCGCGTGGCCGCCGGTCCAGACCGGGTGGGTGCCCTCGGGCCAGGCGGCGGGGATGATCCGCTCGACCAGCTCGTGCTCGGGTGCCAGCACCATGTAGGTCGCACCGAACAGGGTGTCCTGACGGGTGGTGAAGACAGTGATGTCTCCCGCACCGTCGACCGGGAAGTCGACGCGCGCGCCCTCGGAACGACCGATCCAGTTGCGCTGCTGCAGCTTGATCGCCTCGGGCCAGTCCAGCCCGTCCAGGTCGTCCAGCAGCCGGTCCGCATAGGCGGTGATGCGCATGTTCCACTGGCGCAGCTTGGCCTTGAAGACCGGGAAGTTGCCGCGCTCGGAGCGGCCGTCCGCCGTCACTTCCTCGTTGGCCAGCACGGTGCCCAGCCCGGGCGCCCAGTTGACGGGCGCGTCCGAGGCGTACGCCAGGCGGTACTGCCCCAGGATGTCGGCGCGGTCGGCGGCGCTCAGCGTGCTCCACTCCCGGCCTTCGGGAACCGGGCGCTCACCGCTCTCGAACTGGGCGACCAGGTCGGCGATCGGGCGCGCCCGGTCGGCGTCGGTGTCGTACCAGGAGTTGAAGATCTGCAGGAAGATCCACTGGGTCCACTTGTAGTACTCCGCGTCGATGGTCGCGAAGGAGCGGCGCTTGTCGTGGCCCAGGCCCAGCCGTCGCAGCTGGACCTTCATGTTCTCCATGTTGGCCTCGGTGGAGGCGCGCGGGTGTGTGCCCGTCTGCACGGCGTACTGCTCGGCCGGCAGGCCGAACGCGTCGAAGCCCAGGGTGTGCAGGACGTTGTGCCCGGTCATCCGCTGGTGGCGGGCGTAGACGTCGGTGGCGATGTAGCCCAGCGGGTGACCGACGTGGAGACCGGCACCCGAGGGGTACGGGAACATGTCCATGATGAAGCGCTTCGGCTTCGCCGCCAGCCCGGAACCGTCCGCCAGGTCACCGGTCGGGTTGGGCGCCTCGTACGTCCCCTCGGCGTCCCAGAAGTCCTGCCAGCGTGCCTCGATGTCGGCGGCCATCGCTGCCGTGTAGCGGTGCGGCGCGGCCACCTCGGCCGCGGAATTCGTCTCGCTCATGATCCTCAAAGCTCCATCGATCGTCATCTGCCGGCGCCCACGTCTACGGACACACGTCTACGGAAACGAAAAATCCCCTCGCACAGGAGGGGACGCCGCGCCGAGTCCGACCAGGCATTCTCACCGGTCGGGAGTGATCAGCGCGGCTCGCTGAGCAGAAGGCGTACGGCACGCATGGCGTCAGGGTACCGCACGGGCCCGGAGCCCGGCCCGGCACATATCCCGCCGGAAGATCGCCCGGGTCGCGCCACTCCGGCACCGACGGGCACACCGTCGGCGCGAAGCTTCCACACGACCCACACACTCCGGAGGTTACTCCGCGTACTGCCCCCTATCGGGGCAACCGCTCAAACCTCGTACCGGCCGGTAGACGGCGACCTAGCATGCGGCGACGGGACCGCTTTGCCGAGCCATTCGGAGTCGCCCCCCATGAAGCCTCATCGCAGGATCCGTTCCTCCTCGTCCTTGAGTTCCGGCCCAGGAACGAGCCGCCCGCTGCAGGGCGGACTGACCGTCGCGGCACTGGTGCTCATCCCTCTGCTCGCCGTCGCGGGGAGCGACGGCATGCGTGCCACGTTCGACTTCACCACCGGCGTACTGACGCTGGTCTCCCTCACCGCAGCGGTCGGCTGGGGCCTGTTGGCCACCGACCGGGTCTTCCTCTCGACCCGCCAGCGGCTCGTATGCCAGGGCATCCACCGAGCAGCCGCCGTCGCCTCACTCGGCTTTCTCCTCCTGCACGGCACCGTGAAGGTCGCACTCGGGCACGTCGGTCCGCTCGGCGCCCTCATACCGTTCGGCGCGGGCGTGAGCGGCACCGCGGGCCTCATCGGCTTCGGCTCACTGGCCGGGCTGCTGATGATCGTCGCCGCGGCCACCGGGGCGATGCGCAGCGCGTTCGCCACCCCCGGCAGGATCGCGGGCCGCTGGCGGGCCCTGCACGCGCTGGCATATCCCGCATGGTGCGCCGCCCTCGTCCACGGCCTGTACGCCGGACGCCAGCCCGCGACCTGGGTCGTCGTGATGTACATGCTCTGTCTGACCGCGGTGGCCGCCGCGCTCGCCCTGCGCCTGCTGCCCGTCCCGGCCAAGCGTCTGCTCACCGAGCTCGTCACCAGCCTGACGGGCCCGGACGCCCCTCCGTCGGCGTCGGATCCGGTCATACGCTCCTCCCCGCTCCCCGGCGCGGAGTCCGCGCCTGCGCTGTCCGGCCGGGGCCTCCCGCCCGGAGCCCCCGGCTGGGGCGACGACAGGGGCGTACGCGGCACCCCGGTCCGCCCCCGGACGCTCGCCGCGCCGGAAACGCCCGGAGCCCTCCCGCACGAGCCGACGGAATACGCGTCCCAGCCGTTCGGGCGGGCGCCGCAGGGACTACAGCAGTACGAAGCACCTCCGTACGGATCGCCACCGCTGTACGAACCCCCGCCCCGCAGCTCCGAGCGACTCGCCCCCGGTACCTTCCCCGCCCCGGCGCCGGGGGCGTCCCAGGGCTCCCGGACCGGCAACTCCGCGGCATACCGGGCCGTCTCCCGGGCCTCCGGCCCGCCCCCGGGGCAGACAGACGACCGCTGGCCCTCCCCGTCCCCCGCCCCTCCCCCACAGACGCTCATGCACGCGTACGCCCCGCCCCCGGAATCCGCCCCGGCGTCCGCCTCCGACCCGGTGACCGAGCAGCTGCCGGGACCGCTCTGTCCGCCCTCGGCGGGAGAGCCCTGGAACGCGCCGGCAGGAGACCGCCCGTGAATGTGCCCCTGCCCGATGTGCCCGAGGTCCGCGTCGTCGGGCTCCCCCAGTTGACCAGCGGCTTCGACCTGGTGGAACGCCTCGATCTCGCCATGCACCTGAAGGTGCACGGCCCGCTCGACCCGATGACCGGGGAGCGGCTGGCCGAGCTCGCGGAGTCCGTGTCACTGCGCGGGCGCGGTGGTGCGGGCTTCCCCTTCGGGAAGAAACTGCGGGCGGTCGCGAAGGCCTCCGTACGGCGTGGGGTGAGGCCGGTCGTCGTGATCAACGGGAGCGAGGGCGAACCCGCCTGCCGCAAGGACACCGTGCTCCTCAACCGCGCCCCGCACCTCATCCTCGACGGCGCCCTGCTCGCAGCGGAAGCACTCGGCGCACGCACGCTGGTCGTGGCCGTCACCCGGAACTCCACCGAGATCTCCGTGCGGTCCGCCCTGGCCGAACGAGGGCTGTCCGACCGGCGCGGGCAGCACCTTCGCGCCCGGGTGGTGCGCACCCCGGAGCGCATGGTCTCCGGGGAGGCGTCCGCGGTCATCCGCGCGGTGAACGGCGGCCCCGCCCTGCCGCCCGGCCGCCGCGAGCGGGCGGCGGAGTCCGGGGTGGCCGGCGCGCCGACCCTCCTTTCCAACGCGGAGACCTACGCGCAGCTCGCCGTCGCCGCCCGGCTGGGTTCCCGCCGCTACGGGCACACCGGTCTGCCCGACGAACCCGGCACCGTCCTTCTCACGGTTTCCGGGGCCGTGGCGCGTCCGATGGTCGTGGAGGTTCCCACCGGGGTACCCCTGCGATACGTCCTGCAGCTGGCGGGGGCGCCGCCTCTGCCCCAGGGCGTGCTCACCGGCGGCTACCACGGCAACTGGATCGACGCGCTCGCCCTGCACGACGCGGTGGTCTCCAGAGCCTCACTGGCCGCGGTGGGCGGGGCGCTCGGAGCCGGCGCCATCCTGCCGATCGGGCCGGAGACCTGCCCGATCGGGGAGTCGCTGAGGATCGCGAACTGGCTGGCCGCCGAGACCGCGGGGCAGTGCGGCCCGTGCAAGCTGGGTCTGCCCGCCGCCGCGGGCGGCCTCTCCGACGTCCTCAACGGCGGCGGTCCCGCCGCTCTGGAGGCGCTCCGTGAGGTGACGCAGGCGGTGAAGGGCCGCGGTGCGTGCAAACACCCGGACGGGTCGGCCCGTTTCCTGTCGTCCACCCTCTCCGCGTTCACCGACGACCTCGCCGCGCATGTGCTGGACGGCGGCTGCGGACGGGAGACGCTGGGCGTGCTGCCGTTGCCCTCCCCCGGCTACGAGGACCTGGAGGAGTCCATCCCCAGCGGCGAGAAGCTGGCGGTGGACTGGACGCTCTGCCAGGGGCACGGACTCTGCGCGGACATCGTCCCGGAGCTGATCAGGCTGGGTCCGGACGGCTATCCGGCGCTCGCGGACGCCGCCGTTCCGGTGCACCTGAGGGGCCGGGCCCAGCGCGCCGTACGGCGGTGCCCCGCCCTTGCGCTCCGCATCGAGCAGGCTCCCGCGGAACGGCCCGCGCTGCCGAGTGCCCAGCGCAGGGCCCTGGGCAGCGGACGCGACTGACCGCGCACCGCCGAGCACGTCGGGAGTGCCGGACGCAACAAGAAGCGGGCCATCCGATTCGGATGGCCCGCTTCTTCACTGTGGAGCTAAGGAGAATTGAACTCCTGACCTCCTGCATGCCATGCAGGCGCTCTACCAACTGAGCTATAGCCCCGTGCTGTTTGCCACCCGGTTTCCCTGGCGACATCGAGAACATTACACGGTCCCACCGGCCCATCAAAAATCGTTTCCACTCTGTCCCGAAATGACCGGCGGGCGAAGCCCTGACCAGCGGTTGCTCCGATCTTGAGCGGACCGGCGCTGGTACCTCGTCAGGCAGTGGCGAAGGAGTAGAACCGCTTGAGGGTGCAGTGCTCCTCCAGGAGGCGGCCGTAGATGGGCTCGCCTTCGAGCTCCCGGTACGTCTCGATGGGGTCGCCTTTTATGATCAGCGCCCGCGCGCACTCCTCGCACCAGTACTGGAACTCCGTGTTGACGGGGTCCATGTCCCTGACGATGGGCGTACCGCTGCCGCACCAGTCACATTTCCGCCTGTGCGCACCCATCCGGTCAGCTCCGACGGTGGCCGCAGGCCGTGCACGCGAAGGGACCCTCGTACGAGGCGCCGAGGTAGCGGGGTGCGGCGGAAGCGAGGGTGGTGGAGCGGTGGATCGCGGTGGGTGCAAGGGACGGACCCGGGGCCCGTACGCGGCTCGCAGGCATCGCGCTCCCTCCCGATCGGTCCGTCGCCCCCTCCGGCGCTCCGATTCTGCCACGGCGCCGCAAGCAGGTCAGCCCGACGACCGCCCCGCTGACCGCCTTTGTCCTGAAGGAGGCCCACGGGGACAGCCCGCGTACCTGCGAAGACAGCGCCGGAACACCCTTATGGCCCTTGTCCCAGGCGGGCCAGGGCAGTTGAGGCACGACCGGCGCGCGTCACCGGCCCGGTTCCACAGGACCATGAAAAAAAGATCCCGCCCCCTGCTGGGGACGGGATCTTGACTGTGGAGCTAAGGAGAATTGAACTCCTGACCTCCTGCATGCCATGCAGGCGCTCTACCAACTGAGCTATAGCCCCGCTGTCCGCTGTGTTTCCCTGCGTTTCCGCGCTGCGAACAAGAAGAACTTTAGCCTGCGACGAGCCGGAAAGTGAAATCCGGCCCCAGCCGCCCGGAGAGAGCCTCCGGGCGCCCGCTAATCGTCGTCCCCGAGCACCGGTTCGGGGAGCGTCCCGGCGTTGTGCTCGAGCAGGCGCCAGCCACGCGCGCCTTCGCCCAGCACCGACCAGCAGCAGTTGGAGAGCCCGCCGAGCCCCTCCCAGTGGTGGGACTCGAGCCCGAGCAGACGGCCGATGGTCGTCCGGATGGTGCCGCCGTGACTCACGACGACGAGCGTGCCGGCGTCGGGCAGCTTGCCGGCGTGCTCCAGCACCACGGGGGCTGCCCGGTCGGCGACCTCGGTCTCGAGCTCGCCACCGCCCCTGCGGACCGGCTCACCGCGCTTCCACGCCGCGTACTGATCGCCGTACTGTCCGACGATCTCCTCGTGCGTGAGTCCCTGCCAGGCGCCGGCGTACGTCTCACGCAGCGCGGAGTCGTGTGCGACGTCGAGGCCGGTGACCGAGGCGAGCTCGGCGGCCGTGGCCGCGGCGCGCCACAGGTCGGATGCCACGATCACGTCCGGCTTCAGCGACGCGAGCAGCCTGGCTGCCCGGCGGGCCTGCCCGACACCGGTCTCGGTCAGCTCGATGTCCGTGGAGCCCTGGAAACGGCGCTCCAGATTCCACGCCGTCTGACCGTGCCGCCAGAGGACGATCTTGCGGCCTCTGCCGCTCCTGCTGCCGTTCAGCTCTGGTCACCTTCCGTGCCGCCGTTGAGCTGGGCGTGCTCCTCGGCCTTGCCCCGGGTCTTGACCGCGTCCTCGGGGAGGGCGATCTCGGGGCAGTCCTTCCACAGGCGCTCGAGCGCGTAGAACACGCGCTCCTCGCTGTGCTGGACGTGGATCACGATGTCGACGTAGTCGAGAAGGATCCAGCGGGCGTCGCGGTCGCCCTCGCGGCGAACCGGCTTGGCGCCGAGCTCCTTCTGCAGCCGCTCCTCGATCTCGTCGACGATCGACTTGACCTGGCGGTCGTTGGGAGCCGAGGCCAGCAGGAAGGCGTCGGTGATCGACAGTACATCGCTGACGTCGTAGGCGATGATGTCGTGCGCGAGCCGGTCGGCGGCCGCCTGGGCGGCGGCGTTGATGAGCTCGATGGAGCGGTCCGTGGCGGTCACATGCAGGCTTTCGTCGGCGGTCAGATCAACCCCTAGGGTCTCACGGACCGCCGACAGCCCTTACGACGTCCGCTAGGAGATCTTGTAGTCCTGTCCGAGAGCGACGGACACGTCGGCGTTCGCCGCGGGCTCGCCCTTCTTGACCGAGCTCTCCGGCAGCCCCAGGGTCTTGGCGACCTCGACCGCCTTCGCCTTGTCCTCCGCGGCTCCGTACACCACCTGGGACGACGTCGCGGTGTCCGCCTTGCCGCTGTCGACGAAGGCGTAGCCGCCGTTGACGAGCTGGACCCTCGCGGACTCGGTGCCCTTCGTGTTCCCCGTGGCGTTCCTGATGCCGACGCGCACCGCCGCACCCTGCTCCGGGGCCTTCACCTTGCCGCCCAGGACGTCCTTGACCACGCTCGCGGTGGCCTTGTCCGTCAGGGTCCCGTCGCTCTGGACCGGAAGGAGCTCCGTCTTGTAGTCGCCCACCTTGGCGTGCCCGGCGAGCTTGGCCAGCGAGGCACCCAGGTCCTGCTCCGGCAGGGACGGATCAAGGATCTGGGCGAGCGTCTCGATGGTGACGGTCGCGGCCTTGGGGTCCTCGGACAGCTTGCGCAGCACACTGCGCATGACCTGGCCGAAGCGCGTGAGCTGCTTGGCCTCCGGTTCGCCCTCGCCCTGGTAGGTGGCGTACGCGACGGCCATCGGGCCGCTCAGCGTCTGTCCCTCCCCCTTTTCCACGAGCGGCGAGGCGCCCTTCTTGGAGTCGGGAACCGCCGTGTCCGTGTCGACCTCGATGTTGCCCACGAGCTCGACGAGGTTCTCGAGGTACGGCGTGTCGAGACGCCAGGTGCCGCTGATGCTGGTACCGAGCAGGGTGTCGATCGCCTCGCGGGTACCGGTGGACCCGTCGTCGTCGACGGACTTGCCGAGCGTGGTGGTGGATCCGTCCTCGCCTGCCACAGCCAGCGAGTTGGGGAGCAGGACGGTGGTGCCCTGTCCGGTGGTGACGTTGTCGACGAGCAGCGCCGTGGAGGTGCCGCCCTTCTTGGTGTTGTGCAGATGAACGACGATGACGTCGCGTTTCTGGGGGCCCGTCGCAGTGGTGCTCTGCTCGTCGCCTCCCGAGACACCCGGGATCTTCCCGGCGAACCAGAGATAGCCCGCTCCGCCGACGACCACCAGGGCCACGACGACTATGAGGGCGACCATCCGGTTGTGGCCGCGCCGTCGTGCCTCCTCGCGCCGCTCACTGCGGCTCTCGGTGAATTTCAGCCAGTCGATGACATCTTCGGAGTCCTCGTCGGGCTCCTCGATGAAGGCGAACTGCTCGGTGCCGGGCTGGCCCTCGGCACGGCGCCGGCCGGGAACGGCTGCGTCAGCCGGCGGTTCGGGGTCACGCCGCTGCTCCGGCATCGGCGGCGGGGCGGCGGGAGCGGCCGGGGCTGCGGCCCACTGCTGGGTCGAGTCGTCCACTGCGGGCTGTTGGCCGGTGTCGTAGCCGTACATGGCGTCGCCGTAGCCGTCGCCGTACCCGTATCCCTGCTGCGTGGGCTGCTGTGCCTGCTGTGGCTGCGGTGCCTGCTGCTGGGTGTGCTGAGCGGCGTACGGGTCGTACTGCTGCTGTTGCGCACCGGCGTACGGGTCGTAGCCGTAACCGTAGCCCTGCTGCGACTGCCCGTCCTGCTGCTGGGGCTGCTGGGGCTGCTGGGGCTGCTGCTGGGCGTACGGGTCGTACTGCTGCTGCCCCTGCTGCTGGTAGACCGGCTGCCCGTACTCGTCGTAGCCGATGATCTGCGGCTGCTGGTACGGGTCGTACGGGTTCTGTCGGTCGTTCACAGGTGCCCCTCTACGTGGCTCATTCGCCGCGGTACAGCTGGCGCTTGTCGATGTAGCGGACGACACCGTCCGGTACCAGGTACCAGACCGGCTCACCCTGTGCGACCCGGGCGCGGCAGTCCGTGGACGAGATCGCCAGCGCGGGCACCTCCACCAGCGAGACGCCGCCCTTGGGCAGGCCGTCGTCCGTCAGCAGGTGGCCCGGCCGGGTCACACCGATGAAGTGCGAGAGCGAGAACAGCTCCTCGGCGTCGCGCCAGGTCAGGATCTGGGACAGGGCGTCGGCACCGGTGATGAAGAAGAGGTCCGCGTCACCGTGGGCCGTGCGCAGATCCCGCAGCGTGTCGATCGTGTACGTCGGTCCGCCGCGGTCGATGTCGCTGCGGCTGACGGAGAACTGCGGGTTGGACGCGGTCGCGATGACCGTCATCAGATAACGGTCCTCGGCCGGGGACACCTGCTTGTGACTCTTCTGCCAGGGCTGCCCGGTCGGGACGAAGACGACCTCGTCCAGCTGGAAGTGGGCGGCCACTTCACTGGCCGCCACCAGGTGTCCGTGATGGATCGGGTCAAAGGTCCCGCCCATCACGCCGATTCGGCGCTTGCCGCGGCCGGTAGGCACTTCCTGCTCTCCCATGCGTGCAGACCCTACTGGTACAGCTGTTCGCCTCGGACTCAGCGGTCCCGGTTGAAGCGCGTCGTGATCCACAGCAGGAGCAACAGGGCGACGAGCGCGCCGCCACCGGTGAGGTACGGGCTGAGGCTTTCGTGGTTACCACCCTGCTCGCCTTCGGAGGCGAGGGTGACCAGCTGGTGCGCGGTGCTCGAGAGGCTCATCTTCTGCAGGACCTATCCATCGGGAATCAGGAGGGAGACGTCGGGCACATCGTATGCGGGCGTCACGGGCACGCTCACGCCGACTCAGTCGTTGTTGTCGTCGTTGCGGTATCCGCGCAGCAGGAACCAGGCGAGCAGGGCCGCTCCGACGAGCGCGACAAGCAGTACGACGCGAAGCGTGTTGCCCGGTCCCTGGTCCTCGGACACGGCGGCGAGCATGACGGCGGTATGCGGCATTCCGGGCGCTCCTCAAAGTTATCCACAGCCCCCCGCACACCGTAGCGCCAGCGCATACGCTGGCTTTTGTCAGGGGGACGAGCAACGTCTCGTACGAACAGGGGGCATCCATGACCGACACCAGTCACGAGAGCGTGCCGAGCAGGCAGCGCAGGCGATTCCCGGACATCTCCTCGCGGGCCTACGAACATCCGGCGGACCGCTCGGCCCTGGTGGCCCTGCGCAAGCTGAGCGGTTTCGACACCGTCTTCAAGGCGCTCAGCGGCCTGCTTCCCGAGCGCAGCCTGCGGTTGCTCTTCCTGTCGGACTCCGTCCGGGTGAGCGACGCCCAGTTCGCGCACCTCAACGACATGCTGCGGGACGCCTGTTACATCCTGGATCTCAAGAAGGTCCCTCCGATGTACGTGACACAGAACCCGCAGCCGAACGCCATGTGCATCGGCCTCGACGAGCCGATCATCGTCGTGTCGACCGGGCTGGTGGAGCTGCTCGACGAGGAGGAGATGCGAGCCGTCGTCGGCCACGAGGTGGGCCATGCCCTGTCCGGTCACTCGGTGTACCGCACGATATTGCTGTTCCTGACCAACCTCGCGCTCAAGGTGGCCTGGATCCCGCTCGGCAATGTGGCGATCATGGCCATCGTTACAGCGCTGCGCGAGTGGTTCCGCAAGTCGGAGCTGTCCGCCGACCGGGCCGGTCTGCTGGTGGGACAGGACCCGCGCGCGTCGATGCGCGGGCTGATGAAGATCGCCGGTGGCAATCATCTTCACGAGATGAATGTCGACGCCTTCCTGGCCCAGGCCGACGAGTACGAGAAGAGCGGCGACCTCCGCGACTCCGTGCTGAAGATCCTCAACGTGCTGCCTCGGACGCATCCGTTCACGGCGGTGCGGGCTGCCGAGCTGAAGAAGTGGTCGGAGAGCCGGGACTTCCAGCGCATCATGGACGGCCATTACCCCAAGCGGGACGAGGACAAGGACACGTCGGTGACTGACTCGTTCCGTGAGTCCGCCGCGCACTACGCGGACACGGTCCGCACCAGCAAGGACCCGCTGATGAAGCTCGTCGGTGACATCGCCGGCGGTGCGGGCGACCTGGGGGGCAAGCTCCGGGACAAGTTCACGGGCGCGGGCGGCGGGAACACCGGCGGCGGCAACGCGGGCAAGGGCGGCTCGGGCGCTACGGACGGCTCCGAGGGGACCTGGAGGCGTCCGGGCTCCGCGGAGGAGGGCCCGGAGTCGGGGACGTGATGCCCAGAGTGCCGCAGAGTGCCGCCGTCGGCACACCCTTGGCGTAGGGGTCGGTGCCCGCAGGACCGCGGGTGTCCGCCTGCCGGCCCGCGAGCAGAGGGCGCAGGGCTCCCGTCGTCACAGTCGAGCACGACTGGGGGCCGGCCTGGACGTAGGCACTGCGGACCTCCAGTCGGTGCAGCCGGATGTCCTCCCGGTCGAGCAGGAAATGCAGTACGCGACGCACGGTGAAGAGAGAGGCTCCGTCGGCCCGGTGGGGGCCGGGCACAGCGGGCCGCAGTGCGTAGGTGAAGGTGTGGTCGGACACCACCTCCAGGGTGTCCGACCCCGCCTCCGCGTAGGTGAGAGTGCCGTGGGCCCTGATGTCGGGGTCGGCAAGTTCCACTTCGGCCGGGTCGAAGCGCACCAGCCAGCCGGTCGCGCTGTGCTCGCCGTCGGCGGCCGGGGACTCCATGCTCCGGTCGAACTGAGCGGTCTGATCCGGGTCGAGGAGTCGTCCGACCGGCCGGACCACCCCGCCGGTGATGACGTCGGGGTCGAGAGAGGAGTTCACCAGGTAGTCCTTGACCGTGGTGAGGGCCATGGTCACCTGGCTGTCCGAGAAGTTCTTGGTCCGCCTGACCGACGGCAGGTTGATGCCTGAGGCGCCGGTGGCGTGGGCCGCTGCCGGACCGTCGTCGAGGAGCGACTCAGCTGTTCCTCCGGGTACACGGCCCTCGGGGGCGAGCGGGATCACCGTCGTCCGCAGCGGCTCCGCGCGCCTGGCGACGGGCGTCGGGTAGGGGTTCCGGAAGCCGAGATACACAGCGGCGGCGAATGCCAGCGCGATCAGCACGACGAGAGCGATACCGGCCCGCGGCCGGTGCCTGCGGGAGCCACGGCCGGGGAGGGAGCGCACGGCGCGCGCATGCCCGCCCATGCGTTCCTGCGCTGAGAATTCCTGCAGCCGGGCAGCGCGGACGAACGATTCGTCGAAGACGAGTGAGCGGTACTCGTCCTCCCCGCCCGGGTTGTCGGGCGGCCCTTCGGGCGGTTCTTCGCGGCCTGTCATGACTTCTCCCGATCTCCGCGCCACCGGCGGGAGCTGGCGCTGGGATCCGCCTGGGCACTTGGCCCCGGGCGGACCTGTCCGTCACGGGTTCGACAGATGGACAAGTGGCTGGCCCTCTCCCCGGGGACGGGGACGGGGAGGAGGGATCACAAGGTCGTACCTTCAGATTGGGTCGATCCTCATCAAGGTAAACGCCTCGCAGGTGGGAGCGCAGGCGGAGCGCGGCCGGGCGGGGTCAGGGGCGGCGCAGGAGAAGTCTCGTCCTGGCCCGGGGCCCGCAGGGAGGACGGCACGGGGAGCGGCCGAGGAGGGTCGGGAGGGATGGCGGGACGCCGGGCCGCCGGGACGGGTGGGATGCGACCGGAGAGAACAGCTCGGGAAGGCGGCCGGCGAGGACCTGGGCCTTGCTACGCGTTCACAGGTGCTGGTGCCGCGTGCCGGTGCCGCGTGCCGGTGCCAGGTGACGGTGCTCGGCCAGGCCTGGGCCTGCCGGACGTGGGGCCGTCGCGCCCCTGCTCATTCGGCGGCTGAAGGTGTGCGGGGAACAGCGGAAACCGCAGGGCGGGAGTAGTCGGCCGAGGCGGAAGGGGCCGCGCCCGGCTCACCGACGCCGCTGGTGGCCGGTGGCGGCACCTGGTCCTGCCGGTTGGCGGCCGCGCCCCGGTACACGGCGCTGAAGGCGAGCGCCACCATCCCGATCCCCATGAGCAGGGCGAGCAGCCACGCGACAGGCCGGTGCCAGCGGGCCGAGCCACGGTAGGGGCGCAGGGCACCGCCGTGCGGCCCGTAAGGGCCGTCATCGTCCTCGTGGACGGCGTCGGGGTCATCTGGGTCGTAGGAGCCGCCGAAGGCCCTCCCGTGGCCGTACACGCCGTCGGGGCCGTACCCGTCGTCGTAGAGATCGTCGTCCAGGGAACCACTGCCCGAACGCGCCCTGAACGCCTCGGCCTCGGCACGGTCCTGGGCGGCGGCGAGGAGACGCTCGACCGCGGTGGGTTCGTGGATCTCGGCCGACCTGACGAAGTCCTCGTCGAACACCACGGAGGCGAAGTCCTCGTCCGCGCCCCCGCGGTCGTCGTCGGGCTCCCAGCCGTCCGGGAACGGCCTGCCCCCCACGTCGTCCGGCACAGCCTCAGCGTAGCCCCGGCGGGGTGATTTGGGCAGGGAGCCCGCGAAATCGCCCGACCTGCCGCCTCACCCGACCTGCCGCCTCGCCCGGGCGGGAACGGTCCCGCTAACGGATGTGACCGTCGCCGGTGACGATGTACTTCGTGGATGTCAGCTCGGGCAGCCCCATCGGCCCACGGGCATGCAGCTTCTGCGTGGAGATTCCGATCTCGGCGCCGAACCCGAACTGACCGCCGTCCGTGAAACGGGTGGACGCGTTCACGGCGACCGTCGTGGAATCCACCAACTGGGTGAATCGGCGGGCCGCCGCCTGCGATGTGGTGACGATCGCCTCGGTGTGGCCTGAGGACCAGAGCCGGATGTGCGCCACGGCGGACTCCAGGGACTCCACGACCGCGGCGGCGATGTCGTACGAGAGGTACTCGGTCTCCCAGTCCTCCGGCGTCGCCGCCACGACGGTGGCCTTGGACCCCTCGGCGTGGGCGAGCACCCGCTCGTCACCGTGCACGGTCACCCCGGCCTCGGCCAGCGCGTCCAGGGCCAGGGGCAGGAAGTCCGCGGCGATGTCCTTGTGGACCAGGAGAGTCTCGGCCGAGTTGCACACGCTCGGGCGCTGCGCCTTGGAATTGACCAGGATCTCGACGGCCATGGCGAGATCGGTCTGCGCGTCGACGTACACGTGGCAGTTGCCGGTGCCCGTCTCGATGACGGGAACCGTCGACTCCTCCACGACGGTACGGATCAGCGAGGCACCGCCGCGCGGGATGAGTACGTCGACGAGGCCGCGTGCCCGCATCAGTTCGCGCACCGAGTCACGGCTCTCGCCCGGGACGAGCTGCACCGCGTCCGCCGGAAGTCCGGACCCGCCCACCGCGTCACGGAGCACCCGAACGAGTGCGGTGTTGGAGGCGTACGCCGACGAAGATCCACGCAGCAGCACCGCGTTGCCGGACTTGAGGCAGAGCGCGGCGGCGTCGACCGTCACGTTGGGCCGGGCCTCGTAGATGATGCCGACGACTCCGAGCGGCACCCGCACCTGACGCAGATCGATGCCGTTGGGGAGGGTGGAGCCCCGGACCACCTCACCGACCGGGTCGGGCAGAGCGGCCACGTCGCGCGCGTCCGCGGCGATCGCGCGGATCCGCTCCGGCGTCAGTGTGAGCCGGTCGACGATCGACTCGCTCGTACCGGCCTCCCGGGCCTTCGCGACGTCCTCGGCATTCGCCTCGACGATCTCGCTGGTGCGCACCTCGAGTGCGTCCGCGATCGCCATCAGGGCGTCGTCCTTCGCCGCGCGCGGGAGTGGCGCGATGTCGTCGGCGGCGGCGCGTGCCCGGTAGGCGGCCTGGGCGACCGGGGACATGTTGTCGTACGGCGAAAGCGTGGTCATGCCCGCAGGGTAGTGCGCACGCTGCGGGCATCCGCCACGTATCCCGTGATGCGAGACAGCCGTACCGCTGCCCGGACCCCCGCCAGGCCCACCTCGTCGGGGACCTCCACCAGGACTGCCCGGCCGACCGGTACCGCTCCACCTGCCCTGCCCTGTCGGTACGGATCCGACTGGCGCCGGCACGCCTCCCGGGCGGGCCTGCCGGCACCCTCTCGGCCGGTAGCCGCACCCCCGGTCGACGCGGACGCACCCCGTCACCGCGGACACACCCCGTCACCACTGGTGCACCCCGTCACCGCAGGCACACCCCGTCACCACTGATGCACCCCGTCACCGCGGGCACACCCCGCCGAAGCGGGGCGTACCTTCCGGTCGGCCCGGGTACTCCGTGCCGGCCACACCTCCCCGTCGGCAGCGGGCAACACCCCCGCACGCGGACACCCCCGTACGGGCGCACCTCAGTACGGGTGCACCCCGACGGGGAAGGCCGGCGGCGGGCCGTAGCCCTCCGCGACACGCAGGTGGTACGTCTCCCGGTCGATGACCTCCAGGCCGACGATCTCCCAGGGCGGGAGCCGTGCGCTGGACCGGTGCTCGCCCCACAGCCGCAGAGCGACCGCCGCGGCGTCGTGCAGGTCCCGGGCCTCTTCCCAGTAACGGATCTCCGCGTGGTCGTTGGCGTACCGGCTGGTGAGCAGGAAGGGGTGGTCGTGCGCCAGTTGCTCCAGCCCGCGTCTGATCTCCTTGAGGGGGGTCGGGCCGCCGGAGACACTGAGGGTGATGTGCCACAGCTTGGAGCGGGTCAGTTCCTCGTCCGTCACCACCGGTTCCTGTTCGAGGGTCTGGTCGGTGGGGGGACCGACGAAGTCGGCTCCCGCCCCGACGCTGGTCAGGGCACGGCTGCCCGTTCCGCGGGGCAATGCCCCCGGGCGCGCTCGTCTCACCGGCGGCCTCCTGTGAATGTGTGGCTGTCCCGACCCCTTTTTGTGTCCCTCTGACAAAGTTGACCAGCCCGGGGCCGGGCGTGGGGCGGTTTTCGTGAAGGTCTCAGCCCGAAGGCTGGACTTTCAGCCGTTTCAGGGGGCCGGACGAGGCGTGAGGACGACGAGATCGTCCCTGTGTACGACTTCCCGCTCGTAGGCGGGGCCCAGTTCACGCGCGAGGTCATGGGTGGACCGGCCGAGCAGCTGGGGGATCTCCTTGGCATCGAAGTTGACCAGCCCCCGGGCGACGGCCCGGCCGGCGGGATCCCTCAGCTCCACCGGGTCGCCCGCGGAGAACTCGCCCTCGACCGCGGAGATCCCGGCGGGCAGCAGGGAGGTGCGGCGCTCGACGACGGCGCGCACGGCTCCGTCGTCGAGCGTGAGGGCACCCTGCGGGGTCGAGGCGTGGGCCAGCCAGAGCAGCCGGTCGGCCGAGCGGCGTCCGGTGCGGTGGAAGTACGTGCCGGTGTCGCGCCCCGCGAGGGCGTCCGCGACGTGGCTCGCGGAGGTGAGGACGACGGGGATACCGGCGGCGGTGGCGATCCGGGCCGCCTCGACCTTGGTGACCATGCCCCCGGTGCCGACGCCCGCTTTCCCCGCGCTGCCGATGGTGACGCCTTCCAGGTCGGCCGGTCCGCTCACCTCCGCGATCCGGGAGGTGCCCGGTGTGCTCGGGTCCCCGTCGTAGAGGCCGTCGACGTCCGACAGGAGTACGAGGAGGTCGGCGTGGACGAGGTGCGCGACGAGCGCGGCGAGCCGGTCGTTGTCCCCGAACCGGATCTCGTCCGTCGCGACGGTGTCGTTCTCGTTGACGACGGGGAACGCGCCCATCTCGAGGAGCTGGTCGAGCGTGCTGTACGCGTTGCGGTAGTGGGCGCGCCGGCTGGTGTCGTCGGAGGTCAGGAGCACCTGTCCGACCCGTACGCCGTAGCGGGCGAAGGATGCGGTGTAGCGGGCGACGAGCAGTCCCTGGCCGACGCTGGCGGCGGCCTGCTGCCGGGCGAGGTCCTTGGGCCGGCGGACGAGGCCGAGGGGGGCGAGGCCGGCCGCGATGGCACCGCTGGAGACGAGGACCACCTCACGCTCCCCGCCGCTCCTCACCTTGGCGAGCGTGTCGACGAGCGCGTCCACCCGGTCGGCGTCGAGGCCGCCGGCCGCGGTGGTGAGTGAGGAGGATCCGACCTTGACGACGATCCGGCGGGCGTCCGTCACACCCGGCCTGCTCCCGGCGCCGCCGCCGGAGGAGGTGCGGGCCGCGCCTTCGGATCCCTCTGCCGCGCCTCGAGATTCCCTTGCCCCTGACACGTACGCCGTCCCCACATCACGTCGTCCTGCTCCGTCGTCCTCAATCTACGCGAGCGGGGCACACGGGCACCGCCCTGTCTCAGCTGCTGTCACCGCCGGGCTCCTTACACGGAAGCAGTGCGGACGTCGGCTGACCGACATACGCCCGAATGGAGTCATTTACGTAATCTCCACCAGGCATTCATCGGGCTACCCTCTTTATGTGACAGATGAACCGGCCCGCCAGAGGCGCATCCTCCTCCGATCAGGCAAGAGCCCCTTCGATGTGGCTTCGCTCGAACAGTCCCTCCACAGAGATGTCTTCGCCACCAACGCGGGCAATCTGATCTTCAGTGACGCGGCGCACAAGCTTCTGACAACTTCACGGGCCGAGGTCTTCTCCAACGGCATCCGTACGGACCCGTCGGCGGCCGACCGCATAAACGAGGAGTTCGACGCCTTCGTCGTGCCTCTGGCCAACGCGTTCCGTCCGACGTTCGAGCGTCCCCTGAAGCGGATGACGCAGCTGATCAAGAAGCTGCGCATCCCCGTCGTCGTCCTGGGTGTCGGCGCACAGGCGGACCTCAAGTACAACGCCGACCGCCTGAAGCCGATGGAGCCGACGGTCAGGGAGTTCGTCTCGGAGGTTCTCAACCACAGCGCGTCCATCGGCGTGCGGGGCGAGTTCACCGAGCAGTACCTGAACAACATGGGCTTCAAGGACGTCGAGGTCATCGGCTGCCCCTCCATGTTCATGCACGGCGAGACGTTCACGCTCGAGAAGGGGGCCGAGTCGCTCACCGCGGAATCCCGCATCTCGGTGAACGGCTCGCACAGCGCCGTGCGCTCGCACGGCCTCGACGCCATCATCCGGCAGGCCCACGAGCGCTATCCGCATCTCCGGTTCGTCGGGCAGAACCTCCTTGAGGCCCAGCTGCTCCACTGGCGGGAGACGTCGAACCCGATCGGCGCGCAGACCTCGATGCCGACCCATCCGTCCCACCCGATGTACCGCGAGGGCAAGGTCCGGCTCTACGTCGACCCGGCCACCTGGATCGAGGAGCTGCGCGCGTTCGACTTCTCGTTCGGCTCCCGCATCCACGGCAACATCGCGGCCCTGCTGGCCGGCGTGCCGAGCACCGTGCTCTGCAGCGACTCGCGGACCCTGGAGCTCTGCCGGTACTTCGGCATCCCGCACCGCAAGATCTCCGAGACGCCCAGGAACATCGACCCGGCCGAGCTGTACGAGGCCGCCGACTTCGGCGAGCTGGTGAACGGCCACAAGGAGCGCTTCCTCCGCTTCACCGGCTTCATGGAGAAGAACGGCCTGGAGAACACCTTCCACCACGGCGACAGCGGGAAGGCCTTCGACGCACAGCTCTCCAAGCTCGCCCTGCCGCCCGCCGTCCGCCCGTGGACCGACACGGATCCTGATGCGCTGAGCAGCCGCTTCAGCTTCATGCAGAGCCGGCTGGAGGAGCTGACCGAGCAGAACGCCCTTCTGCTCGGCCAGCTGGAGAAGAAGGGCAGCCGGCCGGTCGACATCAGGGTCCAGGCCGGCCAGGGGGCCGCAGCGTGGCCGTCCGCCTACCGGCGTGCCCGCCGCGTGGTGGGGCGTCCGGTCCGCAGGCTGCTGCGCCCGGAATAGCGGGGAGTACGTCCACTGCCGCCCGGCACCCACCCCCGTGACGTGCCGGGCGCAGGGCGGACGGCAACCGGCCGGCGCCGCTTCTCCAGCAGCTGCCGGCCACACCGCCTGCACCGGCCGCACGCCGGTGAAAGCCAGGGGGCAGGGCTCACAGCCGTGTCACGCCCGCTTGCCCACACCCTCGGCCGGCGACACGTCAGCGGTGACCGCTGACGAGACGCCACCGGGCGGATCCGGCACCGTCGGCCGTGCCGCGTCGCCTTCGCCCGTCGGACTCCGCCCGGCCGACCGGCTCGAGCCGAGGTCCTTGAGCCGCATCGCCGGCCGTTCCACCACATGCCATGAGAGCACCGCGGCGGCCAGTGCACCAGCGAGTGACATCCCCAGGTACGGCCAGAAGCCCCATCGGGTGAACCCGACCGCGACCAGGGACTGCTGGACGACGAAGCCGTAGATGTACATACCGTACGAATAGTCATGCCGAGCGCCGATGCGCCGGAACGGCGCGGGCAGGCGGATGGCGAGCCACAGCAGCAGGTAGGCGTAGGCGGGCAGTCCGACGACGAAGAAGTATCCGAAGCGGAGGCTGCCGAGGAACACCAGCGCTGATGCCACACCCAGAACGTCGCTGACCGGAACACGTTCGCGGTAGAGCTCGATCACAGAGCCGAGGGCGAAGGCGAGGCCGAGATAGAGGACGACGTCCGGGTCGAAACGGCCCATGAAATGAAAGAGCTCGAGACTCGTGTGGTAATCGGAGTCGTCGAAGCCCGACCAGAACGGCACCTTCAGCGCGTCCCGGACCACGAGCAGGCCGAGGACACCGACGACGAGCAGCACGACCCGCCGGGCACGCAGGAGCGCGCCCGTCAGTGCGAGCAGGGCCACCCCGACATAACAGAGCACCTCGTAACGCAGCGACCACAGGGCCGCATCGATGCTGGGGCTGTGCGCGAGGCCCGACTCACCGGCGGTGGCCACCACGCCGGAGACGTCGTTCTGCAGCGGCGCGACCGCCCAGTTCGACGACATGTAGCGCAGCGGCCCCTCCGGATGGCCCCAGAAGCCTTCCAGACCGCCCTGTTGCCGCCAGTACAGAAGCGGAGCGACCAGGAAAGCGGTCACCGCGAGGCAGACCCACAGCCCCGGCAGCAGTCTCAGCGCCCGGTGCCACAGGAAGCGCCCGAGAGGCAGCCTCTTTCCGCTTCTGGTGACGAGGATGCCCGACAGCACGAAGAAGCCGTAGACGGAGAGTTTGCCGAGGTCGGTCTGGCCGTGGCTGAAGTGGTGTCCGAATTCCTCGTCCCCGAAGCCGAGAATCCGGGCATGCGAGACCACCACCGCGGAGGCCAGGGTGAGCCGGAGGAAACCCAGACTGTTGTCGCGGCCGGAGAAAAGCTCGGCGACCGAACCCAACGACCACCGCAAACCTCTGGGAACACTCACGTTGCGCGAATGGATGGGGCCTCCTGGAACGAGCGGGGAGCGCGTCCTCGATCTGCTCGTCACGTGGATCGAAAAGACACAGAGGAGAACGGACCGCTCCAGCGGGTCAAGATCGGCCACCGGCCTCGGCCCGGCGACCCCGGACACCCTACCCTCGGAGGACGAACCCGAACTGTTCGATCCCGTGCAACCGCTAGAGTGCATGCGGGCGGCGCCCCCTGCTCCGAAGTCGACCGCCGGCCCCAACCCCCACCTTGTTGTCCATGGTTCTCAGAGATGGGGCACAGTCGTGTCAGTCAAAGTCAGTGTCGTTATCCCGGTCTACAATCCCGGCAAATACATCGATCCCTGCATCGATTCCCTGCTGCGTCAGACCCTCCCCGCAGACGAGTTCGAAGTCCTCTTCGTCAATGACGGATCGACGGACGACACTCGCGAACGGCTCGAGGAACTGGCCACCAGACACCCCCATTTCCGGGTGATCACCATTCCGAATTCAGGGTGGCCGGGAAAGCCTCGCAACATCGGTGTCGCGGAGGCGGCCGGCGAATACGTGCAGTTCGTGGACCAGGACGACTACCTCGCGTCCGAGGCGCTGCAGCGCCTGTACGCGATGGGGCACCGGAACGGCTCTGACATCGTCATCGGCAAGGTGGCCAGCAACTTCCGTGGGGTACCGCACGGTGTCTTCAAGGTGTCGCGCGAGAAGTGCACCCTGCGCGACGCGCCGCTGTACGACAGCCTGACCCCGCACAAGATGTTCCGCACGGAATTCCTCCGCGAGAACGGGATCGCCTACCCGGAAGGGAAGCGCCGCCTCGAGGACCAGCTCTACATGATGCAGGCCTACTTCCCGGCGAAGGTGGTCTCCATTCTCGGCAACTACACCTGCTACTTCTACTCGAAGCGCGACGACGGAAAGAACGCCGGGTCGGCGAAGATCGTCCCGTCCGGCTACTACGGGAACCTTCGTGAAGTGCTCGACGTGGTCGTCGAGAACACCGAGCCCGGTGAATTCCGCGATCTCCTCCTCCGCCGCTTCTACCGCGTGGAGATGCTGAGCCGTCTCAGCGAGCCGGCCGTCCTCAAGTACACCCCGGAGTTCCTCGACGAGATGTGCGACGCCGTCGAGGACGTGGCCAAGGACTTCATGGACGACGGCGTCCACGACGGTCTCGGCCCCGTACAGCGACTGCGCTCGACGCTGCTGCGCAACGACGACCGCCAGGGACTCCTGCGTATCGCCCGGTTCGCCGCGTCCGTGAAGGCGGGTGCGCGGCTGGATGAATTCGCCTGGCAGCCGAACGGCGAGATCGCCGTCACCGTCAGCGGCCGTCTCGTCCACGGTGACGACAAGGAACCGCTGCGACTGCTCGAACGCGAGGGGCGCTATTTCCTGCACCCCGACTTCACCGGCGGGCTGATGCCGGAGGGCGAACTCCTCGACGTCACCGACGACCTCGACGACTTCTCGGCGGAGATCTCGCTGCGCAACCGCGAGACAGCCGTCGAGTGGCCGTGCCCCTCGACCTTCACCACCGAGATCGAGAACCTCGGCGACGGTGTCTGCGAAGTCGTCCTGCACGGTTCCGGCACCGTTTCCTCGGAACGCGTCAAGGGCCGTGGCCGTGTCTCCCGCGGCTTCTGGGACGTGTGGGTCCCGCTGAGGGGCCTCGGGCTGGTACGCAAGGCCCGGCTCGGTGCCGACCGTGCGCCGCAGGTCGACGCCGCGTGTCTGCCCGCATCGCTGGGTTCCCCTGCACGAGCCGTCATTCCGTACTTCACGGAACCGCACGGCAATCTCACGCTCGACGTCGCCCGCCGCGGCAAGAAGCTGGCCCCGTATCTCGCGGACCGCCCGGTTCTGCTCGTCCCGGGCAGCAGGCCCGAACTCCGGCTGGATCTGTTGACCGCCCCGAAGACGGCCAGGTCCGAGGTGCGGCTGGTGCTGTCCTCGTCCGGCGCCGCCCACACGTTTCCCTCCACACTGGTCCCCACGGAAGGCCGCGCCCACCTCCTCCTGCCCGCTCTGGCAGGCGCCCCGGCCGGCACCTGGCAACTGGCCGCACAGCTGGACGGCGGGAACAACGCCCCCCTCCATCTCTTCGAGGTGTCCGTAGACGCCCGTGGACGGATCAAGCTGCCCGTCGGCCTGCCCCTGGCCGACCGGGATCTCGTGAACAGGGTGAACTCCAAGCACCGGAAGGTGACGGTCCGCCGTGCGCTGAGTGCGGTGGGCGGACCGCTCGCCCGCCGACTCCCCAGCCGGGCACGCGCCAAGGCACGCCGTCTCGCCAACCGGATCATCGGCTGACCGCACCTGCCTTTCGAGCAACTGAGACCAGCAACAAGCACAAGGACGTGATCAACATGCGGCAGCTCTCCATCGCGGGCGCCATAGTTCATGAACCGAAGGTCTTCCCGGACAGCCGCGGCAGCTTCCACGAGTGGTTCCAGGCACCGTCCCTCGCCGAGGGCATCGGGCACCGGCTGAGGCTCGAACAGGCCAACTGCTCCGTCTCCAGCCTCGGCACGCTGCGTGGAATCCACTTCGCCGACGTGCCGCCGAGTCAGGCGAAGTACGTCAAATGCGTCCGCGGCGCCGTGCTCGACGTCATCGTGGACATCCGGGTCGGTTCGCCGACCTACAAGCAGTGGGAGGCCGTGCGGCTCGACGACGTCGACCACCGGTCCGTGTACCTCGCGGAAGGCCTCGGCCACGCCTTCATGGCGCTGACCGACGACGCGACGGTCGTCTACCTGTGCTCCGAGGGCTACTCCCCCGGCCGCGAGCACGGCATCAACCCGCTCGACCCCGAGCTGGGCATCGAGTGGCCCGCCGGGATCACCCCGCTGCTCTCCGACAAGGACGCCGCGGCCCCCACCCTGGCCGAGGCCGAGCAGCAGGGCCTCCTGCCCACGTACGAGGCCTGCCAGGCCTACTACGAGGAGCTGCGCTCGCGCGCCTGACGGTGTGAAAAACGGGAAGCCCCCGGTCCGGATGCACACGGACCGGGGGCTTCGTCGTGGCTCAGACCGCGACGGCCTCCACGCTTCTGCGCAACGGAGCGAAGGCCGACCGGGGACGGCGCAGATTGCGCGCCCGGGCCAGAGCCGGCCAGAAGTCCGCGCCGAGGAGGGCCTCGGGGGCGACGGCGTTCTTGCGCACCAGTACCTCGTCCGGCACGTTCTGCGGGTCGGGTACGACGTACTCCTCGACGATCTTGTCGTAGGCGTTCTTCAGGACGGTGCTGTCGGGGTCGGCACCGAAGACGACCACCACGCCGGTCGGCTCCGTGTCGACCTCCACGACGAGGAGGTCGGGCCGGTAGCGGCGCAGCACCTCGGCCACCTTGTAGACGTCTCCGGTCCAGAATTTGGTGTGCCGGTCCCGGGCCGCCTCGTCGACGTCCCGCGGGAGCATGTCGTCCAGGACGATCACGCTCGACCAGCGGGAATGCCGCTCGACGTTCATGAAGTCCCGCAGCGCGTACTCGAACAGGTGCATGCCGTCGATGAAGGAGAGTTCCAGTTTCGGGTCCGCGCCGAGCAGGTTCAACGGATCACGGCGGGCAAGGGCCCTGAACGGGTTCCGGCCGTTGCGCAGGTGCAGCAGCGGGTCCTTGCGCTTGAAGAAGTCGTCGCTCGTCGCCTTGACCAGGTGGACGTCGCAGCTGATGTCCGTCACCACGCGGAATGCCGGGTCGACGGCTACGGAGGGAACCCTGGAAAGGGCCAGGCTCCTACCGTCGTTGACACCGATCTCCAGATAGTTCCGGGGCCGGTAGACACGGTGCAAGGACTGGAGAAACTCATGGCGGTTCACTGGAGCAGCCCTTCGACAGGAACCAACTGGCCTGGTTTTGCGAGCAAGCTATCCCATGAATGTGTCGCACGGGAGTCTTTCCGTAGGACATCTCCGCGCCCGGCGGAGGGTGGGGCCCGGATACGGCGAAGGCCGGGCTCTTCCTCTGGGGAAGGGCCCGGCCCTCTGCGTCGGCGCGGCTGAGAAGCGTCAGGATCGTTCCGCGGCGAGCAGCGCGGGGAACGCCTCGCCGAGCGCGCTCCGCCAGTCACGGAGCGGCTCGATCCCGGCCTCCTTCCAGCGGTCGTGCCCCAGCACGCTGTAGGCGGGTCGGGGAGCCGGCCGTACGAAGGCCTCGCTCGTGGTGGGGCGCACCCGCTCCGGATCGGTGTCCAGCAGTCGGAAGATCTCCCGGGTCAGTCCGAACCAGGTCGTCTCACCGCCGCTGGTGCCGTGGTAGACACCGGCGGGAGCGGTACCGGCGAGAGCGCCCTGCCCGAGCCGGAC
Source organism: Streptomyces sp. Alt3 (assembly GCF_030719215.1). Classification (NCBI taxonomy): domain Bacteria; kingdom Bacillati; phylum Actinomycetota; class Actinomycetes; order Kitasatosporales; family Streptomycetaceae; genus Streptomyces; species Streptomyces glycanivorans. The sequence continues at coordinate 5,526,942 of NZ_CP120983.1, read as the reverse complement.
CAGCCGGTCGGCCAGATCGACGGTCCAGGTCGGCTGCCCGCGCTGGTCGTCCACCACGTCGAGGGTGTCCTTGACTCTTTCCAGCTTGATCATCGTCCGGACGAAGTTACCGCCGGCCGCACCGTACAGCCAGGCGGTCCGGACGATGTATCCGCTGTCCGGCAACACGTCCAGTACCGCCTGTTCCCCTGCCAGCTTGGTCCGGCCGTAGGCGCTGCGCGGGCCGGTCGGGGCGTCCTCCGGGTAGGGCCGGGCGGCGTCGCCCGCGAAGACGTAGTCCGTGGAGACCTGCAGGAGTACGGCTCCGTACTCCTGGCATGCCCGGGCGAGCACCGCCGGGCCCCTGCCGTTGACGCGCAGCGCGGCTTCCTCGTCCGTCTCCGCGTCGTCGACGGCTGTCCAGGCGGCGCAGTTGACGACCACTGCGGGGCGGTGCTCCTCGAAGGCGGCTCGGACCGCGGCCTCGTCGGCGATGTCGACGGTGTCCCGTCCCGCCGCCACTGCGGTGACGCCGTCGACGGCGAGCCGGGCCAGGACGTCCTGGCCCAGCATTCCTCCGGCTCCGGTGACGAGCCAGACGGCGCTCACAGCGCTGCCCGGTCCTTCAGCGGCTCCCACCAGGCGCGGTTGTCGCGGTACCACTGCACGGTGTCGGCGAGGCCCGTGGCGAAGTCCGTGCGGGGCTCGTAGCCGAGCTCCTCGCGGATCTTCGTGCAGTCGACGGAGTAGCGCCTGTCGTGGCCCTTGCGGTCCTCGACGTAGGTGACGCTGGTCTCCCAGTCGGCGCCGCAGGCTTCCAGGAGCAGTCCGGTGAGCTCCTTGTTGGAGAGCTCGGTGCCGCCGCCGATGTTGTAGACCTCGCCGGCGCGGCCCTTCGTGCGGACGAGCTCGATGCCCTGGACGTGGTCGTCGATGTGCAGCCAGTCGCGCACATTGGCGCCGTCGCCGTACAGCGGCACGGTCTTGCCGTCCAGAAGGTTGGTGACGAACAGCGGGATGACCTTCTCGGGGAAGTGGTGGTGCCCGTAGTTGTTGGAACAGCGGGTCACCCGCACGTCGAGGCCGTGCGTGCGGTGGTACGAGAGGGCGATCAGATCGCTGGACGCCTTGGCCGAGGAGTACGGCGAGTTCGGCTCCAGCGGGTGCGTCTCGGGCCAGGAGCCCTCGTCGATCGATCCGTAGACCTCGTCCGTCGAGATGTGCACGAAGGTCTTGACGCCGGCCAGGTGCGCGGCGTGGATCAGGGTGTGCGTGCCCACGACGTTCGTACGGACGAACTCCGCTCCGCCGTCGATGGAGCGGTCCACGTGGGACTCGGCGGCGAAGTGGACGACCTGGTCGTGCTCGGCCATCAGCTTGCCGACGAGCTCGGCGTCACAGATGTCGCCCTGGACGAAGGCGAAGCCCGGGTGGTCACGGACCTCGTCGAGGTTGGCCGGGTTGCCCGCGTACGTGAGCTTGTCGAGGACCGTCACGGCGACATCGCCCGGTCCCTGGGGGCCCAGCACGGTACGGACGTAGTGGGAGCCGATGAATCCGGCCCCGCCGGTCACCAGGATGTTGGTCGTCATGAAGAGATCTGCACCTTGCTGTGGTCACCGAGCACGAGCCGGTGGGCGGACGGGTTGCGGGGCGCGGGGGTCACTTCGACGTCCCGGCCGATGAGGGAGGCCTCGACCCGGCGCACACCGGAGATGGACGCACCGCGCAGGACGATGGAGTACTCGATCTCGCTGTCCTCGATCCGGCATCCCTCCGAGACCGAGGTGAACGGGCCGACGTAGGAGTCGCTGATGACCGCGTCGGCACCGATGATCACGGGGCCGACGATACGGCTGCTGGTGACCTTGGCCCCCGCCTCGATCCGCACCCGCCCGATGATCTCACTGCTCTCGTCGACGGTCCCCTCGGTGACGGCCTTCAGCGTCTCCAGGACGGAGCGGTTGACCTCCAGCATGTCGGTGACGTTGCCGGTGTCCTTCCAGTACCCGGAGATGGTCGTGGAGCGGACGTCGCGCTGCTGGTCGATCAGCCACTGGATGGCGTGGGTGATCTCCAGCTCGCCGCGCCACGAGGGCTGGATCGAACGCACGGCCTCGTGGACGGCCGGGGTGAACAGGTAGACGCCGACGAGCGCGAGATCGCTCTTCGGCTCCTTCGGCTTCTCCTCGAGGGAGGCGACCCGTCCCTGGGCGTCGAGTTCGGCGACGCCGAAGGCGGTCGGGTTGGGCACCTTGGTCAGCAGGATCTGCGCCTCGGGGCGTTCCGCGCGGAACTCCTCGACCAGTCCGGTGATTCCACCGACGATGAAGTTGTCACCGAGGTACATGACGAAGTCGTCGTCCCCCAGGAAGTCGCGGGCGATGAGCACCGCGTGTGCCAGGCCACGGGGCTCGTCCTGCGGGATGTACGTGACGTCGATCCCGAGAGCGGAGCCGTCGCCGACGGCCTCTCGGATCTCCGGAGCCGTGTCACCGACGATGATGCCGACGTCGGTGATCCCGGCCTCCGCGATGGCTTCCAGCCCGTAGAAGAGGACGGGCTTGTTCGCCACCGGGACCAGCTGCTTGGCCGACGTGTGCGTGATGGGGCGAAGGCGGGTGCCCGCCCCACCGGAGAGTACGAGAGCCTTCACTTTGTCCCTGTCCCGACGATGATATGTAGATCCCTTGAGGGACCATGAATATTGTGCGAGTTTATCCCTGAGTTCCCAGCCGTTGGGCCACCGGTCACCCGGCAGGACGGTGAACGGCCGTCCTTGTGCGCCGAGTGGACCACGGTGCCCGGCATCAGCTGGTGCTCAGTCGTGCGCGCCAGCCACGGAGCTCCCTGCGCAGCCGCCGGACGATACGCCGCGGCGTGGACGGCTGCTCCGGCGCGGACCGCAGGATGCGCTTCGGCCTGGTGACCCGGTCGGTGCCGTGCCAGTCGGGCACGGTGACCTGGTAGTCGGCGTCCCGGAGCCCGGCCTCCTCGTCCCGGAAGTGCGGATAGGCGAGGAAGAGCTTGTCGCCCTTGTCCGAGCTGACCAGGTCCGGGACCTTCTTGGCCCGCAGGAATTCCAGTACGTCGGCGAGCAGGTCGAGGCGGCCGCGCGCGACACAGGCGAGCCTGAGCCGCTCGGCCACCTTGATCTTGCGGGCCACACCGTTCGTCCAGTAGCTCCGCATCAGAGGAGCCGCGAGTTCCATCTTGTGCCGCTGTTCCTCCTCCGGCTGCTTCAGGAGGCCGGGGGTGAACTGCTGGAGCATACCGACCGTGAAGGGTCTGACCATGAGGAAGTCACGCTTCGGCCCGGCCGGCTCCAGTCTGTGGATGAGCGCCATCATGGCTTCCATCGCGTCGAAGCGCAGGACGTAACTGCCCCTCTTGGTCGCGTGCTTGCCGTCGTCGCGGCCGACGAGGTGGTAGCAGGTGTAGTCGGCGATGACGGAGACTCCCGCACCGCGCAGATACGCCTCCATCGTGAAGAGGGCGTCCTCGCCGGTCTCGAGCCGTTCGTCGAAACGCAGGCCGATGCGCTCCAGCAGGTCGCGCCGGAAGAGCTTCTGCGCGCTGAGGGTGTATATGACCTTGGAGCGGTGGACGTCCACCCGCTCCTCGGTCCGCGACCACATCGACTTGGGCGCCCCCCTGTTGACGCCGATCACCTTGCCGAGGATCACGTCGGTGCCGGCCCGGTCACCCATCGCGACCATGCGCTCCAGGGCCTCCTCGCCGAAGTAGTCGTCCGCGTCGAGGAAGAAGACGTACCGGCCTCGGGCGAGGCCGAGACCGACGTTGCGCGGGCCGCTGGGGCCTCCTGAGTTCTCCTGGCGGACGACGCGCATGTCGATCGCGGTCCTGGCGGCGAACTCCTCCAGGTACTCCCCCGTGCCGTCGGTCGATCCGTCGTCGACGGCCACGATCTCCATGCGCCCGGCCGGAAGCGTCTGGGCCTCGACGGACTCCAGGCAGCGGACCAGGTACGGCATCGCTTCGTAGGCGCCGATGATCACGGTCACATCTGGCGTGTTGGTGGTAGCGGTGGTGCCCATCTCTCCCCGGTTCACACATAAGCGTATTCATCAGGAGAAACGATGGAACGACGGCACATAGCTGGTTCCCGGCACAGACACGCCGAACGGCCCGTACGTTCCCCTCCCCCAGAAGGAGACGGGCGGGCCGTCGTATGGGTTGCGTCGAAAATCGTACAAACTTCGACCGGATGCCGGCGAGGCGGATAACACCAGGTGAACGACCTGGCGCCCGGCCGGCCCCACCGAGTTCGGCGGGGCCGGCCGGACCCCGTGATCAGCGGACCGTCGTGGGACCCGCGCCGATTCCGGCGTCGGCCTCCGGGGCGTCAGGCTCGTCCGGATCGACTGCGGCGTCCGCCTCGGCGATGATCTCGGCCGTGCCGTCACCCGCACCGCTGGACGCCGCCTCGGCGTCCGGCAGGGGTGCCGGCGGCTGCTGCCCGCCCACACGCTGGGCGACGCCGGCGTTGCGGGTCTCGGCCTTGGCCGCGAGTGCCAGGACAGCGGCGTTGAACTGCTCCATGGAGGTCGGCTCGTCCGGACCCAGCAGGTAGGTCTTCAGCTCGTGACGGCCTTCGGCGAGCGGGTCCGACGCCGGGTCGGCGACGGACCGCAGCAGCTCGTCGATCTCCGCGGCGCTGTTGGAGAGGATGACGGCGGCCCTCACGGCGGTGTTCTGGCGCTTGAACTCGTCCGCACCGAGCTCGGCCGAGTCGGTGACCGCGTACGGCTTCCCGCTCGCGATGAAGTCGGACACCACGCTGGAGATGTCCGAGACCATGGCGTCGGACTGGTTGAAGCAGTCGTACAGCTTCGGCTGGGAGCCGGTCACCGTCTTGTGCTCCCACCAGCCGAAGGAACGCCAGTAGGCGTCGTTCCACTCGGCACGCAGGGTGGTGATCTCGGTCTGACGGGCCGGGTCGGCGAGCGAGAGGCGGGAGGCCTCCGACTCGTCGGCGCCCGCGCGTCCCGGCTTCGCGAGCTCCGCCAGGCGGCCCTCGATCCGGACCAGCTCCGCCTTCGCCTCCGCCTGTCCGGCAGCGGCGGCGGCAGCCTCCTTCACCCAGCGGGGATCGGCGGCGCGCTGCTGCGCGGAGGTGGCGATCAGGTTCTCGATCCGGGCGTTGACGGCCTTTGCCTTGGCGCTGCGGATACCGGTGAAGGGGTGCGGCTTGTAGATGACCCGGACCGGGCTGTCGGCCTTCAGCAGCCGGCGGACGATGTTCTCACCGGCGAGGAGGAGTGACGTGTTGCCCGGGTTGTCGTCCCAGCCCTCCCAGGTGGGGGCGTACAGCACCGTGGGGACGGGGTTCCGCGTGGTGCCGCTCCAGGTCTCGATCGGCGCCAGCTGCGGTCGTCCCACCTCGACGATGTCCTCGTCGCGGACACCGACATCGGCCAGGGCGTAACGGTCGCGGCCTGCGCGGCCCGCCGTCCACACCTCGTCGTACACCTTGGAGTACGGGTTGACGCTGGCCAGCTTGTCGCTGTCGCCGTGGCCGATGAAGACGTGCTTCATCGTCGGGACGCGCAGCATGTGGATGTTCTTGCCGACGTTGGCCGGATACAGGCACACCCGGACGCTGGAGAGGTCCATGTTCATCAGGTGGGTGCCCGCCGGCACGCAGACCACGGGCACGGCGGTGTCCGCGAGCTGCGACACGAGGTTGCGTTCGCGCATGACGATCAGCGGGCGGCCCTCGACTGCGGCCATGGTGTCCAGCCACATGTTGCCCTGGTAGGCGGACTCGCTGGAGCCGGAGAAGTAGAGCACGACGGTCGGCTGGTACTCGCCCAGCCAGGTGTCCAGGGCCTTCAGCACGGCGGGGGCGGAGGGCGCCCGCCTGTTCCGGCGCAGGTACGGGACGAGCACCGCGTTGTAGCCGAGGGCCAGCACCAGCGTCAGAGCGGCACCGGCGTACCCGATGACGTCCTCGCCCGTGCCCGCTGCGATCAGGACCCCCACCACAGCGGGGAGGTCGAGGTGCAGCATCTTCTCGCTGGCCCGGTGCAGCAGTGCGCGCGGAGGACCGTCCGGGATGCGGATGGAGTGCAGGTCCACGTTCCGGGTGACGATCGGCAGGGTGCGGCGCAGACGGATCAGCGTCGTCAGCGCGCCGTGCGGAGCCTGGAGACCGTAGAAGAGCAGGAAGCAGGCGACAGCTGCGTAGAAGAGAGGTTCCTGCGAGAGGTCCAGCCGGGCCAGGAGCAGGATGATCATCAGCTGACGGAGCAGGAAGCGGATGGACAGACCCGCCCGCACCTTTCCGAGCCTGTTGACCAGGTAACTGCCGCGCTGGTGCAGGAACCAGTCCGCGATGTACGTGACAGCCGTGGCCGCCGCGAAGAACCAGATATCAGGGACGAGAGCGGCGACCATGACGCAGGGATAACCCAGCATCATCAGTATCGCTGCCGCCAGTTCAGACCCACTGCCCACACGGGCCAGGCGGATGGCTGTGGAAATCACGAAGAACCTGCTCCAGGGGGTGCCGGTTGTTTCACGTATTGAGGGAAATGTGAAGGTGCGGCTTCACGCATTCGGGCCTCTGGAATCACTGTCGAGTGATTCCAGAGGCCCGAAAAAAAGCACATTTGTCAAGAATTATTACACATCTTCTTGACGGTCCAGCACCGAGGCCAGGGCCTGTTCGAATCCAGACGCCTCCGCGACGTCACGGGTCGGGTCCTGCTGCCGTACGTCGATGACGTGGCCCGTCATCGCGGACAGGAGGACGTCGAGCGAGGTGCGCGCCACGGCCTCCGAGGAGAGCAGCGAGCCCTCCGGCTCCTGGCCGAACGCCTTGGTCCGCATGGGGGTGGCGGTGCGCTCCGGGTTCACGCAGTTGACCCGGACGCCCTCGCCCGCCCACTCGTCGGCGAGCGCCTGAGTGAGGTTCACCATCGCGGCCTTGGTGGAGGAGTAGAGGCTGTACTCGGCACGGCCCCGGGTGTAGCTGCTGGAGGTGTACAGGAGCAACTGCCCCTGGGTCTCCGCCAGGTACTTGTACGAGGCGCGGGCGATCTGCACGGGCGCCAGGTAGTTGACGTTCAGCGCTTCCTGGATCGTCGTGTTGTCCGTCTCGGCCAGCTTGCCGATGCGCAGCACACCCGCGGTGTTGATGACGTAGTCGATGCGGCCGGTCTCCGCGTAGGCCTTCGACAGCGCGTCGTCGATGTGCTCGGGGTTCTCCACGTGCGTACCGGTGGTGGAGCGGCCCAGGGCGTACACCTTGGCGCCGTACTGCTCGGCCAGCGTGCCGATGTCGGCGCCGATGCCGTACGAACCGCCGAAGACCACCAGGGTCTTGCCCGACAGCAGCTCACGGTAGGCGGCCTCGTCGGCCTGGCGCGGCGCCGCGGTGGAGGCCAGCTGGAAGAGCTTGTCCGTGATGAAGACGTCGACCGGCTGGGTGACCTTCATGTTGTACTCGTCGCCCGCGACCACGTGGATCGGCACGTCGGGGAGGTACCGCAGGACGACCGAGCAGTCGTCGGTGGCCTGGAAGTTCGGGTCGCCGGCCGCGACCTCGTACGCCTTGCGGATCGTGGACAGCTTGAACGCCTGCGGGGTCTGGCCGCGGCGCAGCCGGGACCGGTCCGGGACGTCGGTGATGAACTCGCCGTCCTCGCCGTGGGTTCGGGTCACGATGATCGTGTCGGCGGACGGGATGGCGACGTCGACGGCCTGGTAGCGGCCGAGGGCGTCGACGCAGTCCTTGATGACACGCTGCGACAGCAGCGGACGGACCGCGTCGTGGAAGAGGACGTTGCGGTCCTCACCCTCCGCGAGCCCCTCGCCGAGGGCCGCGATGGCACGCTCGGTGGTCTCGTTCCGGGTGCTGCCACCCTCGATGACCTTGATGACCTTGGTCAGCCCGGCCTTGGCGACGATCTTCTCGACGTCGGGCACGAAGCCCGGCGCCATCAGCACGATGACGTCGTCGATGTCCTCGGCGTTCTGGAAGATGGTCAGCGTGTGCTCGATGACGGCCTTACCGGCGATCTTCAGCAGCTGCTTGGGGATCGACAGGCCCACGCGTTGGCCGGTCCCACCGGCGAGCACGACCGCTGTGGTCCGGGGCTTGGCTTCATGCGGCACAGACACAGACGACCTACCTTGCGATGACAGGGGGGAACAGTGTGATGGTCGCACTCTCCGCGACCGTCTCGCAAGGCGGACGTTTACTGCCACTCGCCCCCGGGAAACCTGCGGTTCACCGTCTGGCCAGGCAGATTGGCTCCTCCGGGGCCCGACCCGAGCTGCCCGGCTACACAGATGTGTGACGCAATCTGCACATGAGCGGCCGCGCCGGGCCCGTCACCTGCCGGTTTCCGGTGGGATCCCGCCCCGGGCCCCCCGGTGCGCGAGCCCCGGAGCCCGCTGACGGATCGCCCGGGTCGTGCGGGGCCGGTGAAGCCCCGCACGACCCGTACGGGAGGTCCTGCGCCGTGGAGCGGAGTCCGCCCACGACGCGCGGCGCCCCTAGAAGGGGTCGAACTCGTCGTACTCGCGCTGCGGGTCGTCGCGCTCCGACTCGCGTTCGCGGCGTCGCTGAGCGGCGGGACGGGGCGCCTCCATGCGGTGGTCCTCACCTCGGCGGCCCAGCATCTCGGCGCCGGCGGCCATGGTCGGCTCCCAGTCGAAGACGACCGCGTTCTCCTCGGGGCCGATGGCCACGCCGTCGCCGGCCTGGGCACCCGCCTTGCGGAGCTGGTCCTCGACGCCGAGGCGGTTGAGCCGGTCGGCGAGGTAGCCGACGGCCTCGTCGTTGTTGAAGTCGGTCTGCCGGATCCAGCGCTCGGGCTTCTCGCCGCGCACGCGGTAGATGCCGTCCTCCTCGACCGTCACGGTGAAACCGGCGTCGTCGACGGCCTTGGGACGGATGACGATGCGCGTCGACTCCTCCTTCGGCTTCGTGGCCCGCGCCTCGGCGATGATCCCCGCCAGGGCGTAGCTGAGGTCGTTGAGGCCCTTGTGCGCGATGGCCGAGACCTCGAAGACGCGGTAGCCGCGCTCCTCCAGGTCGGGGCGGATCATGTCGGCCAGGTCCTGGCCGTCCGGGATGTCGACCTTGTTGAGCGCGACGATGCGCGGGCGGTCCTCGAGGCCGCCGTACAGCCGCAGCTCCTCCTCGATCATGTCCAGGTCGGAGAGGGGGTCACGGTCCGACTCCAGCGTGGCGGTGTCCAGGACGTGCACCAGGACGGAGCAGCGCTCGACGTGCCGCAGGAACTCCAGGCCGAGGCCCTTGCCCTGGCTGGCGCCCGGGATGAGGCCCGGGACGTCCGCGATGGTGTAGACGGTGGAGCCCGCGGTGACGACGCCCAGGTTGGGGACCAGGGTCGTGAACGGGTAGTCCGCGATCTTCGGCTTGGCCGCGGAGAGCACCGAGATCAGCGAGGACTTGCCGGCGCTCGGGTAGCCGACGAGCGCGACGTCGGCGACGGTCTTGAGCTCCAGGACGATGTCCCGGCTCTCGCCCGGCTCGCCGAGCAGCGCGAATCCGGGCGCCTTGCGACGGGCGGAGGCCAGCGCGGCGTTGCCGAGGCCGCCGCGGCCGCCCTGGCCCGCGACGAAGGTGGTGCCCTGACCGACGAGGTCGGCCAGTACGTTGCCGGCCTTGTCGAGGACGACGGTGCCGTCCGGGACGGGCAGCACGAGGTCCTGACCGTCCTTGCCCGAACGGTTGTCGCCCGCGCCGGGCTGGCCGTTCGTGGCCTTGCGGTGAGGGTGGTGGTGGTAGTCGAGCAGAGTGGTGACGGCCTGCTCGACGACGAGGATCACGTCGCCGCCGCGTCCGCCGTTGCCCCCGTCGGGGCCGCCCAGCGGCTTGAACTTCTCACGGTGCACGGAGGCCACGCCGTGGCCTCCGTTACCCGCGGCGGCATGCAGCTCGACGCGGTCCACGAAGGTGGTCATGGTGGGGCCTCCAGGTACTGCGGAAAAATACGGATTGTCTCTTGACGTAACGCGCCGAGGGCGGACCCGCTTCCCCGGATACCGGGAAAGCTGAGATCCGCCCTCGGAAGGTGCTGCGACGTTCAGCCGTTGCCTGGATCAGGCAGCGACGGGAACGATGTTCACGACCTTGCGGCCACGGTGCGTACCGAACTCCACCGCACCGGCGGTCAGCGCGAACAGCGTGTCGTCGCCGCCACGGCCGACGCCCGTGCCCGGGTGGAAGTGGGTGCCGCGCTGGCGGACCAGGATCTCACCGGCGTTGACGGCCTGACCGCCGAAGCGCTTCACGCCGAGCCGCTGAGCATTGGAATCGCGCCCGTTCCGAGTGGACGATGCGCCCTTCTTGTGTGCCATGTCTCCTCAGTCCCTTACTTCGCAGCCGCGGGGATACCGGTGACCTTGATCGCCGTGTACTGCTGGCGGTGACCCTGGCGACGGCGGTAACCCGTCTTGTTCTTGTAGCGAAGGATGTCGATCTTCGCGCCCTTGTGGTGGTCCACGATCTCGGCCTGGACCTTGATGCCGTCCAGCACCCACGGGTCGCTGGTCACGGCGTCGCCGTCGACAACGAGCAGGGTCGAGAGCTCGACCGTGTCGCCAACCTTGGCGGTGGAAATCTTGTCAACCTCAACGATGTCGCCGACAGCAACCTTGTGCTGGCGACCACCGCTGCGCACGATGGCGTACACGCGGATCTCTCTCTCACTCGGAACGGATCCCCTGATGCCAGCCGCCCGCACGGGCCGGGGCCCACGACAGTCCGGAAGGATGAGCGGCCTCCCCCGGGGACGGATCACCGGGAGGGATGTGCTCAGGGGGTAGGCGCACAGAAACACGCCGAGAGTCAAGATTACGGGGGCGCACCCCGGAGGGTCAAACCGGGTCCCGCCCGTCGCCTCCGCCCGGACAGGACCCCTGGGGCGACCGTACGATTTGCCCTGATCCGTCCCACGAAAGGTGCTGCACGTGAACTACAGGGTCCAGCCCACCGCCCAGGTCGACGAGAGTGCCGAGATCGGGGAGGGCAGCAGTGTCTGGGATCTCGCCCAGATCCGCGAGGGGGCCAGGCTCGGCGAGGGCTGTGTGGTGGGCCGCGGGGCGTACGTGGGCACGGGCGTGAGGATCGGCGACAACGTCAAGCTGCAGAACTACGCCCTGGTCTACGAGCCGGCCGAACTCGGTGACGGCGTCTTCGTCGGCCCCGCCGTGGTCCTCACCAACGACCGCAACCCGCGGTCCGTCGGCCCCGAAGGACGGCAGAAGCGCGGCGGCGACTGGGAGGCCGTGGGTGTGACGGTGGCCGAGGGCGCCTCGCTCGGCGCCCGGTCCGTGTGTGTCGCGCCCCTGCGCATCGGCCGGTGGGCGATGGTGGCGGCGGGCGCCGTCGTGACCCATGACGTCCCTGACTTCGGCCTGGTCGTGGGCGTGCCGGCCCGCAGGGTCGGCTGGGTGGGGCGCAGTGGTGTCTCCCTCGTCGAGCGCGCCGACGAGCCGGGCGTCTGGGAGTGCCCGGAGACCGGAGCGCTCCACGACGAGGCCGGTGGCGCCCTCACGGAGCGCACCACCGGCCGAGGTCTCTGACCCGGGACCGCCTGCGGACTCCCCCGGCGGATCCCGCTGAGGTCAGCCGCCGATCACCACCCTGCGCACTCCCTTCCACAGGTCCGGGTCCGTCGTGCGGCGGCCGTCGACGAGGACACGGACGTCCGGCAGGGCGTCCGCGGACAGCTCGCGGTACCCGGGGTGGTCGGTCTGGAGGATCGCCGCGGTGACGGTCTGGTCCTCGTGCGGGACGAGGCCCAGGGCCCGCAGCTCGTCGGGCCCGTACAGGGGGTCCGAGACGAAGGCCACCGCGCCGCGCTCCCGGAGCGCCTCGACCACGCCGAAGACGCCGGAGAACGCGGTCTCCTTGACACCGCCGCGATAGGCGGCGCCCAGTACCAGGACCCCGACGCCCTCCAGGTCGCCGTAGGCGGCGGCCAGCAGGTCGACGGCGTGGCGGGGCATCGCGGCGTTGGCCTCGCGGGCCGCCCGCACCACGGTCGCGTCCGGGTCGTTCCACAGGTACATCTGCGGGTAGACCGGGATGCAGTGGCCGCCGACGGCGATGCCGGGCCGGTGGATGTGGCTGTAGGGCTGGCTGTTGCAGGCGTCGATGACCTGCTCGACGTCGATGCCGTGCAGGCCGGCGAAGCGGGCGAACTGGTTGGCCAGACCGATGTTGACGTCCCGGTAGGTGGTCTCGGCGAGCTTCGCCAGCTCGGAGGCCTCCGCCGTACCGAGGTTCCAGACTCCGTTGCGACGGGGCAGGTCGTCACGCTCGTCGAAGTCGAGCACGGTCTCGTAGAACTCGACGCCCCGCAGCGTCGACGCCTCGTCGATACCGCCGACAAGCTTGGGGTAGCGCCGCAGGTCGGCGAAGACGCGGCCGGTCAGGACCCGTTCCGGGGAGAAGACGAGGGGGAAGTCGCGCCCCGGGGTGAGCCCGGATCCTTCCGCGAGCATCGGCGCCCAGCGCGTACGGGTGGTGCCGACCGGCAGGGTGGTCTCGTAGCTGACAAGGGTGCCGGGCCGCAGGCCCGCGGCGACGGCCTTCGTCGCCGCGTCCATCCAGCCGAAGTCCGGGGTGCCCCCGGCGTCCACGAACAGCGGGACGACGATCACGACGGCGTCGGACGCCGCGACCGCGGCCGTGGTGTCCGTCGTCGCGGAGAGCAGCCCCGCGCCCACCGTCTCCTCGATCCTGGCAGCCAGGCCGTGCTCGCCGGGGAACGGCTCGGTGGCCGCGTTCACCAGTGCGACGACCCTCTCGTCGACGTCCGCCCCGATGACCGTGTGGCCTTTGGCGGCGAACTGCACGGCGAGCGGGAGCCCGATCTTGCCAAGGGCGACTACACAGATGTTCATCGGCTTCGCTTCCTCTTCGGTCTCAACAGCCTCCACAGCCTGGTACCCGGTCCGTTCCGGGACTCCACCAGTGGAGCTGTCGTGATCACGAGCCGGCCCTTGGTGTTCGGCCTCGCCGCGACCCGGTGGGGCACGGCCTCGCCCCAGCGGCGGGCCAGCGGCATGGGCCGCCCCTCGGTTCGCACCGGGATCTCGTAGGTCGACCCCGCGACGTCGACGTAGACGCGGACCCCTTTCGTGGCCAGGACCGCGGGGACCGGGACGCGGGCGTGGACCTGTGTGCCGAGGCCGTCCGCGGTCGCCACGAAGGTGAAGTCGCCGGGTGCCGGTGGACGTCCGTCCCCGCCGGGCAGCCGGCGGGCGCCCGCCCGGTCCGCGCTCTGCGGCATGGCGCCCTGCACCAGGGCGACCACCAGGGAGTCCACGTCCCCGACGACCCGGAGCCTCAGCCGCACGACGAGCCGGAGTTCCTCACCGCTCTGTTCCCAGTCGGCCGACTCCAGCTCCGTACCCGCCGCGAGCCTGCCCGCCACCGTCTCGCCGAGGACCTCGTAGTACCGGTCGTCCAGTCCCACGCCGGGGTCCCTGAAGCCCGGGTGGACGGCGAAGGCGCGATCGCCCTCCAGCCGGAAGGGCGGGGCTCCGGAGGCGGCCTCGTCCGTGACGGCCCTGCTCAGGGCCTCCAGGGCCCCGCTCCCCGCCAGCCCGAAGCGGACCCGGCGCTTCACGCCCGTACCGTCGCGCAGCGCGTCGGTCCAGTACGCGTCCAGCAGCACGGACAGCCCTTCGCAGACGCGCCGCCGGGTGTCGGTGTCGAGCGCCGGGAAGTCCGTCAGCAGGAGCTTGGAGAGCTCCCAGGCGAAGTGCCGTGCGAGGAGCGCGTCCCGCCGAGGTCCGGCCGGGACGAGACCGGCCACGTGGTCCATGATCCGGGCGGTGCACCGCAGCCGGGCCAGGTGGTCGGCCCGGTAGGTGATGTTGCTCGCGTCGCCACGCTTGACGGCGTAGTAGCAGATGTAGTCGGCGAGCACCGAGATGCGGCGGGCGCGCACGCACGCCTCGATGGTGAACGGCTGGTCGCTGCCGACGGGCAGGTCCTCCGGGAAACGCAGGTGGTGCTTCTCCACCAGGTCGCGCCTGAACAGCTTGGTGTTCGCCAGGGTGAACGGCAGGGGTGAGTCGTACAGGCTGACGTCGGGGGCGTTGCGGGCGTACAGCTTCTGGTGCACGTACCGTCCGCCTACTCCGACCATCCGGCCCGCGACGACGTCCGATTCGTAGGTGTCCGCACAGGCCACCAGCCGCTCCAGCGCCTCCTCGCCCAGGTGGTCGTCGGAGCCTACGAAGAAGACGTAGCGTCCGGTGGCCTTGTCCAGGGCGCGGTTGCTCGGGGCGGCGGGACCACCGGAGTTGGGCTGGCGCAGCACCGTCACGACCGCCGGGTACCGTTCTGCGAACCGGTCGAGTTCCCTCGCGCTGTCGTCCGTGGAGCCGTCGTCGACCGCGATCACCTCCAGGCGTTCCGGCCCGATGCTCTGCTTCACCAGGGAGTTCAGGCACTCCGTCAGGTAGGGCATCGTGTTGTACACGGCGACGATCACGGTGACGTCGGGGCACGCCGTCATGAGGTCACCGGTGCCATCCGTTCGCCCACCGGTGCGCGCGCGCCCTCGACGAGCCGGGAGTACACGCTGTCGAGGACGGCCGCCTGCGCCTCCCAGGTCCACTCCGCGAGCATGCCCGGCCGGTGGTAGGCCTCGCGGTAGCGCCGGGGGTCGGCGAGGACCGCGGTCACCGCCCGCACGTAGTCCGTGACGTCCTCAGCGGTGAAGACCTCTCCCTGCCCGGTCGTGGTGGCCATCGCGCCCATCGTCCGGACGTCACTGACGACGAGGGGCAGCCGGGCGTGGGAGTACTCGAAGAACTTGGTGATCAGGGCGATCTCGTGGTTCGGCCAGTGGTGGATCGGGATGACGCCGACGTCAGCCGCGGCCAGGTGGCGGACCACCTGGTCGTGCGGCACGTACGGCAGGATGTGCACACGGTCCTGCACGGCGAGTGCGACCGCCCGCTTCTTGAGTGCCTGCATGTAGAGCGAGTTGCCGCGCGGGACGACGAAGGCGACGTGGGTGCCCGGGAGCTGCGGCAGGGCCTCGACCATGATGTCGAGCCCTCTCTGCGGAGCGGCGGAGCCGCTGTAGACCGCCAGTGGCACCTGGGGTCCGATACCGCACAGCGCCCGCAGGTCGGGGACGGGCTCGAAGGCTCCTTCCGCGGGGGTCACGGTGTCGGGAGCGTTGAGCACCACCTCCGGGAGTTCCCGCAGCCCGTGGTGCTCGACCAGCATCTGCGCGAGGGTGGCCGACACGGTCGTGACGGCGTCCGCGTACTTGGCGTGTTCCCGCTCGTGGGCGCACTGGGCGACGTGCCAGCGCGGGTGCGGGTTCCAGGGCTTGATGCCGGGCAGGAACTCGTGTGCGTCCCACACGAGTTTCACGGTGCGGCCCCTGGCCTCGGCCCGCAGCTTGGCACGCGCGCCCACGCCGAGCATCCGGAAGTCGTTGGCGTGGATCAGGTCGGGTTCGAGGGAGTCGATGACCTTGCCGTAGGCGAGCTCCAGGTCCCACAGACCGGGGTCGAGCCGACGCCAGGCCCTCTCCCCCATCGCACGGACCCAGAAGGCCGTGGTGAACCGGTCGAGCGGGGTGTCCATGTCCTTGCGGCGGCGCTCCAGCGCAGCGGTGTGCCGGGCCCGCAGCCGGACCCACCGGTGCATGCCCCGGGACAGCAGACGTGTCGGCAGCAGCCTTGTCCGCGCGACGGCGGAGCCGGTCCGCCCGGTTTCGATGACCTGGAGGTTGAGCTCGGCGCGCCACGCCTTCATCCGCTGCTTGCGGTATTCGGCAAGTGGTCCCGGCGGGTAGGCGAGCGGAGCGCGGAGCACCGCCCGGCGGTATTCGTGGCGGCGTCGGTGCAGGGGCGTCGGGACCGGCAGCAGGCGGACCCGGGCCTCACCCAGCCGCCAGCTCCTGGCCTTCTTGTCGGGGGACTTGCCGAGGAGCACCACGTCCCAGCCTGCCGCGGCGGCCGACAGGGCCTCCTTCTGGACCCGGGAATCACCCTTCACCCCGTTCTCGACCAGCATGACGATCTTCCCGCGCAGGGGCGCCGCGACCGGGTGGTCATGCTCCATGGCGCACCGCCTCCTCCGCCTCGAAGACCACCGTGCGCCCGCTCCTGGCCGAGTCGAGCAGGGATGCGGCCACCTCCACGGTGCGCAGCCCCTGCCGCAGTGTGCAGATGTCGGAGGAGATGCCCTGCACGGCGTCCCGGAAGAGTTCGTGTTCGACGAGCAGGGGCTCACGCTTGGGGATCGCGTAACGGATCATGTCGCCCTCGGAGACGCCGCGGAACGCCCGCAGGGCTTCCCATTCGGTGGCGACCGAGGCGTTCGAGTAGAACGTCAGGTCGGCGGTCAGGGTGTCCGCGACGAGGCAGCCGCGCTCGCCGGTGACCGAGGTGAAGCGTTCCTTGAGCGGGCTCAGCCAGTTGACCAGGTGGTTGACCATGGTCCCGTCGGAGAGCCGGCCCACCGCGCTGACCATGTCCTCGTACGGCCGGCCGGACTTCGACACCGTGTGGGCCGCGATCGACACATAGCTCCGGCCGGTCATCCAGGCCGTCAGGTCGATGTCGTGGGTCGCCAGGTCCTTGATCACGCCGACGTCGGCGATGCGGTGCGGATAGGGCCCCTGACGTCTGGTCACCACCTGGTACACATCTCCGAGTTCGCCGGTCTCCAGGCGGCTGCGGAGCGAACGCAGGGCGGGGTTGCACCGTTCGATGTGGCCGACGCCCGCCGTCAGGTTCCGTGACTCGAAGGCGTCCACGAGACGCAGGGCGCCTTCGACGGAGTCCGCGAGCGGTTTCTCGACGAGCACGCACACTCCGGCCTCGGCGAGTCTCAGGCCGACTTCCTCGTGCAGGCCCGTCGGGCAGGCGACGACGGCGTAGTCGATGCCCATGGCGAGCAGGTCCTCGACGTCCGTCAGCACGGGAGCCCCCTGCGCCCAGCCGTTCTTGTCGCCCAGCGGGTCGACGACGCCTGCCAGGGTGACGCCTTCCAGGGCGGTGAGAACGCGGGCGTGGTGGCGGCCCATGGAGCCGAGACCGATCAGACCGGCCCGCAGTCCGGCGTTCACAGGATTACCTCCAGGGCGTTGACGGCGGCTGCCACACGCTTCAGGTCCTCCGCCGTGAGGGAGGGGTGCACGGGCAGGGAGACGACCTCGGCGGCGGCCCGCTCGGTCTCGGGGAGGTCCCAGAAGCGGCCCGCCTTCTGGTCCGGCTCCCAGTAGGGCTTCAGACGGTGGATCGGCGTCGGGTAGTAGACCGCGTGGCCGATGCCCGCCTCGGCGAGCTCCGCCATCGCGGCGTCCCGGACCCCGGGGACGCGCACGGTGTACTGGTGGTAGACGTGGCGGGCGCCCTCGGCGACGGGCGGCGTGGTGACCCCGGGGACGGTGATGTCCGCGTCGAGGTGGGCGGCGTTGGCCCTGCGCTGCTCGGTCCAGGCCCCGATCCTGGTGAGCTGTACCCGGCCGACGGCGGCGGACACGTCGGTCATCCGCATGTTGGCACCGACGATCTCGTTGGCGTAGCGCTGTTCCATGCCCTGGTTGCGCAGCAGGCGCAGGGTGCGCGCGAGTTCCGCGTCTCCCGTGGTGACCATGCCGCCCTCCAGGGCGTGCATGTTCTTGGTCGGGTAGAAGCTGAAGGCACCGCCCGTGCCGAAGGCGCCGACGGGGGTGCCGTTCAGGGCGGCGGCGTGCGCCTGGCAGGCGTCCTCGACCACGGCGAGGCGGTGCTTTCCGGCGACGCGCGTCAGCCGGTCCATCGCCGCCGGGTGACCGTAGAGGTGCACCGGCATGACCGCCGCGGTGCGTGGTGTGACCGCGGCTTCCACCGCGGCCGGGTCGAGGCCGAAGCTGTCCGGTTCGATGTCGGCGAACACGACCTCCGCGCCGGTCAGGCGTACCGCGTTCGCGGACGCCGCGAAGGAGAAGGAGGGGACGATCACCTCGTCGCCCCTGCCGATGCCCAGGGCGAGCAGGAGCAGGTACAGGGCCGAGGTGCCGGAGTTGACCGCGACGCAGTGCCGTCCGCCCACCAGGCCGGAGAACTCCTCCTCGAAGGCGGCGACCTCGGGGCCCTGCACGACACGGCCGCTTCGCATCACACGGACCGCGGCCGCGATCTCGGCCTCTCCGATGACGGGACTGGCTGCTGGAACAGGCTGCTGGTTGGTGTTCGTCATCGACGCCCTCCTTGACGAGTGCGCCGTTCGCGCGCCTCTCGCCCTGCCACACCAGGGATGCGTCGAATAATGACACATCAGACATATGGGGCGCAGGAAATGAGCGGCCGCGGCCGTCCGTCGCGAGGACGGCCGGTGAAACGCATGTGTCCCGCCCCGAAGTTCTCGGGGCGGGACACATGCGTGCGGACGAGCGTCAGACGGCCGTCGGGGGAACGGTCACTCGCTCTCCCCCGTACGCGCGGAAGCGGCTGCGGAGGGCGACGACTGCTCGGCGGCGACGGTCTTCCTCGCCGGTGCCTTCTTCGTCGTCTTCTTGGCGGCGGTCTTCTTCGCGACCGTCTTGGTGGCGGTCTTCTTGGCCGCCACCTTCTTGGCCGTGGCCTTCTTCGCGGTCTTCCGCGCCGCGGTCTTCTTGACCGGGGCTTCCGATTCCGCTTCCTCGGCTCCGGCGGTCCCGGGCGTGTCGGATCCGGTGTCCGCGACGACCACGGCCGCCGCCTCCTCGGTCCCGGCAGGCGACCCGGCCGGTGCGGTGACCTTGCGGGTCACCCGGCGGCGGGCACGCGGCGGGGCGGCGGGAGCGGACTCCTCGTCGGCAGCCGGGGCCTCGGACGCCTTGGTGTCCTCCGAAGGCGCGGGAGCCGGGGCCGCGGGGGCCTCGACGACCGGGTCCTCGACCGCGACGGGCTCCGCCGCGGGCTCGGCCGGCTGCACCGGAGGCGTCACGTCGGCCTGCTTGGGCGAGCCCGCCGGAGCGGTCGCCTTGCGGGTCGCCCTGCGACGCGTACGTGCCGGGGGCGCTGCCTCGGCCTCGGCGGCGGGAGCCTCCACCGGTGCCTCGGCGACCGGTTCGGGCTGCGGCTTCTCCTCGGCCACCGGGGCCGCGGGAGCGGTCTCGGCGGCAGGAGCGGTCTCGGCGACACGGGCGGGAGCGCCGGCCGGAGCCGTCGCCTTGCGGGTCGCGCGCCGGCGGCCACGGCCGCGCGTCGCGGCAGCCTCGGCCTCGGCCGCGCTGCTGTACAGCTCCTCGTCGGCCACGAACTCCGGCTCGGGCAGGGCCACCGGGGCGGCGACCTCGGCGGCCACCTCGGCCTCGGTCTCGACCTCGGCCGGCTGCTCGGCGTGCGCGTGCTCCTGGCCGTGCTCGTGCTCGTGCCCGGCGCCACGGCCGCGCTTCTTGGACCGCTTGCCGCCACCGCCGCCCGCGGACGTGGGCTGCTCCATGTGGACGATCACACCGCGCCCGTTGCAGTGGACACAGGTCTCGGAGAAGGACTCCAGCAGGCCCTGGCCCACCCGCTTGCGGGTCATCTGGACCAGGCCCAGCGACGTGACCTCGGCGACCTGGTGCTTCGTGCGGTCGCGTCCCAGGCACTCCAGGAGCCGCCGCAGGACCAGGTCCCGGTTGGACTCCAGCACCATGTCGATGAAGTCGACGACGACGATGCCGCCGAGGTCGCGCAGCCGCAGCTGGCGCACGATCTCCTCGGCCGCCTCCAGGTTGTTCTTGGTGACGGTCTCCTCGAGGTTTCCGCCCTGGCCGGTGAACTTGCCGGTGTTGACGTCGACGACCACCATCGCCTCGGTCTTGTCGATCACCAGGGAGCCGCCGCTCGGCAGGTAGACCTTGCGGTCCAGCGCCTTCATCAGCTGCTCGTCGATGCGGTACGTCGCGAAGACGTCGACCTCGGACGTCCAGCGCGAGAGGCGGTCCGTCAGGTCCGGCGCCACGTGCGAGACATAGCCGTGGATGGTCTCCCAGGCGTCGTCACCGCTGACGATCACCTTCGAGAAGTCCTCGTTGAAGATGTCCCGGACGACCCGGACGGTCATGTCCGGCTCGCCGTAGAGCAGGGTCGGCGCGTTGGAGCTGCTGGTGCTCTTCGCCTTCTTCTGGATCTCTTCCCACTGCTGCTGCAGCCGCTCGACGTCACGGCGCAGCTCGTCCTCGCTCGCGCCCTCGGCGGCGGTGCGCACGATGACGCCCGCGTCCTCGGGGACGATCTTCTTGAGGATCGTCTTCAGCCGGGCGCGCTCGGTGTCGGGCAGCTTGCGGCTGATGCCGGTCATCGAGCCCTCGGGCACGTAGACCAGGTAACGGCCGGGCAGCGAGACCTGGCTGGTCAGGCGGGCGCCCTTGTGGCCGATCGGGTCCTTCGTCACCTGGACGAGGACGGACTGGCCGGACTTCAGCGCGGTCTCGATACGGCGCGGCCCGTGGGCCATGCCGAGTGCCTCGAAGTTGACCTCGCCCGCGTACAGGACGGCGTTGCGGCCCTTGCCGATGTCGACGAACGCGGCCTCCATGGAAGGCAGTACGTTCTGCACCTTGCCCAGGTAGACGTTGCCGACGTAGCTGGTCGCCTGCTCCTTGTTGACGTAGTGCTCGACGAGCACGTTGTCCTCGAGGACGCCGATCTGGGTGCGCTCGCCGCTCTGGCGGACGACCATGACACGCTCGACGGCCTCACGGCGGGCCAGGAACTCGGCCTCGGTGATGATCGGGACGCGACGGCGGCCCTGCTCACGCCCCTCGCGGCGGCGCTGCTTCTTGGCCTCCATACGGGTCGAGCCCTTGATGGACTGGACCTCGTCGAAGCCGGTGCCGGGCTCGCGCTCGGCCTCCTTCTTGCGGGGCTCACGGACCTTGACGACGGTGCGCTCCGGGTCGTCCGTGCCCGTGGCGGTGTCCTCACCGGAGGCGTCCCCGCTGCGACGGCGACGGCGACGGCGGCGACGGCTGCTGCTGGAGCCCGACGCGGACTCGTGCTCGTCGTCCTCGTCGTCGTCCTGCGACTGCTGCGGCTCGTCCTCGGAGTGGTCAGCGGCGCTGTCGTCCTGGTGCTCCGCGTCGTCCATGTCGTTGGCCTCACCGCGACGGCGACGGCGGCCACCACGACGGCGACGGCGCGAGGGCCGGTCCCCGTACTCGTCCGTCTCGTCGCCCTCGTGCTCGGCGTCCGTCTCGGACTCCTGCTCGTCCTCGGCGGTGACGGCGGGCTGCTCGGCCGGAAGCGTGACCGGGGTGGCGGCCGGCTCGGTCTCGACGGCCTCGCCACGACGGCGGCGACGACGGCGCGAACCACCCTGAGGTGCGGACTCGGACTCGGCGGGCGCGGCCTCGGCGGGCTGCTCGGCCTTGCGCGGCGCGCGATCGGCGGTCCGCTGCTCCTCGGCCTCGTCGCTCTCGTCGTACGCGGTGGCGGGGCCCGCGGCGGCGGCCGCGGCAGCGGCGGTCTCCGGGGTCTGGAACATCGGCTCGGCGAAGACCGGGGCCTGGAACACGGCCACGGCGGGGCGCGCCGCGCGACGGCCCTTGCGGGCGGGCTCCTCGGCCTTGCCGGTGAATTCGGGACGGCCCGCGGCGGCGGTGGCCCGGCGGCGCTGACGGCCTCGCGGCGCGGCCTCCTCGACCTGCTCGGTCTCGGTGGCCAGCTCCTCGGCGACGGCGGCGGGAAGACTCTCGGCCTTCTCGGCGGCGACCTCGGCGGCCTCCTCGGCGGGCTGCGGGGAACCGGCCGGCGCGCTCGCCTTACGGGAGGCGCGGCGACGGGTACGCGCCGGCGGCGCGGACTCGGCGGGCTCCTCCTCGCGGGCGGGCTCTTCCTCGCGGGCAGGCTCGACGGCGGGCTCGGTCACCGGCTCGGTGACGGTCTCGGCCGGGGCCTCGGCGGCCTGCGCACCCTGCGGCGCACCGGCCGGAGCCGACGCCCGGCGGCGCTGACGGCCTCGCGGGGCGGCCACGGGCTCGGCAGCGACCTCGGGCTCGGCCTCGGCCTCGGGAGCCTTCACGGGCTCGGCCACGGCGGTTTCCTGCGTGACGGTCTCGGCGGACCGGGGCGCGCCCGCGGGAGAGGTGGCCTTACGTGTGGCGCGGCGACGGCCGCGGGGGGCCTCCGCGACGGGGGCCTCGGTGGTCTCCTCGGCCTCTTCCTCGGCCGGAGCGGTCTCGGCGACCGGCTCCACGACCTCGGCGGCCTGCGGCGCACCCGCCGGAGCGGTCGCCTTACGGACCGCACGACGACGCGGACGCGCCGGCGGCGCGGCCTCGGCCGCCTCGGTGGTCTCCTCGGCCTCCTGCTCGGCCGGAGCGGTCTCGGCGACCGGCTCCACGACCTCGGCGGCCTGCGGCGCACCCGCCGGAGCGGTCGCCTTACGGACCGCACGACGACGCGGACGCGCCGGCGGCGCGGCCTCGGCTTCGGGCTCGGGTGTTACGACGTCGGCGGCCGGTACGGCAGGGGTGACGTCCTCGGGGGCGGCCGTACCCGGCGGGCCCGCGGGGCGGGAGGCGGCGCGGCGCCTGCGGCGCGGCGGCAGCTTGTCCCCGGGGGCGTTGTTGTCCTCCGCGTTCGCGGGGTTTCCGGTGGTACCGGCTTCGTTCGGCTCGTGCATGCGGGCGGTTCTCCCGTCGCGCTCCCGGGCGCCACGCCTGATTCCGGTCCGACGCGATGCGCGTGATGTACGCGCTACCGCCGTCCGGGGCGCGGGCGCCGCACGGGAGCTGATGTCTGGCTCGCCGGTTCCGTACGCGCTACGCACGGCCTGGCGAAAGTCTTATGGGGCGGTGCGCGGCCCGACCCAGGTGGCTCCCGAGTCCAAGGGCTGCGCTACAACGACCGCCTTACGCGGAACCTGCACCTTCAGGCGCCGTCGCGGCGGCTGCCGGATCGGCCGTGGTAACGGCCGGGGCTGCCTCGCGGTCGGGCGCGAGCGGGTCGGTCACCGTGCCGGACTCCTCGTCGAAGAGCCCCTGCGCCAGCCTGGTCACCGCAGCGGGGACCGGCGGCGTTAGGTCGGCCACAGCTCGGAGACCGGACAGGACGTCGTCGGGTCGCACGGCAGGTGTCACGTGCCGCACTACCAGCCGCAGTATCGCACAGGGCCCGTCCCCGGACCTATCAGGCTGTGGATCAAGGGCCTGCAGACCGACGACGGCGGCACGGGCGTCGAAGGTCCTCATGCCGTTCTTGGCACGGCGCTGGACCTCGACGGTCTCGGCGTCCATGAAGGCGGTGACGGCCTTCTCCGCATCCTCGACCGGTACGCCGTCCAGCCGCATCTCCCATACGGAGGCGGTCAGCCGGTCGGCGAGGCCGGAGGTACGGGCCTCCACGGCGTCGACGACGTCGAGCCCGTCGGGCATCGACGCGTCGAGCAGTTCGCGGAGGACGTCCGGATCCCGCGCCTCGGTGAGGGCGATCTCCAGGAACTCGGCCTCGCTTCCCGTACCCGTGGGGGCGGCGTTGGCGTACGACACCTTCGGGTGCGGGGTGAAACCGGCCGAGTAGGCCATGGGCACCTCGGAGCGGCGCAGCGCCCGCTCGAAGGCACGCTGGAAGTCTCTGTGACTGGTGAACCGGAGGCGGCCCCGCTTGGTGTAGCGCAGTCGGATGCGCTGCACCGCCGGTGCGGGCGGCGGGCCTTCGGGCTGTCGCTTGCCCAGTGGTTCTTCTCCTCGGTGCGGGGCGGCCGCGTCGGCGAGCCGCCCACGAAATACGGGGTGCCCCGGGGTGCCGCTCCGGCTCACCCCCGCTCGACGGTTTTGTCGGCGAGCAGGGAGATCTCGGGCGCGGGCGCCGCGCTGGGGACAGTCGTTGTCCTACCCAGGGTACGCGCAGCGGACCCTCCGAGTTCCCGCGCGTCCGTGACCTGCGGTGCTCCGACCAGAGCGCGCCAGGCGTCCCGGCGCGCGGAGCGGAGTGTCTCCCGCGCCGAGGCCAGGACGCCGCGGGCTGCGCGTGCCGCCTCCGCCGCGGCGCGCCGGGTCGGGGCCCAGACCGCGTCGCGCAGGAAGTGGCCCACCGGTGTGCACAGGGTGCGGTAGGCCCAGGCCACCGGCGCACCGACCAGGTGCCGGGCCAGCCATGCCAGTGCCCGGCCGACGGCGCGCGACACGAAGCCGGCCACCCGCCAGGCGACGCCGAAGGCCGCCGCGATCTCCCGGCCCACCGGGGCGAGGACCCGCCGGTGGAGCCATACGAGGGGCCGAACGAGCAGCGTCATGACCAGCCACACCACACCGGCCCACGTCCCCCGCCCGACAGCCGCGAGGCCCCGCCCGATCATCTCCGCCGCCCACGCGGCCCCGAGGCCCACCGGGGTCAGCACGTACCGGTACACCAAGGAGAGGGGCAGGAGGAACAGGTGGGTGACGAGCCAGTCCGCCGCGATGCCCGAAGGCCGCAGGAGGTACCGCCACACGCCGATGGCCGGCCACACCAGGAAGAAGGTGACGAGTCCGGACACCGCCGGCACGAGCAGCCTGGCGTAGGTCCATCGCAGGCCGTGCCCGAGCGGGGTCAGCAGGTTCTCGTACAGCCACACCAGCGGGAGCGCGACCCCGTAGCGGGCGACCGGGACGGCGACGTACCGCCACAGGCCCACCCAGGGCCACACGAGAAGAGCCACGGTCAGCCACGTGAGGGCCCTGCCGACCGGGGCGAACACCTGGTCGTACAGCCACTCCAGCGCCCGTCCCAGGGGGCGGAGCAGTACCCGCTGCAGGACGCGGCCGCCCGCGGTGAGGAGGTCCCACAGCATGCGCACGGGCAGGACCAGGACCAGCACCACGATCCGCACCGGGATTCTGACCAGGACCGTCAGACAGCCCTCCCCGCCTTCGTACGGCGCCGGTGTGCGGTGCTGCTTCTCGAGGTCCATGCGGGGAATGACGCGAACGCCCGGCCCAGGGTTTCCCGGGCCGGGCGTTCGTCACCGGTCTGTCACCCGAAGGGGCCTACTTCACGACGGTCAGCGGCAGGAGCTTCTTGCCCGTGGGGCCGATCTGGATGTCCAGGTCCAGCTGCGGGCACACGCCGCAGTCGAAGCAGGGGGTCCAGCGGCAGTCCTCGACCTCGGTCTCGTCGAGCGAGTCCTGCCAGTCCTCCCAGAGCCAGTCCTTGTCGAGGCCGGAGTCCAGGTGGTCCCAGGGCAGGACCTCCTCGTAGGTCCGCTCGCGGGTGGTGTACCAGTCGACGTCCACGCCGAAGGCGGGCAGCGTCTTCTCGGCGCTCCTCATCCACAGGTCGTAGCTGAAGTGCTCGCGCCAGCCGTCGAAACGGCCGCCGGACTCGTAGACCTCGCGGATGACGGCGCCGACGCGGCGGTCGCCGCGGGAGAGCAGTCCCTCCACGATGCCGGGCTTGCCGTCGTGGTAGCGGAAGCCGATGGAACGGCCGTACTTCTTGTCGTCGCGGATCTTGTCCCGGAGCTTCTTCAGCCGGGCGTCGGTGTCCTCGGCGCTGAGCTGCGGGGCCCACTGGAACGGGGTGTGGGGCTTGGGCACGAAGCCGCCGATGGAGACGGTGCAGCGGATGTCGTTCTGCCCGGAGACCTCACGGCCCTTGGCGATCACGTTGACCGCCATGTCACCGATCTGGAGGACGTCCTCGTCGGTCTCGGTGGGCAGACCGCACATGAAGTACAGCTTCACCTGGCGCCAGCCGTTGCCGTACGCGGTGGAGACCGTACGGATCAGGTCCTCCTCCGAGACCATCTTGTTGATGACCTTGCGCATGCGCTCGGAGCCGCCCTCGGGGGCGAAGGTGAGGCCTGACCTGCGGCCGTTGCGGGTCAGCTCGTTGGCCAGGTCCACGTTGAAGGCGTCGACGCGGGTGGAGGGCAGCGAGAGCCCGATCTTGTCGTCCGTGTAACGGTCGGCGAGGCCCTTGGCGATCTCACCGATCTCGGTGTGGTCCGCGGAGGAGAGCGACAGGAGCCCGACCTCCTCGAAGCCGGTGGCCTTGAGACCCTTCTCCACCATCTCGCCGATGCCGGTGATGCTTCGCTCCCGCACGGGGCGCGTGATCATGCCGGCCTGGCAGAAACGGCAGCCGCGGGTGCAGCCGCGGAAGATCTCCACGGACATCCGCTCGTGGACCGTCTCGGCGAGGGGGACGAGCGGCTGCTTCGGGTACGGCCATTCGTCGAGGTCCATCACGGTGTGCTTGGACACGCGCCACGGCACACCGGACTTGTTGGGCACCACACGGCCGATGCGGCCGTCGGGCAGGTACTCGACGTCGTAGAAGCCGGGAACGTAGACGCCGCCCGTCCTCGCGAGGCGGAACAGCACCTCCTCCCGGCCGCCGGGGCGGCCCTCGGCCTTCCAGGCGCGGATGATCTCGGTGATCTCCAGGACGGCCTGCTCGCCGTCGCCGATGACCGCGCAGTCGATGAAGTCCGCGATCGGCTCGGGGTTGAAGGCGGCGTGGCCGCCCGCCAGAACGATCGGGTGGTCGACGGTGCGGTCCTTGGACTCCAGCGGGATGCCCGCGAGGTCCAGGGCCGTGAACATGTTGGTGTAGCCCAGCTCGGTGGAGAAGCTGAGGCCGAACACGTCGAAGGCGCCGACGGGGCGGTGGCTGTCCACGGTGAACTGCGGCACCTTGTGCTCGCGCATCAGCTCCTCGAGGTCCGGCCACACGCTGTACGTGCGCTCGGCGAGGACGCCCTCGCGTTCGTTGAGCACCTCGTACAGGATCATGACGCCCTGGTTGGGCAGTCCGACCTCGTAGGCGTCCGGGTACATGAGTGCCCAGCGGACGTCGCATTCGTCCCACGGTTTGACGGTGGAGTTCAGCTCACCGCCGACGTACTGGATGGGCTTCTGCACATGCGGGAGCAGAGCTTCGAGCTGCGGGAAGACCGACTCGGCAGACATCTGAGGACCTTCGTAGCTGGCAGGGGTGACCATCAAGCGTAACCCGGTGCTCAACCTTCCAGCGCCGCGCGCGGTCCTGGGCGGGACGCCCGCGCCCAGACCTCGGGCAGCTCGCGTTCCCGTGCCTCCGCCGTCGCTTCCTCCCGGCCGTACAGGAGTCCCCAGGTGAAGGCTGACTCCCCCGCGCCGTGCGCCTGGACGGCCAGGGTGCGCAGGGCGTCGCGCGCGACGACGCTGTCCTGGTGGTCGCCGAGGACCGACTGCACGGACTTCATCCGCCTGGCGAACCTCTTGGCCGGCTTGCCCAGGGCCGGCCTGGCGGCCTCGGCGGCGTAGCGGACGCGTTTGGCGGCCTTGCGCGCCTCGTGCATGGCGGTGTCGCGCTCCTCGCCCGCGGGCAGGCCCAGGGCGTTCCCTACGCGCGTGGCGAGGCGTTCGTAGTCCTTGAGAACGGCGCGGGGCAGGGTGGCCCGCGGTGCCCGCGCCGCATCGGGACGCAGCGGCGGGTCGGCGAGGAGACCGTCCAGCGCGTCCAGCAGCGTCAGGTAGCGCTCCGCGTCGAGCACGGAGGCCACCCGCCTGCGCGAACCGGTGCGCCGGGCCACGGAGGTGATCCGCAGCCGGGCCTCCACGGGTCCCAGGACCAGGGTCCCCGGCAGCGCGGCGACACGGGAGCTCAGCCGTGCGTCGAGGACCTCCTGGTCGCGGTCGACGCCCAGCTCGGCGGCGAGCCATTTCAGTTCGTCGCGGAGCGGGTCGGTGACGCTCCGGTCGAGCACCTTCCGGTACGTCCTGAGGGCACTGCGCAGCCGGCGCGTGGCGACCCGCATGCGGTGGACACTGTCGGGCAGGTCACGGCGTACGGCGGGGTCGAGCTCGACCAGGGCCGTGACCTGGCGGCGTACGTAGGCGAGTACGTGATCACCGGCGGTGCGCGGGGCGGGTTCCTTCTTCTCCTTGCGCCGCGGCTTGCCCGGGGCGGTCTCGGCCAGGGCCCTGGACAGCTTGGAGGGCGCGGCCGACGGCCGGATCCCGGCCTTGCGCAGCCGGCGCTCGACGGCGTCGAGGAGGGCGGGGTCGGCGTCGTCGGCCAGTTCGACCTCCATCTCGGTCCACGCCGCGGTGGCACCGTGCCCCTCCTCGGTCAGGCGTTCCGCGAGGACCTCGTCGATGCTCACCTCGGCGAGAAGGGCGCCGTCCGCGTCGAGGAGGTGGTGGACGTCCCGTGCGGAGAGGATCCGGACCACGGGGTCCACCGGGGTCCGGCGCACACGGGAGCGGAGCAGATCACCGAGGCCGGGCGGCAGGGCGTCGGTGAGCGGCGCCCGGATCTCCTCGCGTACGTCGGCGGAGACGGGGATCTTGAGGTGCCAGCCGGCGTCGTCACCGCCGGTCCTGCGCCGGAGCGTCAGGGAGTCCGCGGCGAGCCGGAGGTCCGCGGTGTCGTAGTAGACGGCGTCGAGTTCGCCGAGCCCCCGGTGGACGACGGCCGAGATCCCGGCCGCACGGGTCAGGTCCGGCAGCCGGGTCTCAGGAGTCGCTTCGTACTTCCGCTCGACCTCACGCTTCGAGTCCGCCATATGACGAATCTATCCGCGATGCCCCGGAACATGCAGGGCTGGGCGAACCTCAGGCCGACATCGGCCGTTGCACCTTGATCGACTGGAGCAGCCCGATCGCCACCCAGACGGCGAACATCGACGAGCCTCCGTACGACACGAACGGCAGGGGCAGTCCGGCCACCGGCATGATCCCGAGGGTCATCCCGATGTTCTCGAAGGACTGGAAGGCGAACCAGGCGATGATGCCGGCGGCCACGATCGTGCCGTAGAGCTCGGTCGTCCCGCGGGCGATACGGCAGGCGCGCCACAGGACGACGCCGAGGAGGACGATGATCAGCCCGGCTCCGAGGAAGCCGAGTTCCTCGCCCGCGACGGTGAAGACGAAGTCGGTCTGCTGTTCCGGGACGAACTGGCCCGTCGTCTGTGACCCGTTGAAGAGTCCGGTGCCGGTGAGCCCGCCGGAGCCGATGGCGATGCGGGCCTGGTTGGTGTTGTAGCCGACACCCGCCGGATCGAGTGCCGGGTTGGCGAAGGCCGCGAAGCGGGCGATCTGGTAGTCGTCGAGGACGCCGAGCTGCCAGACGGCCACCCCGCCGGCCGCGCCCGCGCCGAGAAGCCCGAAGACCCAGCGGTTGGACGCGCCGGATGCGAGGAGGACGCCGAGCACGATGACGGCCATGACCATGACCGAGCCGAGGTCGGGCATCAGCATGACGACGGCCATCGGGACGAGCGCCAGTCCGAGCGCCTTGGCGACGGTCCGGTGGTCGGGGTGCAGCTGGTCACCCGCGTCGACGCGGGCGGCGAGCAGCATCGCCATGCCGAGGATGATCGTGATCTTGGTGAACTCGGAGGGCTGGAGGGAGAAGCCGCCGGGCAGGAGGATCCAGGCGTGCGCCCCGTTGACGGTGGCGCCCAGCGGGGTGAGGACCGCGAGGACGAGCAGGACCGACAGCCCGTAGAGGACCGGCACCGCTCCCCGCAGGGTGCGGTGCCCGAGCCAGATGGTGCCGATCATCAGCGCGAGGCCGATGCCCGTGTTGAGCGCGTGCCGGAAGAGGAAGAAGTACGGATCGCCGTGGGTGAGGGAATCCCGGCCACGGGTCGCCGACCAGACCAGCAGCGAGCCGACGAAGGACAGCGCGAGGGACGATCCGAGCAGGGGCCAGTCCAGCCGCCGCACGACCGAGTCGCGGGCGGTGAGCCTGGCCCAGACGGAGCGTTCCTCGGGGCCGTAGCGCGAGACGGAGAATCCGGCCATCAGTCACGCCTCCCGACGGTCGCCGGCAGGGCACCCGCAAGAGCCTGCGTGCCGTCGTCGACGGGCGCGGGGACGTACGGCTTGATCTTGGGCGACTCGATCTGGCCGTCGGGCTTGATCTTGGGCAGTGCCTTCTGGGGCTGGGGAAGCAGCGCCTTCTTGATGTCCTGCTTGCCGCTGGCGTCGAGCCCGTAGAGCGCGTTGTAGATGTTGCGCACGGCGGGGCCGGAGGCGCCGGAGCCCGTACCACCCTGGGAGATCGTCATGACGATCGAGTAGTCCTTGGTGTACGTGGCGAACCACGAGGTCGTCTGCTTGCCGTAGACCTCGGCCGTGCCCGTCTTGGCGTGCATCGGGATCTTGTCCTGGGGCCATCCGCCGAACCTCCAGGCGGCGCTGCCCCGGGTCGCGACTCCCGCGAGGGCTTCGTCTATCTCGTCGCGCGTGTCTCCCTTGAAGGGGAGCTTGCCGTGGGCCTGCGGCGCGATCTCCTGGACGGTCCTGCCGTCGCCGCTGACGATCGCCTTGCCGACGGTCGGGTCGTAGAGGGTGCCGCCGTTGGAGATCGCGGCGTAGATGGTCGCCATCTGGATCGGAGTGACGAGCGTGTCGCCCTGGCCGATCGAGTAGTTGACGGAGTCACCGGCGCGCATCTTGTTGCCCTCGAGGCAGCCTTCGTACGCGATCTTCTCGACGTACGTGCCGTCCTTCTTGCCCTGCTTGCACCAGGACGCCTTGTTGACGTCGTAGAAGTCCTGCTTCCACTTGCGGTCCGGAACGCGGCCGGCGACCTCGTTGGGGAGGTCGATGCCGGTCTCCTTGCCGAGCCCGAACTGGTGGGCCGTCCTGTAGAACCAGTCGGCGGGGTCCTTCTTCGGCTTGTTGCCGCCGTCCTTGGCCCATTCCTTGTGCGCCAGGCCGTAGTAGACCGTGTCGCAGGAGACCTCCAGGGCGCGCCCGATGCTGATGCTGCCGTAGCCCTGGGACTCGAAGTTCTTGAAGACCTGTCCGCCGATGGAGTACGAGCTGGGGCAGGGGTAGTTCCCGTCGAACGGGTACCCGGCGTTGACCGCCGCGGTCGAGGAGACGACCTTGAAGATCGACCCGGGTGCGGCCGTGCCCTGGATGGCCCGGTTCAGCAGCGGGAAGTTGGACTTCTTGCCGGTGAGCTTCGCGTAGTCCTTGGCGGAGATGCCGCCGATCCAGGCGTTGGGGTCGTACGTCGGCAGGGACGCCATGGACACGATGCGGCCGGTCTTGGCCTCCATGACGACGACGGCCCCGGAGTCGGCCTTGTACAGCTCGTTGGTGTTGCGGTCCATCTCCTTGCGGGCCGTCTCCATGGCCTTGTTCAGCTCGTACTCGGCGACGGCCTGGACCCGTGCGTCGATGGAGGTGACGACGCTGGAGCCGGCTTCGGCCTCGTCGTTCTGGGCCTGGCCGATGACGCGGCCGAGGTTGTCGACCTCGTAGCGGGTGACACCGGCCTTGCCGCGCAGTTCCTTGTCGTACGTACGCTCCAGGCCGGAGCGGCCGACCTGGTCGGAGCGGAGGTAGGGCGAGTCGCTGTCCTGCGCCTTGGTGACCTCTTCGTCCGTGACGGGCGAGAGGTAGCCGAGGACCTGCGCGGTGTTGGCCTTGCCGGGTGCGGCGTAGCGGCGCACGGCGGTGGGTTCGGCGGTGATGCCGGGGAAGTCCTCGGCGCGCTCGCGGATCGTGAGGGCCTGCTGGGTGGTGGCCTCGTCGGTGACCGGGATCGGCTGGTAGGGCGAGCCGTTCCAGCAGGGCTGCGGGGTCTTGGCGTCGCAGAGCCTGACCTTGTCCTGGACGTCCTTGGGCTTCATGTCCAGGACGTCGGCCAGGCGGTTGAGGACGCCGACGCCGTCGTCCTTCATCTTCATCAGCTCGGTGCGGCTGGCGGAGACGACGAGGCGGGTCTCGTTGTCGGCGAGGGGCACCCCGCGCGCGTCGAGGATGGCACCGCGGACAGCGGGCTGCACGACCTGCTGGACGTGGTTGTTCTTGGCCTCGTCGGTGTACTCCTGACCGTTGCGGATCTGGAGGTACCAGAGCCGTCCGCCGAGCGTCAGGAGCAGGGAGAACACGAGGACCTGGATGACGACGAGACGGATCTGGACCCGCTGGGTCCGGCCCGTCTCCGGAATGTTGCTCACGGGGCGCCCCCGGTGGTGGTGGGTCGGCCGGGGGTCCGGGGGTCGACGCCCCCGGTGCTCGTCCGGTGCCGGTACGGGCTCACAGTCGCTTGACCCCCTTGATCCTGCCTGCACGTGCGGCGCGGCTGCGGGCCGCCCTCAGGCGCATCCCGTTCCGCTGGTTCCCGATCCGCAGCCCGGTGCCCGAGGCCAGCCAGCCGGCGGCGACGTCACCGCTGCCGGAACTGTCGGCGACCGGGTCGTTCTCGGTGCGTCTGGCGAGCGCCATGATCAGCGGAACGGTGAACGGCGCGAGGAGCAGGTCGTACACGACGGCGGTGAACAGCAGACTGCCCAGGCCCACGTGGCGGGCGGCCGTGTCGCCGACGAGGGAGCCGACACCCGCGTACAGCAGGGTGGACCCGAGTGCCGCGACGACGACGAAGGCCATCGGGGTGAAGGCCGACTTGAGCCGGCCGTTGTCGGGGCGCGTCATGCCGGCGACGTAGCCGATGACGCAGAGCACCAGGGCGTAGCGACCGGCCGCGTGGTCGGCGGGCGGTGCCAGGTCGGCGAGGAGGCCCGCGCCGAAGCCGATCAGGGCGCCGCTGACGGGCCCGTACACGAAGGCGAGTCCGAGGACGACGAGGAGCAGCAGGTCGGGCGTGGCGCCGGGGAGCTGGAGCCGGGCGAGGACGGACACCTGGATGACGAGGGCGACCACGACCAGGGCGACGGAGAGCAGCATCCTGTTGATACGCATGGGGATCAGCTCTATTCCTGCTCGTTCGCCGCGTCACCGGCGGCCGGGTCGGCGTTGCCGGAGGCGTTCGGTGAAGCGCCCGGGGAGGCGGAGGAGCCGGGCTCCTCGTTGATGTTCCCGACGACCTTCCCGTTGCTGTCGACGAGGTCGCCGTTCGGCTGGGCGGTGACGGTGACCGTCGGGGTGGGCTTGGGCTTCTCCGGCTTCTTGGGCTGCGCGGGGAGGACCATGTCACGGGGGTTCTCGCGGGGCGCCTGGACGACGATGCCCACGATGTCGAGCTTGGTGAAGCCGACGAACGGGCGGACGTAGACCGTCCGGGTCAGGTCGCCGCCCGAGGGGTCGACACGGACGACCTCGCCGACGGGCACCCCCGGGACGAAGGGCTTGTCCTTGCTGGACCCGAAGGTGACCAGCCGGTCGCCCTTCTTCACGTCGGCCTTGCCGTTGAGGAACTGGACCGAGAGCGGCCGGGCCCCCTGTCCCGTGGCGAAGCCGAGTTCGTCCGTCTTCTCCAGCCGGGTGCCCACGGTGAAGTCGGGGTCGTTGGCGAGCAGGACGGTCGCGGTGTTCGGACCGACGGTGGTGACCCGCCCGACGAGCCCTTCGCCGTTCAGTACGGTCATGTCGCGCTGGAGACCGTCCTCGGCCCCGGCGTCGATGGTGATGGTCCAGGAGAAGCCCTGGGCCGCTCCTATGGCGATGACCTGGGCGGCCTTGATGCCGAACTGGCCGGCCCCGGCGCTCTTCAGCATGGTGTCGAGCTGACGGACCTTGCTGGTGTTGCGGTCGTCGCTGCCGAGCTTGGTCTTCAGCGCGGCGTTCTCGTGCTCCAGAGCCGCGATCCGGTCGTGCCGGTCACCGGAGTCCCGTACGGCGCCGATGGCGTTGCCCACCGGGTCCACCGCCGCCGCGACGCCGTTCTCGACCGGTCCGAAGACCGTGGCCGCGGCCTGCCGGGCTCCGTCCACCGGTGACTCCTCGCCACCGCGGATGTCCACCGTGATCAGGGCGAATGCGATGGCGATCAGCAGCACCAGGAGCAGCCGGCTCTCTCGTGTGTCCCTCACGTGCGGCGGCCGTGCCTTCCTCGTCGGAATGTTCGTGCCTGTATTCGAAATGTTGGTGCCTTTATACCGACGTTCCGCCGTACGGGACGGCAGTGCCCGTACGGCGGAACGTCGCGGTTCCTACCGCCGGGGCTGGGCGTCCAGCACCTGCTGGAGCGCCTCGAACTCCTCGACGCACTTCCCGGATCCGAGGGCCACCGAGTCCAGCGGGTCCTCGGCGATGTGGATCGGCATGCCCGTCTCGTGGCGCAGCCGCTCGTCGAGTCCGCGCAGGAGCGCGCCGCCGCCGGTGAGGACGATGCCGCGGTCCATCACGTCGCCCGAGAGCTCCGGCGGGCACTTGTCGAGCGTCGTCTTCACGGCGTCGACGATCGCGTTGACCGGCTCCTCGATGGCCTTGCGGACCTCGGTGGCGGAGATGACGACGGTCTTGGGCAGGCCCGAGACCAGGTCGCGGCCGCGGATCTCGGTGTGCTCGTCCTTCTCCATCTCGAACGCCGAGCCGATCGTGATCTTGATCTGTTCGGCGGTCCGCTCGCCGAGGAGGAGGGAGTACTCCTTCTTGATGTGCTGGATGATCGCGTTGTCCAGTTCGTCACCGGCGACCCGGATCGACTGGGCAGTGACGATTCCGCCGAGCGAGATCACGGCGACCTCGGTGGTGCCGCCACCGATGTCGACGACCATGTTGCCGGTGGCCTCGTGGACGGGCAGACCTGAGCCGATGGCCGCGGCCATGGGCTCCTCGATGATGTGCACCTGACGCGCGCCCGCCTGCGTCGACGCCTCGATGACGGCGCGTCGCTCGACCCCTGTGATGCCGGAGGGCACACAGACGACGACCCGCGGGCGGGCCAGGTAGCGGCGCTTGTGGATCTTGAGGATGAAGTAGCGGAGCATGCGCTCCGTGATCTCGAAGTCGGCGATCACGCCGTCCTTCAGAGGCCGCACGGCAACGATGTTGCCCGGCGTGCGGCCGATCATCTTCTTGGCCTCGGAACCGACCGCCAGGATTCCGCCGGTGTTGGTGTTGATGGCCACGACGGACGGCTCGTTCAGAACGATGCCGCGCCCCCTGACGTACACCAGCGTGTTGGCAGTCCCGAGGTCGATAGCCATGTCACGGCCGATGAACGACATTGAGTTCCCCTTGTTCCCCATGAGGATGCGTCGGGCCTTCCCAGGAAGCGAAGAATGGCTTGTTCTAGGTAGGCGAGGTTGGCGCTGCGGGCGTGGAAGCTTCCATCGTAGTGCCGTATGCACGGACACAGCGCGAGGGTCCTTCGCCGTGGCGGGCGGAACGGCTGCCCGTTCCACCCATGGTGACGTTACGTCGGAGGGATGCGTTCCCGCGATACGTGACCCTATGCCGAAGGGCGACCGAATTACTTCGGTCGCCCCAGGTCATGAGCGCTGATTGGCGGAGCCGAAGTCAGGAAAGCCCGGGAAAGAAAAGCTTGAGTTCTCGCTCTGCGGACTCCTCGGAGTCCGAGGCGTGGATGAGGTTCTCCCGGGTGATCGTGCCGAAGTCACCGCGGATCGAGCCGGGCGCGGCGGCGATCGGGTCGGTGGGACCGGCCAGGGCACGGACGCCCTCGATCACCCGCTCGCCTTCGGCCACAAGAGCGACGACGGGGCCGGAGGCCATGAACTCGACGAGCGGCTCGTAGAACGGGCGGCCCTTGTGCTCGCCGTAGTGCTGCTCCAGCGTCTCCTGGTCGAGCGTGCGCAGCTCCAGCGCGGTGATCGTCCAGCCTGCCTTGCGTTCGATGCGGCCGACGATCTCGCCGATCAGCCCACGCCGGACGGCGTCGGGCTTGAGAAGGACGAGGGTGCGCTGAGTCATGTGCGGCTCCTTGGAGACTTTCGGGTGCGGGTGAGGGCGAGATTACAGGGGTACGCCGGCCGGTCCGCGACCGGGCTCACGCTGCGTCATCCTTGGGCCGGAGCCTCCGCGCTCTCCTGCGCCTCGGCCTGGGCCGCCCATCGCGCCTTGGCCTCGTCGATCCTGCGGCCGTAGTGGACCGAGGCCCACCACAGCGCGGCGAAGATCACTCCGAGGATGAACATCATCGGGACGAAGAAGCCGCTCAGCACCAGCAGGATCTGGAGCCCCCAGCCGAGCTGGACGCCGCCGGGGCGGGTGATCACACCGCAGAGCAGGACGGAGAGCAGCATGCCGATGCCGCAGACCGTCCAGACCGTGGCCATGGACATGTCGTCGGACTTCATCGCCACGAGCCCGGCGAAGCCGATGACGAAGAATTCGCCGATCAGCGTCGAAGCACAGAGCGTACGCACAGGGTCAGCGCCTTCCCAGAAGCAGCCGGGCCTCGCCGACCGTGATCACGGATCCGGTCACCAGGACCCCGGCGCCCGCGTATTCGGCCTCTTCCTCGGCGAGGGTGATCGCCGCCTCCAGGGCGTCGTCGAGGCGCGGCTCGACCTGGACGCGTTCGTTGCCGAAGACCTCGACGGCGACGGCCGCGAGCTCGTCCGCGTCCATGGCGCGCGGGCTGGAGTTCTGGGTGACGACGATCTCGGCGAAGATCGGCTCGAAGGCTTCGAGGAGCCCCCGGACGTCCTTGTCGCCGCTCGTGCCGACGACGCCGATGAGCCGGGAGAAGCTGAACGCCTCGGAGATCCCCTCGGCTGCGGCGAGTGCGCCGGCCGGGTTGTGCGCCGCGTCCAGCACGACGGTCGGGCTGGACCTGACGACCTCCAGACGGCCCGGCGAGAGGACGGAGAGGAAGGCCTTGCGGACCGCCTCCACGTCCAGACTGCGGGCCTGCTCCGCGCCGATGCCGAAGAACGCCTCGACGGCGGCCAGCGCGACCAGGGCGTTGTGCGCCTGGTGCGCCCCGTAGAGCGGCAGGAAGATGTTGTCGTACTCGCCGCCCAGGCCCCGCAGGGTCAGCAGCTGGCCGCCGACCGCGATCTCGCGGGAGACGATGCCGAACTCCATGCCCTCGCGGGCGACCGTGGCGTCCACCTCGACGGCCTTCTTCAGCATGACCTGCGCGGCGTCGACCGGCTGCTGCGCCAGGATCACCGTCGCGTCCTGCTTGACGATGCCGGACTTCTCGCCTGCGATCTCGGCGGGGGTGGAGCCGAGGCGGTCGGTGTGGTCCAGCGAGATGGGGGTGACGACGGCGACCGTGGCGTCGATGACGTTCGTCGCGTCCCAGGTGCCTCCCATACCGACCTCGACGACCGCGACGTCGACCGGCGCGTCGGCGAAGGCCGCGTACGCCATGCCCGTCAGCACCTCGAAGAACGAGAGCCGGTAGGGCTGCTGGGCGTCGACCATCTCGATGTACGGCTTGACGTCGTTGTACGTCTCGATGAAACGCTCGGCGTCGATCGGGGCGCCGTCCAGGCTGATCCGCTCGGTGATCGACTGGACGTGCGGGGAGGTGTAGCGGCCGGTGCGCAGGTCGAGGGCGTTCAGCAGGGCCTCGATCATGCGGGCCGTGCTGGTCTTGCCGTTCGTCCCCGTGATGTGGATCGAGGGGTAGGCGCGCTGGGGCTCACCCAGCACGTCCATCAGGGCCGCGATACGGGTCACCGACGGCTCGAGCTTGGTCTCGCCCCAGCGGCCGGCGAGCTCCTGCTCCACCTCGCGCAGCGCCCGGTCGGTCTCGGGGTCGGCGGGGCGGTCGGGGACCGCCTCACCCTGGGGCGGTCCCGACTGGGTGCGCAGCGTGCGGCTCCCGGCCTCGATCACCGCCAGGTCGGGATCGCGCTGGGTCTCCTCGTCGACGATCTCCGCGAAGGTGTCGTCGGGATCGGACGCGTCGTGCCGGTCTGAAGGGCGGGGCTCACTCACAGGGCCAGTCTACGGATGGCCGCGGACATCGCGCGCAGCGCCCGGTGCCGCGCTCCCCCGGGCACGGCGGAGCCCCCGCGCTCCCGGTCGGTCGGGGGCGCGGGGGCTCCGCACTCAGGTCATCAGCCCTTCGGCAGGTTCGCCAGCTGGGCGCTGATCCGCTCGATGTCGGCGTCCGCCTTGGCGAGCCGGCCACGGATCTTGTCGACCACGTTGTCCGGGGCCTTCGCCAGGAAGGCCTCGTTGCCGAGCTTCCCGTTGGCCTGGGCCTTCTCCTTCTCGGCGGCGCCCAGGTCCTTCGTCAGGCGCTTGCGCTCGGCCTCGACGTCGATGGTGCCGGAGAGGTCGAGGCCGACCGTGGCGCCGGCGACCGGAAGCGTGGCCGTGGCGTGGAAGCCCTCGCCGGCGGGCTGCAGGCGCAGCAGCTGGCGGATGGCGGCCTCGTGCGGGGCGAGAGCCGTGCCCGTCAGGGTCAGCTCGGCCGGGACCTTCTGGCCGGGCTGGAGGCCCTGGTCGTTACGGAAGCGGCGGACCTCCGTGACGACCTGCTGGACGAGCTCGATCTCCTTCTCGGCCGCGTCGTCGCGGAAGCCGGAGTCGCCGGGCCACTCGGCGATGACGATGGACTCGCGCCCGGTGAGCGCGGTCCACAGCGCCTCCGTGACGAACGGGACGATCGGGTGCAGCAGCCTCAGCATCACGTCCAGGACCTCGCCGAGGACCCGGCCCGAGACCTCGGCCGGGCGGCCCCCCGCGAAGAAGGTGGTCTTGGAGAGCTCGACGTACCAGTCGAAGACCTCGTCCCAGGCGAAGTGGCGCAGGGACTCACTGATCCTGGCGAACTGGAAGTCGTCGTAGAAGGCGTCGACGTCCGCGACGGTCTTGTTGAGCCTGGACAGGATCCAGCGGTCGGTGACCGACATCTCCTCGACCGGGGGCAGTTCACCCTCGATCGTGGCGCCGTTCATCAGGGCGAAGCGGGTGGCGTTCCAGATCTTGTTGGAGAACTTCGCCGAGCCCTGGACCCATTCCTCCCCGATCGGCACGTCGGTGCCCGGGTTGGCGCCGCGCGCGAGGGTGAAGCGCAGGGCGTCAGAGCCGTACTTGTCCATCCAGTCCAGCGGATTGACCACGTTGCCGAAGGACTTCGACATCTTCTTGCCGTGCTCGTCGCGGACCATGCCGTGCAGGACGATGGTTCCGAACGGCGGGACGCCGTCGTTGACGTACAGGCCGAACATCATCATCCGGGCGACCCAGAAGAAGAGGATGTCGTAGCCGGTGACCAGGACGGAGTTCGGGTAGAACTTCGCGAGGCTGTCGGTCTGTTCGGGCCAGCCGAGCGTGGAGAACGGCCACAGGCCCGAGGAGAACCAGGTGTCCAGGACGTCGCTGTCCTGGGTCCAGCCCTCGCCGGAGGGCGCCTCGTCGTCCGGCCCGACGCAGACGACCTCGCCGTTCGGTCCGTACCAGACGGGGATACGGTGGCCCCACCAGAGCTGGCGCGAGATCGTCCAGTCGTGGAGGTTGTCGACCCAGTCGAAGTAGCGCTTCTCCATCTCCTGCGGGTGGATCTTGACGCTGCCGTCGCGGACCGCGTCACCGGCGGCCTTGGCGAGCGGGGCGACCTTGACCCACCACTGGAGCGAGAGGCGCGGCTCGATGGTGGTCTTGCAGCGCGAACAGTGCCCGACGGAGTGGACGTACGGCCGCTTCTCGGCGACGATCCGGCCCTCGGCGCGCAGGGCGGCGACGATGGCGGAGCGGGCCTCCAGCCGGTCCAGGCCCTCGAACGGGCCGGGGACGGTGATGACCGCGCGCTCGTCGAGGACGGTGAGGAACGGCAGGTCGTGGCGCCTGCCGATCTCGAAGTCGTTCGGGT
This sequence comes from Streptomyces sp. Alt3, assembly GCF_030719215.1. Classification (NCBI taxonomy): domain Bacteria; kingdom Bacillati; phylum Actinomycetota; class Actinomycetes; order Kitasatosporales; family Streptomycetaceae; genus Streptomyces; species Streptomyces glycanivorans. Next base: position 5,487,546 of record NZ_CP120983.1, on the reverse strand, counting down.
CGTGCGCCGGCGTCACCTTGACGGCGCCGGTGCCGAACTCCGGGTCGACGTGGTGGTCGGCGACGACGGGGATCGTACGGTCCGTCAGCGGCAGCTTGATCTGCTTGCCGACCAGGTGCTTGTAGCGCTCGTCGTCGGGGTGGACGGCGACGGCGGTGTCACCGAGCATCGTCTCGGCGCGGGTGGTGGCGACGACGATCGTCTCGTCACCGTCCCCGTACGTCATGGAGACCAGCTCGCCGTCGTCCTCCTGGTACTCGACCTCGATGTCGGAGATCGCGGTGAGACAGCGGGGGCACCAGTTGATGATGCGCTCGGCGCGGTAGATCAGCCCGTCGTCGTACATCTGCTTGAAGACGGTCTGGACGGCCTTGGACAGGCCCTCGTCCATCGTGAAGCGCTCACGGGACCAGGCGACGCCCTCGCCGAGGCGGCGCATCTGACCGGAGATCTGACCACCGGACTCGTTCTTCCACTGCCAGACGCGCTCGACGAAGGCCTCGCGGCCCAGGTCGTGACGGGACTTGCCCTCCTTGCCGAGCTCGCGCTCGACGACATTCTGGGTGGCGATCCCGGCGTGGTCCATGCCCGGCTGGTAGAGCGCCTCGAAGCCCTGCATGCGCTTCCGGCGGACGAGAGCGTCGATCAGGGTGTGCTCGAAGGCGTGGCCCAGGTGCAGCGATCCGGTGACGTTCGGCGGCGGGATGACGATGCTGTAGGGCGGCTTGTCGCTGTTCTCGTCGGCTTCGAAGTAACCGCGTTCCACCCAGCGCTCGTACAGCTTCCCCTCTACGTCGGCCGGCGCGTACTGGGTCGGCAGTTCGGGGATGCTGGCTGGCTGCTGCGCTGCGTTCTCGGTCACGCCAGACAGTTTAGGGGCGTCACAGTCGTGCACTGAAACCGGTTTGTTGAGTAACGGTGTGCACCTGGGTGACCTGAGTGGGCGCCGTTTCCGTCAGGATGTTCGGAACGCATAAGCATTCGGAGGGGACAGCACCATGAGCTACAACCAGCCGGGCCCGTACGGCGGCCAGCCGCCGCAGGGCCAGCCCGGACCGTACGGACAGCAGCCGGGTCCGTACGGACAGCAGCCCGGCCCTTACGGCGGCCAGCCCCCGCAGGGTCCGCCGCAGGGCCAGCCCGGCTACGGCTACCCGCAGCAGGCCCCCCAGGGCGTCCCGCCGCAGCAGCAGCCCCCGCAGGGCTACGGCTACCCGCAGGGCCAGCAGCCGGGCCCCTACGGCCAGCAGCCGCCCACCCCGCCGTACGGCGGCCAGCAGGCGTACCCCGGCATGCCGCCTCAGCCGGGCGCCCCGAAGAAGAAGACGGGCCTGATCATCGGCGCGGCCGTGGTCGCGCTGGCCGTGGTCGCGGGCGGGGTGTACTTCCTCACCTCGGGCGGCGGCAACGGTGACGTGGCCGACTCGACCAAGGGCTACAAGATCACGCCGGCCGCCTCGGTGGGCGACTACAAGAAGAGCGACAGCGACTCGTCGTCGGACACGATGACGAGCAAGGAGAAGACCGAGGCCGAGGCCCTGGGCATCAAGGACGCCCACAAGGCCCAGGCGCAGTACCAGAGCGGCGACCTCGACAAGAACCCCCTCACGACCAAGATGCTGATGCTCTTCGGCAACTGGGGCGAGGTCTCCGACCCGGCGAAGGCCCTCGACGGCATGTTCACCCAGGCCAAGATCGGGATGGCCCAGAGCGACAACGAGGGCAAGGCCACTCTGGTCGGCAGCCCCGAGAGCGTCACACCCGAGGGCTTCGAGGGCGCACTCATGAAGTGCCAGCAGATGAAGGTGGTCAACGACGAGGCCGACGGCACCGCGGCAGGAGGCCCCAAGGAGATGCTGATGCCTGTCTGCATCTGGGCCGACTACAGCACCGTCGCGGCGGTCGTGGGCGTCGACATCGGCGCGGCGATGACCAACAAGTCCATGACGCAGGACGAGGTGGCCGGCCTGGCCGCCAAGCTCTACAACACCTCCCGCACCAAGGTCTGACCCTCGACGCCGAAGGGGCGCCCGGCCGTCGGCCGGGCGCCCCTTCGCGTGCGCGTCGTTCTCGTCGCCGCTACGCGGACTTCTCGTGACGGCCGCCGTCGTTCTTGCCGATCGCGCGGGAACGAGTGCGCGGCGAATCAGAGCTTCACGGACAGGTTTCCGACCGTCGCCAGTATCGTCAGCTCGCCTCCGATTGCGTGCAGGTAGGCCGACATCGTCGATGTGTCCAGACGCACGCCACCACGCTCGATCTGACTGATCCGCCCCTGAGTCACGCCCATGGCCTTCGCCACCTGGACCTGGGTCAGCCCCTGCGCCTTCCGGAGGGAAGCCAGCTCGTGGCCCCGCTCCGCGTCGACCATCTCGCTCTTGATCGCATCGATGCGGGCGCGCTTCTCCGGTGTGATGTCAGCCGCGAGGTCGGCCATGCTGCCGAGGTTCATCCGTCCTCCTCCTTCAGAGCTTCAAGGTAAGCCATGTACTTGGCATCGGCTTCTCTGATCGCCTTGGGGTACCAGGCTGCCCACTGCCGCCCGCTCGCCTTGTTTCCCGCGACGAGGAACACAGCTCGTCGTACCGGATCGAAAACGAAGAGCATCCGGATACTTACCGTGCTGCCGTTGCGTGGACGGAGCTCACGCATGTTGCGGTACCGGCTGTCCTCGATCGCCCCGACCGTCGGTCGCCGTAACGCCGGACCAGCCTCCTGGAGGCGCTCCAAGGCGGCTATGACGTGATCGTGACTATCCGGATCCTCCTTGGCCAGCGCATGAATCCAGTCCAGGACATCTGCGAAGAATCTGAGTTCGTACGGACCGTCCACAGTGAGAAATATTAGCACTGACTAATGCTGACGGGTCAAGAAAAGGGGCGCCCGGCCGTCGGCCGGGCGCCCCTTCGCGTGCGCGTGGTCGTCGCCGCTACGCGGACTTCTCGTGGCGGCCGCCGTCGTTCTTGCCGATCGTGCGCGGCTCGCGCGGGACCAGCGTCGGGTTGACGTTGTTGCGGACGACGTCCGGGGTGATGACCACGCGGGCCACGTCCTTGCGGGACGGCACGTCGTACATCACGGACTGGAGGACCTCTTCCATGATGGCGCGCAGGCCGCGCGCGCCCGTCTGGCGGAGGATCGCCTGGTCGGCGATGGCTTCGAGGGCCTCCCGCTCGAATTCCAGCTCCACGCCGTCGAGTTCGAACAGGCGCTGGTACTGCTTCACCAGCGCGTTGCGCGGCTCGATCAGGATCTGGAGCAGTGCCTCGCGGTCCAGGTTGTGGACCGAGGTCAGCACGGGCAGACGGCCGATGAACTCGGGGATCATCCCGAACTTCACCAGGTCCTCCGGCATGACCTCCTGGAACTGGTCGCTCGCCTGGATCTCCAGCTTGGAGCGGATCGTCGCGCCGAAGCCGATGCCCTTGGCGCCGGCCCGCGACTCGATGATCTTCTCCAGGCCCGAGAAGGCGCCGCCGACGATGAACAGGACGTTCGTCGTGTCGATCTGGATGAACTCCTGGTGCGGGTGCTTCCGTCCACCCTGCGGCGGTACGGAGGCGGTGGTCCCCTCCAGGATCTTCAGCAGGGCCTGCTGGACGCCCTCGCCGGAGACGTCACGGGTGATCGACGGGTTCTCGCTCTTGCGGGCGACCTTGTCGATCTCGTCGATGTAGATGATCCCGGTCTCGGCCTTCTTGACGTCGTAGTCGGCCGCCTGGATCAGCTTCAGCAGGATGTTCTCGACGTCCTCGCCGACATAGCCGGCCTCCGTCAGCGCCGTCGCGTCCGCGATGGCGAACGGGACGTTGAGCATGCGGGCCAGCGTCTGTGCGAGGAGTGTCTTGCCGGAGCCCGTGGGGCCCAGCAGCAGGATGTTCGACTTGGCGAGCTCGATGGCGTCGTCGCGATTCGAACCGCCGCCGTTCTCGCCGGCCTGGACCCGCTTGTAGTGGTTGTACACAGCGACCGAGAGGGCCTTCTTCGCGGGCTCCTGCCCGACGACGTACCCCTCGAGGAACTCGTAGATCTCGCGCGGCTTGGGGAGCTCCTCCCACCGCACCTCGGAGGTCTCGGCGAGCTCCTCCTCGATGATCTCGTTGCAGAGATCGATGCACTCGTCGCAGATGTACACACCGGGTCCCGCGATGAGCTTCTTCACCTGCTTCTGGCTCTTTCCGCAGAACGAGCACTTGAGCAGGTCGCCGCCATCACCGATGCGTGCCACGAGGTGCTTCCCCTTCGCCTGGGAGCAGCCTGGTTCAGCGGCTCCTGGTGCCTCTATCCGACGGTACCTTGCCTGGCCCCCCGTTCGGGCCCCCCTTGGCACGGTTCACACGGCCGGGGCCGTGCGGACGGAATGTGCCAAGGGGAAAGACCGACGTCAGACCGACGCGCCTGCGGTGGTCTTACGGGTGGAGACGATCTGGTCCACCAGACCGTACGCGAGTGCGTCGTCGGCGGTAAGGATCTTGTCGCGCTCGATGTCCTCGCTGATCTTCTCCAGCGGGGTGGTGGAGTGCTTGGCCAGCATCTCCTCGAGCTGGGTGCGCATCCGCAGGATCTCGTTGGCCGCGATCTCCAGGTCGGAGAGCTGCTCACGGCCGGTCTGCGAGGACGGCTGGTGGATCAGCACACGGGCGTGCGGGAGCGCCATGCGCTTGCCCGGGGTGCCCGCGGCCAGCAGGACCGCGGCGGCGGAGGCGGCCTGGCCCATGCAGACCGTCTGGATGTCCGGCTTCACGAACTGCATCGTGTCGTAGATCGCGGTGAGCGCGGTGAACGAGCCGCCGGGGCTGTTGATGTAGATCGAGATGTCACGGTCCGGGTCCATCGACTCCAGGCACAGCAGCTGCGCCATGACGTCGTTGGCCGAGGCGTCGTCGATCTGGACTCCGAGGAAGATCACGCGCTCCTCGAAGAGCTTCGCGTACGGGTCGTACTCACGCACGCCCTGCGAGGTGCGCTCCACGAAGCGCGGGACGACGTAGCGGTTGTCCACCTGCGGGCCGGTGTAGAGGCCGCTCGCGGAGGCGCCGGAGAAGTTGTTCATGTGGGTCTTCACCATCCTGGTGGCGTATCTGTGGGCTGTAGGTCTCGGCGTACGAGAGGGTGCGGGGTGGTGCACGCCCGGATCAGGCGCCGGTGCCGCCGCCGCCCGGGATGCCCGACGCGACCGTGATGATCTCGTCGATGAGGCCGTAGTCCTTGGCCTCCTCGGCGGTGTACCAGCGGTCGCGGTCGCCGTCGCGGATGATCGTCTCCACGGTCTGGCCGGAGTGGTGGGCGGTGATCTCCGCCATCCGCGTCTTCGTACGGAGCAGGTACTGCGCCTGGATCTTGATGTCCGAGGCGGTACCGCCGATGCCGGCCGAACCCTGGTGCATGAGGATGTCGGTGTTGGGGAGCGCGAAGCGCTTGCCCGCAGTGCCACCGGTGAGCAGGAACTGGCCCATCGAGGCCGCCATGCCCATACCGATGGTGACCACGTCGTTCGGGATGTACTGCATGGTGTCGTAGACCGCCATGCCTGCCGTCACCGAGCCGCCGGGGCTGTTGATGTAGAGGTAGATGTCCTTGTCGGGTTCCGCGGCAAGGAGCAGAAGCTGTGCGGTGATCTTGTTGGCGATGTCATCGTCGACCTGCTGACCGAGGAAGATGATGCGCTCGCCGAGCAGTCGGCTGTAGACCTGGTCACCGAGGCCTCCACCGAGGGACGGCTCTCCGGCGGCGTAGGGCATCAGATTCGTCACGTATCCACCTGCTCGTCTCTGACGGCTCCGGCCGTCTCAGCGTCTTCGTACCGGGCGGGCCGGGACTACCCGACCCTTCCTATTCATGGACCCTAACGCGCAGGTGGGACAACGCCATCCCGGTTCCCCAACTGTTCGCTGGGAGCGCAAGGTGAGCAGTCCGCACAAGGGTTCCCGGGTACCTCCCCCGGGCGCGGGCCGATACGACGGCGGGCCCCGGACGTGGTACGTCCGGGGCCCGCCGCGTGGATCAGGTCAGCGAGCTGAACGGGGCTCAGGCCTCGTTCTTCTCGTCCTTCTCCTCAGCCTTCTCGGTGCCCTCGGCGGCCTCGACCGTCTCGGCGGCCTCGTCCGCTGCCTCTTCCTCGTCCTCGAGCTCGACGATCTCACCGTTGGTGTCCGTGACCTTGGCGGCCTCGACGACGACGGCGAGCGCCTTGCCGCGGGCGACCTCGCCGACGAGCATCGGCACCTGGCCGCCTTCGACGACGGCCTGGGCGAACTGGTCGGGGCTCATGCCGGAGGAAGCCGCACGCCGCATGAGGTGCTCGGTGAGCTCCTCCTGGTTGACGTTCAGCTTCTCCTTGTTGACGAGCTCGTCAAGGATGAACTGGGTCTTGATGCCCTTGATCGCCTGCTCGGAGGTCTCGTTCTCGAACTCCTCCAGGGTCTTGCCCTGGATCTCGAGGTACTTCTCCAGGTCGAGACCCATCTGACCGAGCTGGTGGTGCTCGAGGTTGTGCTTGCGGGTCTGGACCTCGTCCGCGAGAAGCTTCTCGGGGATCGGGACCTCGGCCAGCTTCAGCAGCTCCTCGAGGACGCGCTCCTGGGCCTGGGTGGCCTGGTCGTACTGCTTGGTGTTCTCGAGGCGCTTGCGGCTGTCCTCGCGGACCTCGGCGAGCGTGTCGAACTCGCTCGCCATCTGCGCGAAGTCGTCGTCCAGCTCGGGCAGTTCGCGGGCGGAGACGGCGGTGACCTTGACGGTGACCTCCGCTTCCTTGCCCTCGGCGGAGCCGCCCTTCAGCTCGGAGGTGAAGGTGGCCTCGCCACCGGCCTCCAGGCCGGTCACGGCCTCGTCGATGCCGTCGAGGAGCTCGCCGGAACCGATGGTGTACGAGACACCCGCGGCCACGCCGTCCTCGAGGACCTCTCCGTCGACCTTGGCCTCCAGGTCGATGGTCACGACGTCGCCCTCGGCGGCGGCGCGCTCGACCGGGTTGGTGGACGCGAAGCGCTCGCGGAGCTGCTCCACGGCCTTGTCGACGTCCTCTTCGGTGACTTCGAGTGCGTCCACGGTGACCTCGATGCCGGAGTAGTCCGGAATCTCGATCTCGGGACGGACGTCCACCTCGGCGGTGAAGGCCAGCAGCTCGCCGTCCTTGAGCTCGGTGATGTCGACCTCGGGCTGGCCCAGAACGTTGAGCTCACCCTCGTTGACAGCTTCGGTGTAGAACTTCGGAAGGGCGTCGTTGACGGCCTCCTCCAGCACAGCACCACGGCCGAACCGCTGGTCGATGACGCGGTTCGGGATCTTGCCCTTACGGAAGCCCTTCACCGTGACCTGCTGGTTGATCTTCTTGTACGCCGCGTCGAGGCTGTCCTTGAGCTCCTCGAAGGGCACCTCGATGCTGAGCCGAACCCGAGTCGGGTTCAGGGTCTCCACGGCGCTCTTCACGGTTCGGTCTCCTTGGTGGCTGACTTCTTGGGGTTCTGCTGGGCCGCCGAGAGGCGGCTTCGCGGATCGAGCCCGGTACATCAGACACACGGGCACGCAATTTGCATAGTAACGGCAAGGTGGAGGACTCCCACAATGCGATCTTGCTGGTGGTCGGGGTGGCCGGATTCGAACCGACGACCTTCCGCTCCCAAAGCGGACGCGCTACCAAGCTGCGCCACACCCCGTCGGTGCGACACGTAGGGTACATGCCGACGAGCGCTGCGTCGGCCGCTTTGCACGGGCCGTCACCGAGCCCGTCACGGGGGCACGCCGATACGGGTGTGCGGACACCATCCCCGACCCGCTACGATGCTGTGCGTACCGAGTTCCGCCGGGCCTTTCCGGTCCGGTGACGCGGTGTCTGCGGGCGTAGCTCAATGGTAGAGCCCTAGTCTTCCAAACTAGCTACGCGGGTTCGATTCCCGTCGCCCGCTCCAACGGCCCAGGGCCGGGCGGAGGATTTTTCCTCCGCCCGGCCCTGGGTGTTTCGCGTGGCACTTCGCACGTGTGGCACAGGTCACGGGCGAGGGCCTGCGGCTCGGCGCCGGCCGCTACGCGTGAGGCAGCGCGTCCCGCACCGCCCTGGCGGAGGCGGCCGGGTCGTAGCCGTCGGGGACGCCCTCGACCAGGATGATGTCGCCCTCGATGTGCCGAGAGCGCAACGGCGCGATCTCCTGGTACTCGGGAGAGTCCCACCAGGCCCGCGCCTCGGCGATCCCGGGGAAGCCGAGCACCACGACACTTCCCGGCCAGGCACCCTCCTTCACCTCGTGCGGCATGAAGTGCACCAGGAAGCTGCCGCCGTACGTCTCGAAGGTGGCGGGTAGCCGCTCGACGTACTCGGCGATCTCCGGGTGCGGGGCGGCGTCCTGCAGGTGGGCTATGGCGTAGGCGGGCATGGCGTCCTTCCGGTCGGCGGGGCTGCGTCGCTCCGGAGCCTGGCAGGTCCGCTCCCCGGGTTCGATTACCCGGCGGGTAAGGAGGTCCGCCCGAGGCGGAACGGCGGTGCGGCCCGGGCGAGTTCGAGGCGCTCACAAACCGCGCACCCGCCCCGCTGCCGCGAACGCGCCGACGGGGCGGAGGGGTTCGGCCGCCCGCGCCGACGGGGCGGAGGGGTTCCGCCGCCGTTCGCCCGTGCGTAGGACCCGACGGGCGGTCGCCTGCCGGGCCGGGCACTTCCGTGTGACTCCTCAGAAGCTGATCTGGTTCAGCGTGTCGGCTATCGAGTTCATGAATCTGTTGATCGACGGCGCCATGCCCGTCGACGCCAGGAAGAAGCCGAACAGCACGGCGACGACCGCCGGCCCGCCCTTGATCGACCCACCGCGGATCAGCACCACCAGGACGACCCCCAGCAGAAGCACCACAGACAGTGAAATGGCCACGACTGATCACACCCTTGGTCGGTCCGCCTTGCCGGCCCGGTGGCATGCGGCCGGCACACACCTCCGTCGCGCCCATCGTGCCACCAACTCCCCTGCTGATGCTGCCGGGTGAAGGAGGGAAACGACCGGATCACGCCATCCTCCGCGCCCGCGCGCGCCCGGGCGTGACCGGGCGTGCGCCGTGGCGTCACGGGGGCGGCGCGGGCGCGGACGGCAAAGCTGTGCACCCGCTGTGCGCAGGGCAGTTCGAATAACGGTCGATGTGATCGTTTCCATATCCCCACACTTCATTCACAGCGATTTGCCAGGAGTTCGTGCGACGAAATTCACTCTCGCCAACCAGCCACCTATATGCCCTGTTTAAGGTGGATGAATCAGTACGTAACGGGCACTCATGGGTGGTTTCGCATTCGAATGACCGGGAACACGCGGTATTTCTAGCGAGTTTTACGCGTGCCGATCGACGGGTCTAAGGTGCAGCAGATGTCCAAAGCTCCGAGCGAAATTCAAAGGGCCCCGATCACCCCGGAGAGCCGGGAGTCGGAGCCGAGACGTGAGCAGGTGCTGACGGTCGAGCGCGCCCCCGCCGCCGCTTCACGGACCGCTCAGGACCGCACCGGTGCACCCGCTCCGGCCAAGCACCGCGACGCGTACTTCGACAATGTGAAGTACCTCGCGATCGTGCTCGTCGCCGTGGCTCACGCCTGGGAACCGGTGATGGACGGCAGCCGGGTCACCAGAGCGCTGTACATGTTCGTGTACACGTTCCACATGCCGGCGTTCATCCTCGTCTCCGGCTACTTCTCCCGTTCGTTCGACATGAGCTCGGCCAAGGTGAAGCGTCTCGTCACCGGGGTCGTCGTGCCCTATGTGCTCTTCGAGACGGCGTACTCGCTCTTCAAGCGCTATGCGGGCGGCGTGGACGACGCCCCCATCAGCCTGCTCGACCCGCTGTTCCTCACCTGGTTCCTGATCGCCCTGTTCATCTGGCGTGTCACCACACCGATCTGGCAGTCCCTGCGCCACCCGCTGCCCGTAGCGCTCGTGATCGCCATGCTCGCCTCGGTGTCCCCCGAGATCGGTGACGACCTGGACCTGCAGCGCGTCTGCCAGCTCCTGCCGTTCTTCGTGCTCGGTCTGCTGATGAAGCCGGAGCACTTCCAGCTGATCCGCCGACGCGAGGTGCGGCTGCTGGCCGTGCCGCTGGCCGCCGGTGCCCTCGCCTTCGCCTACTGGGCCGCGCCGCACATGCGGCTGGGCTGGTTCTACCGCAGCAACAGCGCGCAGGAGATGGACTTCCAGTGGTGGACGGGGCCCGTGATGACCCTGGCCATGTTCGGATGCGCGCTGCTGCTCACGTTCGCGTTCCTCGCCTGGGTCCCCCGCCGCCACATGTGGTTCACCGCGCTGGGTGCCGGGACCATCTGCGGCTACCTGCTGCACGGCTTCCTGATCAGGGCCGCTGACTACTACGGCCTGTTCGAGCACAACGAATGGCTCTCCGGCCCCGTGGGGCTCGTCCTCGTCTCCCTGGTCGCGGCCGTCGCCGTGACCCTGCTCTGCACCCCGCCGGTCCGGCGCGTCATGCGCTTCGCGACCGAGCCGGACATGAAGTGGGCGTTCCGCAGGTCCCCCGCCGAGCGCTGAGCCTGTCCGGATCGGCCCCCTCTCCCCGGGGGCCGGTCCCTCAGCACGTCAGCCCGTGGCGGGGTTGGCTTGATCCCGTCGTTCGACCGGCCCGGCGCCCCCGCCGAGCCCCAGCAGGCCGCGTACCTGCGCATATTTCTCGGTCAGACGGGTACGGGTCGCCGGCTCCAGGACCGCGAGCCGGTCGGGGTCCGCGTTGTGCGCCAGATCCGACTCCTTGATCAGCAGCGCTCCGGGCGTGGCGAGAATCCGCCCGGTGTACGCGAAGAGGTCCTCGCCGTCCCGCTTGGTGACGGCGAGGACCATTTCCTTTACCCGCCCGGACAGCGGGGCGTCCTCCAGCCACCGCCGGGACAGCGCGCCGTCCTCGACCGCGTCGTGCAGCCAGGCGGCGGCGATCTGCTCCTCGCTGCCGCCCCGGATCCGTACGCCCTCGGCCACCGCGGCCAGGTGCTCGGCGTACGGGCGCCCCGCCTTGTCGGTCTGCCCGTGATGGGCCTCGCGGGCGATCGTCTCCACCTGGGACAGGGTCAGATACGGCGTCGGCATGGGCCGACTGTACGCCCGGTCGTCATCTCCTCCGACGGTTCCACGAGTGCACCCCTGATCGTTCGGTAAACTAATTACTGACGATTCCTTGACGCGCTCTTGACCGAAAGAAGGAGACAGGCTCATCGGACACGCAGACACGCTCATCGCCATGGGGGGCGCGTTCCTCGCCGCCGCCGTCCTCGCCCGCGTCGGCGGCCGCATCGGACTGCCGACCATCCCCCTCTTCATCCTCGCCGGGATACTCCTCGGCCCGCACACCCCCGGGGTCGTCCTCCTCGACGACCCCCACGACCTGGAGATGCTCTCCGCGCTCGGCCTGGTCCTGCTGCTCTTCTACCTCGGCCTCGAGTTCCACCTGGACGACCTGAAGAAGGGCGGGCGCAAGATGGCGCTCGCCGGCGGCACCTATCTCGCCCTGAACGTCGGCGCCGGTCTCGGCTTCGGCTTCGCGCTGGGCTGGGGCACCTCGGAAGCGCTGGTGCTGGCCGGTGTGCTCGGCATCTCGTCGTCGGCCATCGTCACGAAGGTCCTGGTCGACCTCGGCCGGATCGGCAACCCGGAGACCCGGCCGATCCTCGGCATCATCGTCGTCGAGGACGTCTTCCTCGCCCTCTATCTCGCCGCGCTGCAGCCGATCCTGTCCGGCGCGGACAGCCTCGGGGCCGCGGTGCTCGACGGCGGCAAGGCCTTCGGCTTCCTGCTGCTGCTCGCCCTGATGGCCCGGTTCGGCACGAAACTCGTCGGCAAGCTGATGAACACCAAGGACGACGAGCTCCTCGTCATCTCCTTCCTCGGTGTCGCCGTCTTCGTGGCCGGGGTGTCGGAGTGGTTCGGGGTCGCCGACGCGATCGGCGCGTTCATGGTCGGCCTGATGCTGGGCAGCACCACTTCGGGCACCCGCATCCTGAAGCTGGTCCATCCGCTGCGGGACGCGTTCGGAGCGATCTTCTTCTTCGCCTTCGGACTCTCCATCAACCCGGGCGACCTGCCCAGCGTGCTGTGGCCGGTGCTGGCCGCCGTCGCGGTGACCGTGCTGATGAACGTCTTCGCCGGAATGGCCACGGCCAAGATCTACGCCTTCGGTCCGAAGGCCACGGCGAACGTCTCCACCACCTTGCTGGCGCGCGGTGAGTTCGCCCTGATCCTCGCCACGATGGCGGCGGGCGCGGGCCTGGACGAGCGGCTCTCGCCGTTCATCGCCGGGTACGTGCTCCTGCTCGCGGTCCTGTCGCCGCTGGCGGCCGGCCGCTCGCACTGGCTCGCCCGGATCCTCCCCGGAGGGCGCACGCGGGACAAGGAGACCGAGAAAGAGGCGGTACCGGTCTGAGGGGCGGCCGACCCGGGTGCGGAGGTCCTGGCCGCGCACCCGGGATGACGCCCTGCGGTTCCGCTCCACCTTCGGGTGATTGCAGGGCCCGGAAATTGACGCCTGTACGTTTTCGACCGCTTCCGTACGGTTCAGCCGCGACGGGAGAGCAGCAGGAGGGCGCGGTCGTCGTTGACGTCCTTCGCGCAGGCCTCGATCAGATGCCAGGCCGCGCCCTCGAAGCCCGTCGCGACGTAGCGGTCGGCCTCGCCGGTCAGCCGGTCGATGCCCTCCGCGATGTCCCGGTCGGACGCCTCCACCAGGCCGTCGGTGAAGAGCATCAGGACGTCCCCGGGGGCCAGCGAGCCCTTCACGGCGTCGAACTGTGCTCCGTCGTACACGCCGAGCAGCGGGCCTTCGGCCGCCTTCTCCTCCCACAGGCCGTTGCCCGCGTGGAGTTGCAGCGCGGGGGGATGGCCGGCGGAGAGGATCTCGTAGTCGCCGGACTCCAGGTCCAGGACGAGGTGGATCGAGGTGGCGAAGCCCTCGTCCCAGTCCTGGCGCAGCAGATAGCCGTTGGCTGCGGGCAGGAAGCCGTGCGGCGGGAGGGAGCCGAGGAGGCCGCCGAAGGCGCCCGACAGGAGCAGGGCGCGGGAACCGGCGTCCATGCCCTTGCCGGAGACGTCCGTGAGGACGACCTCCAGGGTGCGCCCGCCGTTGGTACGGGCGGCGACGACGAAGTCGCCCGAGAAGGACTGGCCGCCCGCGGGGCGCAGTGCCATCTCCCGGTGCCAGCCCTCGGGCAGCCGCGGCAGGGCGCTCTGGACCCGGATCCGCTCGCGCAGGTCGAAGAGCATCGTGCCGCCGCGTCGCCACGGCACCCCGACCCTGGCACGGAACTGGGCGAGGACGAGTCCGAAGAATCCGCAGGCCGCGACGACCAGGACGGTGCCCGGTGTGACCCGGGCGGGCCCGTCCGCGTAGGGGCCGAGGGCGATGGACTCGACGATCAGGGCGGCGGCGGCCGTGGCGTAGAGACTCAGCAGACTGGCCGGCCTCAGCAGGAGACCGCCCGCCACGATCGGCAGGGCCAGGGCGGTCGGGGAGCACCAGACCGGGTTGAGCAGCGTGGTGCAGGTGATCACCGGAATGATGATCAGCAGTCCGGCCAGGGCTATCCAGTCGGATCCGTCGCCACGGAAGTAGTCGACCCCGGACCGGCGCAGCGCGATGCGCGCCCGGTGCGCGGATCTGCGCCACCGGGCGGTGAAGGTTTCTGCCCCACTGCGACGTGCCATTGTCGGGACTTTATCCACCCGACGGCCTCCGGTGCAGGGGGACCCGGTGCCAATGTGTTCGAAACCAGGTCGCCCCGGGCCACGCGCCCCTGATAAGCAGGGCTCATGAACACGGATTTGCGCACATTGTCGGCCACGGAATGGGACTCCTGGCTCGGCTGTATCGAGTTGGCGTTCGGCGGCGTCCCCCTCTCCCCGGAGTCCCGCGAGCTGTACGCCGCACTGGCCGAACCGCAGCGGGCGCTGGGGCTCTGGGACGGTGCCGAATGCGTCGGTACGGCAGGTGCGTACAGCTTCCGGCTGACCGTGCCCGGCGGGGCGGCGGTGCCGGCCGCGGGGATCACGATGGTGAGCGTCGCCTCGACGCACCGCAGGCAGGGCCTGCTGACGTCGATGATGCGGCGCCAGCTGGACGACGTCCGCTCGTGGGGTGAGCCGCTCGCGGTGCTGACGGCGTCGGAGCCCGGTATCTACGGCAGGTTCGGCTACGGCGCGGCGTCGGCGGAGGCGAACCTGCGGATCGACAGCTCCCAGGTCGGCCTCGCGCTGCCGCCGGGCACGGACGGGGTGCGGGTGCGCCGGTCGTCCCCCCAGGAGGCGCTCGACGCCTGCGAGGCCGTGTACGCGCGCGTGGCGCCGGACCGGCCGGGCACCCTGGTGCGGCAGCCGGGCTGGGAGAGGGTGCCGGTGAGCGACCCGGAGAGCTCCCGGGGCGGGGGCTCTCCGCTCCAGTGCGTGCTCGCGGAGCGGGACGGCGAGGTCACGGGGTACGTCACGTTCCATCTGCGGCCCGGCTGGGACGGCGCCGTGCCCAAGGGGACGGTCGCGGTGCGCGACCTCGCGGCGCTCGACCCCGCGTCGTACGCGGCCCTGTGGCGCTTCCTGTTCGGGATCGACCTGACCTCGGTGGTCGAGTGCGGCAGCCGGCCCGTGGACGACGCGCTGCTCCGGCTGGTCTCGGACGTCCGGCGCTGCGAGGTGCGGGTGCGGGACGGGCTGTACGTGCGGCTGGTCGAACTGGGCGCGGCGCTGGAGGCCCGGTCCTACCGGGCCCCGGTCGACGTGGTGCTGGAGGTGGAGGACGCCTTCTGCCCGTGGAACGCGGGGCGTTGGCGGCTGACCGCCGACGCGAAGGGCACGGCCACCTGCCGGCGGACGGACGACGGGCCCGAACTGGCCCTGTCGGTGAACGAACTGGGTGCCGCGTATCTGGGTGGGGTGTCGCTGACGACGCTGGCGGCGGCCGGGGCGGTGCGCGAACTGCGGGAGGGCGCGCTGGCCGAGACCTCCCTGGCGTTCGGCTCGGACGCCCAGCCGTGGTGCCCGCACGGTTTCTGATACCGGCGTATCCCGGCCTGCCTACCTGCCCGCCGCGGAGGGCTGGCAGGCCGGGCACCAGAAGAGGTTGCGGGCCGCCAGGTCCGCCGTGCGGATCTCGGCGCCGCAGATGTGGCAGGCCTGCCGGGCGCGGCGGTAGACGTACACCTCGCCGCCGTGGTCGTCGACCCGCGGGGGACGGCCCATGGCCTCCGGCAGGTGCTCGGGGCGGACCGTGTCGATCCGGTTGTTCCGCACGCCCTCGCGCATCAGGACGCCGAGGTCGGCCCAGATCGCGTCCCACTCGGCCCGGGTGAGGTCCTTGCCCGCGCGGTACGGGTCGATGCCGTGCCGGAAGAGGACCTCGGCGCGGTAGACGTTCCCGACGCCCGCGACGACCTTCTGGTCCATCAGCAGGGCGGCGACGGTGACGCGGCTGCGGGAGATCCGCCGCCAGGCCCGTTCGCCGTCCTCGTCCGCGCGCAGCGGGTCTGGGCCGAGCCGGTCGTGTATCGCCCGCTTCTCGGGGCCGGTGATCAGGGCACAGGTGGTGGGGCCGCGCAGATCGGCGTGGTGGGCGTCGTTGAGCAGGCGCAGTCTGACGGTGTCGGTGGGCGGAGGCGCGGGGACCGTACCGAAGCCGAGCTTGCCGAAGAGGCCGAGGTGGATGTGGACCCAGGCCGATCCCTCGAAGCCCAGGAAGAGGTGCTTGCCGTGGGCGTCGACACCCGTGAGGGTCCGCCCGTCCAGCAGTGCCGCGCTGTCGGAGAACTTCCCCTGGGGGCTGCTCACCCGCACCGGGCGGCCCGCGAACCGCTCGCGGTGGTCGGCGGCGAGGCGGTGGATCGTATGCCCCTCGGGCACGGCATGTCTCCTGGTGACGCGCCCGTGCCGCCGGGCGGGAGCCCGGCGGCACGGAGGAAGCGGGTGCGGGCGGTTCAGCCCTGCTGGGGGTGGTGGGCCGGGATCGCGGGGAGCTCGCCGGTGTTCTCGTACGCCGAGAGCATCTCGATGCGGCGGGTGTGACGCTCCTCACCCGAGTACGGCGTGGCCAGGAAGATCTCGACGAACTTCGTGGACTCCTCCACCGTGTGCATCCGGCCGCCGATGGCCACCACGTTGGCGTCGTTGTGCTCGCGGCCGAGCGCGGCGGTCTGCTCGCTCCAGGCGAGCGCGGCGCGGACGCCCTTGACCTTGTTCGCGGCGA
Organism: Streptomyces sp. Alt3; assembly: GCF_030719215.1. NCBI lineage: Bacteria > Bacillati > Actinomycetota > Actinomycetes > Kitasatosporales > Streptomycetaceae > Streptomyces > Streptomyces glycanivorans. Next base: position 5,471,364 of record NZ_CP120983.1, on the reverse strand, counting down.
TCTGCTCGCCGTTCCCGGAGCCGCCGATGACGATGCCGAGGCTGTCCTTGTCCGCTGCCGTCCGCTCGGCGGCGCGGAGACAGAACGGCGGGTAGTCGTCCTGGGCGTCGTAGATGTGGGGACCACAGTCGACGGCCTCGTGGCCGTGGGCCGCGAGCCACTCGACGAGGTGGTTCTTCAGTTCGTAGCCGGCATGGTCGGAGCCGAGGTACACGCGCATGGTGCGAAGTGTGGCACGGACCGGGCGGGGTAATCGTCAGCGGGGTCGGAGCCGCCGGGGTTTCCCGGGGGGCCGGTTCAGGTCCGGACCTGTGTGCCGTGCCACTCGGGCAACGATCGGGTCAAGGAACCGGATTAAGGGGTTCCGCTTCTGGTGCCGATCGGGCTTGAATGCGTGGCCTTGCCTTCGCACCACCCCTGCTGAAGCAAGCAATACCGACACACGTGATCAGAAAACGTAAGGATTCGATCCATGACGTCGCAGACGACTCTGGCCGGACCGGGCCAACAGCCCGGCGAGCCGGGTAAGCCCGATTCCCCGGACGGGCTTCAGGCAGGTCTCAAGAACCGTCACCTCTCGATGATCGCCATCGGCGGCGTGATCGGGGCGGGCCTCTTCGTCGGCTCCGGAGCCGGCATCGCCGCGGCGGGACCGGCCATCCTCCTGTCGTACGCGCTGGTCGGCCTCATGGTCGTGTTTGTCATGCGAATGCTCGGCGAGATGGCGGTCGCCCGGCCGAGCTCGGGTTCCTTCTCCGCCTACGCCGACCAGGCCCTGGGCCGCTGGGCCGGCTTCTCCATCGGCTGGCTGTACTGGTTCTTCTGGGTCGTGGTGCTCGCCGTCGAGGCCACGGCGGGTGCCAAGATCCTGGAGAGCTGGGTACCCGGCGTCCCGCAGTGGGCCTGGGCCCTGATCGTCATGGTGGTCCTGACGGCGACCAACCTGGTCTCCGTCGGCTCGTACGGTGAGTTCGAGTTCTGGTTCGCCGGGATCAAGGTCGTGGCGATCGGCGCGTTCGTCGTCGTCGGTCTGCTCGCCGTCTTCGGCGTCCTGCCGGGGTCGGACCACGCGGGGTCGGGCCTCGCCCACCTCACGGACACCGGCGGGTTCTTCCCCGAGGGGCCGGGGGCCATCCTCACGGGTGTGCTGATGGTCGTCTTCTCCTTCATGGGCAGCGAGATCGTGACGCTGGCCGCCGGTGAGTCCGAGGACCCGCGCCGCGCCGTCTCCAAGGCGACCAACAGCGTGATCTGGCGTATCGCCATCTTCTACCTGGGCTCGATCTTCGTCGTCCTCACCCTGCTGCCGTGGAACGACCCCTCGATCGTCGAGGACGGTTCGTACGTCGCCGCGCTCAACGTCATCGGTATCCCGCACGCCGGGCAGGTCATGGACGTCATCGTGCTGACGGCCGTGCTGTCCTGTCTCAACTCCGGCCTCTACACCGCCTCGCGCATGGCGTTCTCGCTCGGACAGCGGGGGGACGCGCCGAAGGCGTTCTCCACGGTGAACAAGCGGGGCGTGCCGCAGGCGGCGATCCTCTCCTCCGTCGTGTTCGGCTTCGTGGCGGTGTTCTTCAACTACCAGTGGCCCGACACGGTGTTCGCGTTCCTGCTGAACTCCTCGGGCGCGGTCGCCCTGTTCGTGTGGCTGGTGATCTGCTTCACCCAGCTGCGGATGCGCGGGATCATCCTGCGCGAGTCGCCCGAGAAGCTCGTCGTCCGGATGTGGCTCTTCCCGTATCTGACCTGGGCGACGATCGCGATGATCTCCTTCGTCCTCGTCTACATGCTGACCGACGACGCCGGGCGCGAGCAGGTGCTCCTCTCGCTGCTGGTCGCCGCCCTGGTCGTGGCCGTCTCGCTGGTGCGGGACGCGCGCAACCGGAAGGCGGCGACACCGGTCGAGTGATCGGTACGGATACCTGACGGCAGGTGTCAGGTATACCCGGAAGGCTCTCCCTCGCCACGCGATCCCGCGAGCGAACGGAGAGCCTTCGTCATGACAGCCACACCCACGGCCGGGAGTTTCCAGACCGGCTTCGCCATCCGTCCCGATCTCCTCGTGGAGGCCGGCGGGGCCGCCGACGTCCGGGACGCCGTCCGGGACGCCGCCGCACACGGCCGGTCCGTGGCCGTCCGCGCGACCGGCCACGGGCTGCCGGGCCCGGTCGAGGGCGGGGTGCTGATCGACACCCGCCGGATGGACACCGTGGAGATCGATCCGGAGCGCCGCACCGCGCGCATCGGGGCCGGCACGACCTGGGGACGGGTCGTCGGGGCAGCCGCCCCGCACGGACTCGCCCCGCTGAACGGATCGGCGCCGGGCGTCGGCGCCGTCTCCTACACCCTGGGCGGCGGTCTGGGGATCCTGGGCCGGGAGTTCGGCTACGCGGCCGACCTTGTGCGCGCGCTGGACGTGGTGACGGCCGACGGTGTCCTGCGCCGTGTCACCCCGGACACCGAACCGGACCTCTTCTGGGGTCTGCGGGGCGGCGGCCACCGGCTGGGCGTCGTCACGGAGCTGGAGATCGGCCTGGTGGCCGTGGAGCGGCTGTACGGCGGCTCGCTGGCCTTCGACGGGGACTCCGCACCGGAGGTGCTGCGGCGCTACCTGGAGTGGACCCGGACCGTGCCGGACACCTGCACCTCGTCGCTCGCGGCGCTGCGCCACCCCGACGTCCCGCAGATGCCGGACGCCCTGCGGGGGCGGTACGTCGTCTCGGTGCGTGTGGCGTACACCGGCTCCGCCACGGACGGCGAGGCGCTGGTGGCGCCGCTGCGGGCCATCGGCCCCGCGCTCTCGGACTCGCTGCGGGAGATGCCGTACACGGAGAGCCACACCATTCACAGCGATCCGCCGTTCCCGCACGCCTACTACGGCGAAGGGCTGATGCTGCGCGAACTGGACGCCGGGAGCGCGGCGCGGGTGCTGGAGCTGACCGGGCCGGGTGCCCCGATGATGACGGTGGTCCAGCTGAACCACCTGGGCGGCGCCCTGACTTCGCCGCCCCCGGTCGACAACGCGGTGCCGCACCGGGAGGCGGGCTTCCTGCTGCGGCTGCTGGCGATGACGGCGGGGACCGACGTGGCCGCCGCACGGGACCTGTTCTCGAAGGCCGCCGCGGAGACGGCGCCCCACGGCCTGGGCCGTGCGCTGAACTTCTCCTTCGGCGGCGGGGACCGCACCGGCGGCCTCCACGGCCCCGGGACACGCGAGAGGCTCGCCGGTCTGGTGTCGCGTCACGACCCGGCGAGCCTCTTCGGTGGTGCCTACGGCGCAGGGGGCGACGCCGGGTGAACTGGGGCGGCGTCGGTGACGACGCCCGGTGACCCGGTGTCAGCCTCGGCGGCCCGCCAGCTTCCAGGAGGCGGGCAGCGCGCCCATGGCAAGCGCGGCCTTGAGTGCGTCGCCGACCAGGAACGGCACGAGGCCGGCCGCGACGGCGGCGCTCATCGACATACCCGTGGAGAGCGCCAGGTACGGCACGCCGACCGCGTAGATGACGAGGGAGCCGACCGCCATCGTGCCCGCGGTGCGCAGGACGGACCGGTCACCGCCCCGGCGGGCGAGACCACCGACGACCGTGGCGGCCAGCAGCATGCCGAGGACGTAGCCGAAGGACGCGCCGCCCGGGCCGGACGTGCCCTCGGAGAACCACGGCATGCCTGCCATGCCGACGAGCGTGTACAGGGCGAGGGAGAGGAATCCGCGGCGGGCGCCGAGCGCGGTGCCGATGAGCAGCGCGGCGAAGGTCTGGCCGGTGACGGGGACCGGGGAGCCGGGGACGGGCACCGCGATCTGGGCCGCGATGCCCGTGAGTGCGGCACCACCGACGACCAGCGCGGTGTCCACGGCGTAGCGGTGCCGGGCTACGGGCAGCAGGTCGGCGAGGACCGCTCCGGAACGGGCGGGGGCGGCAGCAGTACTCATCGGGACTCCGCGGGTGAGGTCGGCAAGCAGGGACGGACTGAAGCGACGTTAGCCGACGCGATATCCCTCCATCACCATCAGCCGCCCACAAAGCGGCGGTTGCGGGATTGGTCGGGTTCACACAAAGAGCGTCGCGCAACAATCCCTCGGCGTGATGCTGGTCACGGAGGCAGAGGTGTACGCGGCCCTCGGTTCGGGAAGGGGCGCCGCCCCGTGAGACTGTAGGTTCCCCATAAATGATCCGAGAGTGATCCGCAGCTCATGCACGACGCGCCCCCCACGCACTCCCCCGTTCCGTCCGAGCCCCTGGCCCCCGGTCTGAAACAGCGCCATCTGACGATGCTCGGCCTGGGCGGGGTGATCGGTGCCGGGCTCTTCGTCGGTTCGGGCGCCGGGATCGCGGTCGCCGGGCCCGCCGTCGTCGTCTCGTATCTGATCGCGGGCGCGCTCGCGATGCTGGTGATGCGGATGCTCGGCGAGATGTCGGCGGCGATGCCCGCCTCCGGGTCGTTCTCCGTCCACGCGGAGCGGGCGCTGGGCCGGTGGGCCGGATTCAGCGTGGGCTGGCTCTACTGGTTCCTGCTGGTGGTGGTCCTCGCCGTGGAGGCGACGGCCGCCGCGCAGATCGCCCACGGCTGGGTACCCGCGGTCGATCAGTGGCTGTGGGTGCTGCTGTTCATGGTGGTGTTCACGGTGGCCAACCTGACGGCCGTGAAGAACTTCGGTGAGTTCGAGTTCTGGTTCGCCGCGCTGAAGGTGGGCGCGATCGTGGTCTTCCTGGTGCTCGGTCTGCTGGCCGTCCTCGGCGTCCTGCCCGACACCGGTCCGATGGGGCTGACGAACCTCACCGGCCAGGGCGGTTTCCTGCCCAACGGCTGGGACGGCGTGGTGTCCGGGGTGCTCACCGTGGTGTTCGCCTTCGGCGGGCTGGAGGTCGTGACGATCGCGGCGGCCGAGACCGACGATCCGGCGCGTGCCGTGGGCCGCGCGGTGCGCAGCGCGGTGGTGCGCATCCTCTTCTTCTACGTCGGCTCGATGCTGGTGATCGTGACCGTGCTGCCGTGGACCGCGCAGCAGGCCGGTCTCAGCCCCTACGTGAAGGTCCTGGACTCGATCGGGGTGCCGTCGGCCGGGCAGATCATGAACATCGTGGTGTTCGTGGCGCTGCTCTCGGCGCTCAACGCCAATCTGTACGGCTCGTCCCGGATGATCTTCTCGCTGGCCGAGCGCGGGGAGGCACCGCGGGGGCTGCTGAAGGTGTCCGGCGGGCAGGGCGGCGGTGTGCCCCGTAGGGCGGTGCTCGCCTCGGTGGCCTTCGGGTTCGTCTCCGTCCTGCTCAATCTGCGGTGGCCCGACACCGTGTTCCTCCACATGCTCAACTCGGTCGGGGCGGTCCTGCTGTTCGTCTGGGGCCTGATCGCCGCCTCCCAGCTGCGGCTGCGGCGCCGGCTGGAGCGGGAGGCGCCGGGCGCCCTGACGCTGCGGATGTGGTGCTTCCCCTATCTGACCTGGGTGACCCTGGCCGGTCTGCTGGCCGTCCTGCTGCTGATGCTCACCGATGACGCGGCCCGTCCTCAGGTGCTGTGGTCGGCGGGCGCCACCGGTCTCGTGCTGCTCGTCGCCGTCGTACGGGAGCTGCGCACGAGGCCGTAGGCAGGTGCGCACCTTGTGTGAGCCTGGTGACCGTATAGCGGACGTCCGTTCCCCCTGGGCGGGACCCGTGCCCAGACTGTGGCCCGACCCCTGTCCCGACCAGTGAACAGAGCCTGTCCATGTCCCGGACCTCCGCGCCGCCCCCCACGGACGCCACCTCCCCCGCCGCCGACTCCGCGCTCACCCACGGACTCAAGCAGCGCCACCTCTCGATGATCGCCCTGGGCGGTGTGATCGGAGCCGGGCTCTTCGTGGGCTCGGGTGCGGGCATCGCCGCGGCCGGTCCCTCGATCGTCGTCGCGTACGGCATCTCCGGACTGCTGGTCATGTTCGTGATGCGGATGCTCGGCGAGATGTCGGCGGCCAATCCCGCCTCCGGCTCCTTCTCCGTCCACGCGGAACGGGCGATCGGCCCCTGGGCGGGCTTCACCGCCGGGTGGTCGTTCTGGGTGCTGCTCTGTGTCGCCGTCGGGCTGGAGGGCATCGGCGCCGCGCAGATCGTCACCGGCTGGCTGCCCGGCACACCGGAGTGGGTCTGGGTCGCCCTGTTCATGGTGATCTTCCTCGGCACGAATCTGGCCGCCGTGAAGAACTTCGGTGAGTTCGAGTTCTGGTTCGCCGCCCTCAAGGTCATCGCGATCACCCTGTTCCTGGTGCTTGGTCTCCTCGCGATCCTGGGTGTACTGCCCGGCACGGACTCCCCCGGCACGTCGAACCTCACCGGGGACGGCGGCTTCATGCCGAACGGTTCGGAGGGGCTCATCATCGGTCTGCTCGCCTCCGTCTTCGCGTACGGAGGCCTGGAGACCGTCACCATCGCGGCGGCCGAGTCCGAGAACCCGGTGCGGGGTGTCGCCAAGGCGGTGCGTACGGCGATGTGGCGCATCGCCGTCTTCTACATCGGCTCGATGGCGGTCATCGTGACCCTCGTGCCGTGGGACGACCCCCAGGTCGCCGAGGTCGGCCCGTTCTACGCGATGCTCGACCACCTGGGCATCGGCGGCGCCGCGGAGATCATGAACGTGGTCATCCTGGTCGCCCTGCTGTCCGCGATGAACGCCAACATCTACGGCTCCTCGCGCATGGCCTGCTCCCTCGTAGCCCGTGGTCAGGGGCCGAAGGTCCTCGGCAGGATCTCCTCCGGTGTCCCGCGCAACGCCGTGCTCGCCTCCTCGGTGTTCGGCTTCCTGTGCGTGCTGCTCAGCTACTGGCGTCCCGAGGACGTCTTCCCCTGGCTGCTCAACATGATCGGCGCGGTGATCCTGGTCGTCTGGATCTTCATCGCGGTCTCGCAGCTGATCCTGCGCAGGCGGACGGAGCGCGAGTCCCCGGAGAGCCTGGTCGTGCGGATGTGGCTCTTCCCGGTCCTGACGATCGTGGCGCTGGTGGCGATGGCCGGCATCTTCGTCCTGATGCTGCGCCAGCCCGACACCCGGGACCAGCTGCTGGCGACCGGGGCGCTGACGGCGGTGCTGATCGCGATCGGTGCGGTGCGGCAGAAGCGGGCGGGGCTCGGGCCGGACGCCTGACGCTTCCGTGGCCGCCACACGCCCGGCGGCCACCGTGCGCGGACGAGGACGGCGGCCCGCCCGTGGCGAGGTGCCGCCGTCAGTCGCCCCCGCCGCCTCCGCCGTCACCGCCGCCGCCGTCCCCACCACCGCCGCCGGAATCCCCGCCGTCGCCGCCGTCCGCGCCCCAGCCGTCGCCGCCGCCGGACTCGTTGTCCTCGCGGCTGTTGCCGAGGTTGCTGAACCAGGGGCGGTCCCAGGACACGTCGCCGGCCACCGGCTCACCGCCGCCGCCGTCCGTGTGCCGCTCCGACCGGAACCGTGCGGTACCGGTCGTGTCGCCGATGCCGAAGGTGACGGCGAAGGCCTGGGCCATGACGGCGTCCAGCGGGTCGTCGGCCTCGTAGTGCACCGGGGACAGCGGCCTCAGCACGTTGTCCGGCGTGCGGGCCAGGCGCGGCGGGCGGGCCAGCAGGGCGACGCGCCGACCGTCACGCAGCAGCCACGAACTCGTGGCGCTCTCCCGCCGCAGCACCCAGTGCGTTCCTGGCAGCCGCACCTCCACCGCGCTTCTGGACCTGCGCAGCTTCTTCCTGAGCACGAGGTCCGCCGTGGCCTCACCGACCGTCAGGCGCAAGCCCTTCGACGGGTCAGGGGCGTCGCCCTGGAAGCCCCGGGGCGCGCGGACGCGTACGGCGGGGGCGTACGGGCCCCACACGTCCACGCGCACCAGCCGCCGGTCCACGGCGACGGCGACCGGCCCGGCGGGTCCGCCCGCGAGCCTCCGCGCGATCCACAGTGGTACGCCCTCGACGCGTGCCCGGTCCGCCAGGGCGGCCACCTGCCCGGGCCCACCGCAGCGCCGGACCGCCAACTCGCCGAACGCCCGGGCGAAGGCGGCAGCCTCCCGTGTCTTCAGCGGGGTGGTGGTGCCGGTGACGCGGGTGAGCGGGACGATCCCGGAGCCCTCGGCGAGCCGGTCCAGCGGGCGCTCCGCCCCACCGCCTCCCAGCCAGTGACCGCGCAGGTACGCCTCGGCCATGGCGCCGAGGTTCAGCTCGTCCAGCGGTGTGGTCCTGCCTCCCCTCCGCAGCCGCTCCTCGGTCAGCTCCACGGTCTGCGCCAGCGGATTCCAGGACCGCTCGCCGTACAGCACCTGGCTCACGTCAACCCCCGTAATACGTGCGTGGCTCGGGCAGGAGGACACCTTCACACACGGTGCGCCCCGGCCGTCCGCCGGGGTCGTGCCCTCAGCCCGCCCGCCGCCGGACGAGGCCGAGCTCCAGCAGCGGCAGCCTCCGGCCCGGCACTGAACCCGACGGCGTCGATCCGATCCGTACCGCTCCCATCGCCGTGTAGAAGGGCTCGGCGTTCGGGTCGGCGTCGATGGTGAGCCGTACGAACCCGGAACTGCGCGCCCGCGCCACGGTGTGCTCGAACAGCAGCCGCCCCACGCCCCGGCCGATGGTGTCCGGCTCGACGAACATCATGGCCAGGGCGCCCTCGGGCGGTTCCCCGGCCAGGGTGGTGAAGCCCAGGACGCGTCCGCCCTCCTCGGCGACCACCGTGCGTCCGTGCGCCATGTCGTCCGGAGTGACCGTCAGTTCGTCGCGGCAGGCGGCCATGAACGCCTCGTCGTACCCCCAGTGCGCCTTGGACCGCAGGGCCAGTCCGGTCAGCGCGGCGGTCTCCTCGGGCCGCCCCTCCCGTACGTACGTCATCGGCTCCGCCCCGCTCCCACGGCGGCCGAGGTCACCACGTCGGCGAAGCGGTGGGCCACGGTGCGCCAGACGGCGGTGGTGGCCGGCTCGTCGCGCAGGGCTCGGGCGTGCAGCACCTCCGGGGCGGGGGCGCCGTGCCGGGAGAGCCGGACGGGGTCCCACCGGAGGACACCCGCTGCCGTCGCCTCCGGATGGAACTGCGTGCCCCACGCCGAGGGACCGACCCGGAAGGCCTGGTAGGGGCAGTCGTCACTGTGCGCCAGCCAGTGTGCGCCGGGAGGCAGCGCGGTGACGGCGTCCACGTGGTTCTCGATGGCCCGGGGGTGCGCGGGCAGCCCCTGGAACAGCGGGTCGTCGCCGGCCTCGGGGCGCAGGCCGAGCCGGGTGCTGCCGAACTCGGGCGTTCCGTACTCCCCGCGCACCTCGCCGCCGGCCACCTGGGCGAGCATCTGGCCACCGAGGCAGATACCGAAGAACGGGGTCCGCCCGGCGAGGGCCTGGCGCACGAGCGTGCGGGTCGCGGGCAGCCACGGCGCGCGGGCGTCGTCGTCGGGCAGGTAGCAGCCGCCGAGGACGACGAGCGCCTGGTGTTCCAGCCGGCCGGGGAGCGGCGCGCCCTCATGGGCCGGGACCACGCGGACCGCGACGCCGCGTTCCTCCAGCCAGCCCTTCCAGCGGCCCGGGCCGTCCCCGGGTCCGTTCCGGATCACCAGTGCCGTGGCCGCTGTCGCCGTGCCGCCCATCCGTACCCCCACGCCGTCCTCCGCCCGCCGGTGCGGGGCCAGCCTACGCACGGCGGCGGGCGCGGGCGCGACCGCCGACCGGCCTGAGCGATCACCCTCGAACAAGCGCACGATACGGTTTGCCTCATGTCCGTCGGCCGCAGGCCTCGTGGGCATCATCCACCGTGCCCGCGTGGGCTGTTGGTCAGGACGGCGGCCGAGGATCGGCTCGCTGTTTCGGCCCCGCCTGCCGTGAGATCCCAGTGGGCGGAGACTGCCGCGGACCGCGCTGCGTGCCTGTGGTAACCGCACGATGCCGTCGCCGTCAGTTCTCATGCAGAGGAGTCCATCACCATGCCCCAGAACGAAGAGGCGGCGGACGAGCGGGAATACCCGGCCGCGCAGGACCGTGGCGCCGCCAGGACGGAACAGGCTCCTTCCCTGGAGCCGGGCGAGCGCGATCCTGCGGCTGGATCTGTACCCGCCTCCGCTACGGAACCGAGGGGTGAGGCCATCGGAGCCGAGACCGCGGCTGCAGGAGTCGGCAGGTCCGGCAAGCCGGGGCAGTCGAAGGGGCTCGGGGCGGATGCGGTGGATGCCGGGAGTACCGCGAAAGCCGGGAAGCCTGCGGACCCAGGGGAATCAGCGCGGTCCGAAGGAGCCGGGGGCGCCGGAGGTGCTGACGTTTCAGCCGGGACCGCGTCGAGCGGAACATCTCTGATATCCACCGACGCGGAGCGTCAGGCCACGGTGGCCGTCGGCGCCGGGAGGAACGGCGCGGCATCCGGCCCCGCAGCAACAGCCTCGGACAGCGGCCCAGTTGCTTCCAAGGAGGTGGGGCGCCCCGGTAAGGCACTGCTGGCCGCCGCAGCAATCGCCGGTGTCCTGCTCGTCAGTGTCCCCTTCCTGATCGCCGTCGGCGACGACAGTCGGCCCGGTGCGAGCGAGGCACCCGGCACGGTGCTCGGCGGTGGCGGCACAGACGCGCCCGGAACCTTCTCGGCGGCCTCACCTGACGCCCGGCAGGGTGGGGGGCCCAAGGCCGGTGGGGCCACGGCGCCGGGCAGCGGGGCGGAGGCATCCGGACGGGGCCCGGACGAGGTTGGCCTCACCGCGGGAGGGGACACGCCGGAGAACGAGGCGAAGGGCGGGGCCGGCGAGGCGGGGACGACTACCGCCCCCGCCTCCACTGCGGACAAGTCGGCTCCATCCCGGAATTCCGGCACCTCGTCCCCGCCGCCGAAGGCGCCGGCAGCCTCTGCCCTCGTCTACACGGGGGTCGTCGGACACGGTTGTCCCACCCCGTCCGGTGGCGGCTACAAGCAGGTCAATTACTTCAGCGACGGCACAGCGGGCTGGTACACCCGCACGACCGGAGCCTGGACGGGTGACGGGTGCAACGGCAGTTACGCTGCGGTCCCCATGTCCGGTTCCACGTCCACGGACGGGGAGAGCAGGGTGATGTGGTGGTGGAGGCCGGGCACCGAAGCGCGCACCTGCCAGATCTCCGTGTTCATCCCGCACAGCAACACGACCCTGTACGTGGGAGGGCACCCCTCCACGTATCACGTGCTGGTCGATGCCAACGACCGGACGACGAAGTACAGCAGTTTCACCGTCAACCAGGCAGGTCTGCGCGGTCAGTGGATCGGCGTCGGCACGTTTCCGGTCAAGGGCTCCACCATCGGCGTGAAGCTCCTGGACCGGGGTGACGACTGGTCCGATGGCTGGGGTAAGGCGCACCACGCGGCGGCGCAGATGAAGGCGACCTGCCGTTCCTGAGCGTCGGCCGTCGCGGGAGTCTCCCTCCGCACCGGCGTCTCTGTCGCGGTCGGCGCGCAGATCGCCACCGCGAGCGCACCGCTGGCGGCGCAGACCGCAGGGGCGACTGCCAGTACGTCATCGCGACCGGGGACCGGTCACATCGGCCCAGGGAGCCACTTCTCCGCGCTGAGGGACCAAGAGCTGATCACTTCCGCCGCTTCCTCCTGCTAGCCTGCAATTGCGAAAGACTTGCAATAACAACCAGGCAGCAGCTGGAGGGTTCGACCCATGGCCACGTACACGCTTCCGGAACTCCCGTACGACTACGCGGCGCTCGAACCGGTCATCAACCCGCAGATCGTCGAGCTCCACCACGACAAGCACCACGCGGCGTACGTCAAGGGTGCGAACGACACCCTGGAGCAGCTGGAGGAGGCCCGCGACAAGGGGGCCTGGGGCGCGATCAACGGCCTGCAGAAGAACCTCGCGTTCCACCTCTCGGGCCACATCCTTCACTCGATCTACTGGCACAACATGACCGGTGACGGCGGCGGCGAGCCCCTCGCGGCGGACGGCGTGGGCGACCTGGCGGACGCGATCGCCGAGTCCTTCGGCTCGTACGCCGGCTTCAAGTCGCAGCTGACGAAGGCCGCCGCGACCACGCAGGGCTCCGGCTGGGGCGTCCTCGCCTACGAGCCGGTCAGCGGCCGGCTGATCGTCGAGCAGGTCTACGACCACCAGGGCAACGTCGGCCAGGGCTCGGTCCCGATCCTGGTCTTCGACGCCTGGGAGCACGCCTTCTACCTTCAGTACAAGAACCAGAAGGTGGACTTCGTCGAGGCGATGTGGCGCGTCGTCAACTGGCAGGACGTGGCCAGGCGTTACGCCGCCGCCAAGGAGCGCGCGGACGTACTGCTGCTGGCCCCCTGACCGGCCTGAGGCGTCCTGCCTCGTGATCGTCTTCTCAACCTTCACCCGGCAGGCGGATGGACGGAGAACCCCCGCGAGGACATGACTCGCGGGGGTTCTCCCATGGGTGGGGCCGGGACTCAGATCCGGAAGACGGAGCCGATGAACTCGGCGAGCAGCCTCTCCTTGAGCGGACCCGGCAGCGCGTCCAGCAGGACGAGTACGGGCGCCGCCCGGTCCGGGAGCCCGGCGCCGTCGCCGAGCCCGGCGAACGCGAGGACGCCCGCCACCTCGTCGGGCCCGAGCGTGTCGGGGTCCAGCCCGGCGGCGAACGAGGCCAGGTCCGGGTCCACCACCACCGGTTCCAGGGCGCGGGCCTTCGCCAGCGCGACGTCGAGGTCGGCGAGCAGGGAGCCGACCTGGCCGACGGTGGCGGGGGTGAGCGTGAGGTGGAGGTTGGGCGGCAGCCCGTCGAAGGAGAGCTGCGGCTGGAGGTACCAGCCCAGCTCGCGCATCTCGTCGGCGAGGTGCAGGAGCAGGCTGAGGTCCGGGGTCACGCCGTCCTCCCCCTCGACGGTGAAGGCGACGAGCCCGGCGGCGGGATCGCCCAGGACCCGTACGCCGTCCACGGCTCGCAGCCCCGCGAGCAGCCGGTCCGAGGCCTCCCCGACCCGGGCCGCGAGAGCGGTGTAGCCCTCCTCGCCCACGTGCCGCAGGACCGCCCACGCCTGGGCCAGCAGACCGCCGGACTTGGTGCCCTGCACGGTCGGGTTGACGACGGGGTAGCCGGGCCAGCCGGCGTGGGCGAAGTACTGGTGGCGGCGGAGTGCGGCGTCGCGGTGGAGGACCACGGAGGCGCCCTTGTCCGCGTAGCCGTACTTGTGCAGGTCCACGGAGAGGGAGGTGACACCGGGGACGGACAGGTCGAAGGGTTCCACCGCGCGTCCGGAGCGCCGGAGGTACGGCAGGATCCACCCTCCGATGCAGGCGTCCACATGGCAGAGCACCCCGCGTGCGGAGGCGGCCGCCGCGATCCCGGCGACGGGGTCGATCACCCCGTGGGCGTAGGAGGGGGCGGAGGCGACCACCAGCGCGGTGCGGTCGGTCAGCGCGGCGGCCATGGCGGCCGTGTCGGCGCGGAACGTGACGGGGTCGACGGGTACGACGACCGGCTCGAGGCCCAGGTAGGCGGCGGCCTTGTGGAAGGCGGCGTGGGCGGTGGACGGCAGCACCAGCTGGGGTGCGCTGATCCCGCGCTCCGACCGGGCGTGGTCGCGCGCGGTCTTGACGGCGAGCAGGATGCTCTCCGTGCCGCCGCTGGTGAACGTCCCCTGGGCGCCGGGGGCCCCGAGCAGCGCGGCGACCGCACCGACCACGTCGTTCTCCAGCCGGGCCACGCTCGGGAAGACCGTGGGGTCGAGCCCGTTGACCGTGGCGAACGTGGTGTACGCCTCGGCGGCCAGTTCGTCGAGGCCGTCCAGCCCCGCGTCGTAGACGTAGGCGAAGGTGCGGCCCCCACGGGTGGGCGCGTCCGCCTCGCGCAGGGAGCGCAGTTCGGCGAGCACGTCGGCGGCGGGGCGGCCCTCGGGCAGGGCGGGTTCAGTCGGCACGGGCGGGCTCTTCCTGGAGGGGCCGGCGCACGGCCGGGGTCACGCGGTAGCGGCTCAGCAGGAGGAGGCTCGCCGCGGCCAGCAGGGCGGGCAGCACGCTCATTCCGACGCTGATGCCGGTCAGGGCCGCGGCAGGCTGTTCCACCTGGTGCGCCGCGTCGGAGGACCGGAAGCCGGTCACGGCGAGGACGAGGGCGAACACCCCGGCGCCCAGGGCGAAGGCGAGGGTCTCGGCTGCGGTCCACAGCCCGGTGAAGGTGGCCGCCCTGCGCCTGCCGGTGGCGGCGGCGTCGGCGGCCAGGGTGTCCGCGAGCATCGTCAGGGGCAGCAGCTGCAGCCCGGCGTAGGCGATCCCGACGAGGACGACCGCCGCGTAGCCGACGGCAGGCCCCACGGACCCGGTGAAGGCGAGGAGCACGGCGCCGGCGGTGTAGAGGAGCGACGCGCACCACTGGGCGTACGTCACGCCCTTGCGTCGGGCCAGGCGGTTCCACAGGGGCATGAAGAGGACCAGCGGGCCGATGAGGCAGGCGAACAGGGGGGTGACGGCGCCCGCCGAGCCGAGGGTGTACGTCGCGAAGTACTGGACACCTGCGAGCATCACGCCGATGGCGAGGGCCTGAAGGGTCCACATGCCGGCCAGGTACAGGAACGGCCTGCTGGACCGGGCGGCGGCGAACTGCGCCCGGAGCGAGGGTTCGGCCTCGCTGCGGGCGACGGCCGGGGCCCGGCGGGTGGCGGACCAGGCACCGAACATCCCGACCGCCAGGAGGACGGCCACGGCCGCGCCCATCAGCCGGTAGCTCCCCGGGGTGTCGCCGTCGGCGTGCGCGATCGCCGGGGCGAGCGCGCCGGACAGCAGGATCGCCACGCCGAGGAACCCCACGCGCCAGCCGAGGACGCGTCCGCGTTCGTGCGGGTCCTCGGTCATCTCGGCGGGCATCGTCACGTACGGCACCTGGAAGACGGCGTACGCGGTGGCGGCGAGCAGGAACAGCGCGGCGACGTAGCCGGCGGCCGGTGCGCCCCGGAGCGGCGGCGCGGCGAAGATCAGCGCGAAGAGCGGCGGCAGGGTGCAGGCGCCGATCAGCAGGAACGGCCGGCGCGGGCCGCCGCGCAGCCGGCTGCGGTCGGAGAGCGCACCGACCAGCGGGTTGACCAGGACGTCCCAGGCCTTCGGGAGGAAGACGGCGGCACCCGCGACGGCGGCGGGGACGGCGAGCACATCGGTGAGGTAGTAGAGCAGGATCAGGCCCGGCACGGTCGCGAAGGTGCCGGTGCACAGCGAGCCGAGCCCGTACCCGATCCGCACGGTGCGCGGCAGGGGCGGGGCCACGTGATGGTCCGCACCCGCAGCCGGCATGCGCAGATCATGAACGACGGTCCGCACGGTCGGCAATACCCGCGGGCCCCGCGACACACGACCGGAACACCGCGGGCGGCGTCCCCGCGTCCTGCCGGGCCCGCTGCGAGACTGACGGGGTGACGGACGACGGGCGGCAGACGGACCGGGGCCTGGAACGGGCCATCCTGGAACTGCTGGAACATCGCGGGCCGGGCGCGACGATCTGCCCCTCCGATGCCGCGCGTGCGGTGTACGAGGGGGACGGCGACGGCTGGCGTGCGCTCATGGAGCCTGTCCGCCGGGCGGCCGGGCGGCTCGTCGAGGCGGGCGAGGTGGAGATCACCCAGGGCGGCCGGCCCGTCGAGCCGGCGAAGGCCCGCGGTCCTGTCCGTATCCGCCGGGCCCGCTGACCCCGGGGGCCGCCGGGCGGTGCGGGCGCCCAGGTCCCGGGAGCCCGCACCGCCCGGACCGGGTCAGTCGAAGACGGGGCCCTGCGTACGGGTCCGCTTGATCTCGTAGAAGCCGGGGATCGACGCCACCAGCAGCGTGCCGTCCCAGAGCTTCGCGGCCTCCTCGCCCTTCGGGGCGGGGGTGACGACCGGGCCGAAGAAGGCGATCTGCTCGCCGTCGGCGCCGGGCACGGCGATGACCGGGGTGCCGACGTCCTGGCCGACCTTGTCGATGCCCTCCTTGTGAGAGGCGCGCAGCTCCTTGTCGTACGCGTCGGAGTCGGCGTACTCCAGGAGCTCGGCCGGGAGGCCGACGTCGGCCAGCGCGCCCGCGATCGCCTCGCGCGTAGGGCCCTCGCCGTTGTTGTGGATGCGGGTGCCGAGGGCCGTGTACAGCGGGCCGACGATGTCGTCGCCGTGCTTCTGCTGGGCTGCGACGACGACCCGGACGGGCGCCCAGGCCTGGGTGCGCATCATGTCCTGGTACTCCTCGGGCAGCTCGTCGAGCCTGGGCTCGTTGAGGACGGCGAGGCTCATGACGTGCCAGCGCACCTCCACGTCACGGACCTTCTCCACCTCCAGCATCCAGCGGGAGGTCATCCAGGCCCAGGGACAGAGCGGATCGAACCAGAAGTCGGCCGGAACCTTGCCGCCGGCCGTGCTGTTCTCGGGCATGTCTCTCCTCATGAGGTCGGTCTGGCACCTGCCTGCCCGAACACCACAGGGCCCTCCCGCCATTCCCGTGCACCGGCTCCGACGGCCGCATGGGAGGATCAAAGGTCTTCGAATGAGACACATGAGACACGAAGGAGTGCTCCGTGCCCGGTGAGAACCTGTCCCGCGACGAGGCCCGCGAGAGGGCCGAGCTGCTGACCGTCGACGGTTACGAGGTCGCCCTCGACCTCCGCTCCGCCGTCGGCGAGCCCGACGGGGGCGACGAGGCCGGTCCGCGCACCTTCCGCTCGCAGACCACGATCCGCTTCCGCGCCGCCCGCGCCGGGGCCTCGACCTTCGCCGATCTGCTCGCGCCGTCGGTGGACGCGGTGACGCTGAACGGCAGGGACCTGGACCCCGGGACCGTCTTCGACGGCACCCGGATCACGCTGGACGGACTCGCGGAAGGTGAGAACGTCCTGGTGGTCGACGCGCGGTGCGCCTACAGCCGGACCGGCGAGGGCATGCACCGCTTCGTCGACCCGGAGGACGGCGAGGTCTACCTCTACACGCAGTACGAGCCGGCCGACGCGCGGCGTGTCTTCGCCAACTTCGAGCAGCCCGACCTCAAGGCGCCCTACCGCTTCGAGGTGACGGCGCCGGAGGGCTGGCGGGTGTGGAGCAACGGCGCGGAGGAGCCGCAGGACGGCGAGGTCCACCGGTTCGCGGAGACCCTGCCCATCTCGACGTACATCACCGTGGTCGTCGCGGGTCCGTACCACTACGTGAGCGACCTCTACACCCGTACGTCCGACGACGGCGAGAAGCTGGAGATCCCCCTCGGCGCGATGTGCCGCAAGGGGCTCGCGCGCCACTTCGACGCGGACGACGTCTTCCTCGTCACCAAGCAGGGCCTGGACTTCTTCCACGACCACTTCGACTACCCGTACCCCTTCGGGAAGTACGACCAGGCGTTCGTGCCGGAGTACAACCTCGGGGCGATGGAGAACCCGGGCCTCGTCACCTTCCGCGAGGAGTACATCTACCGCGGCAAGGTCACCTCGGCGTCCTACGAGCGCCGCGCCAACGTGATCCTGCACGAGATGGCGCACATGTGGTTCGGCGACCTGGTCACCATGCAGTGGTGGGACGACCTGTGGCTGAAGGAGTCCTTCGCCGACTTCATGGGGACGTTCTCGATGGTGGAGGCCACCCGCTTCACCAACGGCTGGATCACCTTCGCCAACAACCGCAAGGCGTGGGCCTACCGGGCCGACCAGCTGCCGTCCACGCACCCGATCACGGCCGACATCCGTGACCTGGAGGACGCCAAGCTGAACTTCGACGGCATCACGTACGCGAAGGGCGCCTCGGTGCTCAAGCAGCTCGTGGCGTACGTGGGCCGGGACGCGTTCCTGGAGGGCGCGCGCCGCTACTTCAAGCGGCACGCGTACGGCAACACTCAGCTGGGCGACCTCCTCTCCGTGCTGGCCGAGACGTCGGGCCGCGACATGACGGCCTGGTCGCGCGCATGGCTGCAGACGGCGGGGGTCAACGTCCTGACGCCGGTCGTGACGTACGACGGCCAGGGGCGGATCGCGGAGCTCGCCGTGACCCAGGAGGCCGCGGCCTCACACCCGGAGCTGCGCCCCCACCGGGTCGCGGTGGGCCTGTACCGGCTCTCCCCGGAGGGCGAGCTGGTGCGGTTCGCGCGGACCGAGACCGATGTCGCCGGGGAGCGGACCGTGGTCACGGAGCTGGCGGGGTCCGAGAGGCCGGACCTGGTGCTGGTCAACGACGACGACCTCACGTTCTGCAAGGTCCGCTTCGACGAGGGGTCCCTGGCCACCCTCCGCGAGCACCTCGGTGACATCACCGACCCGCTGGCACGGGCCCTGTGCTGGTCCGCCCTGTGGAACCTGACGCGGGACGCGCTGCTGCCCGCCCGGGACTTCGTGTCCCTGGTGCTGTCCTTCGCCGGCCGCGAGTCGGACATCGGTGTCCTGCAGATGCTGCACGCGTGGGCGCAGTCGGCACTGGTGCACTACGCCGCGCCGGCCTGGCGCGAGGAGGGCGGCCGGGCGCTGGCCGAGGGCGCGCTTGCGGAGCTGCGGCGGGCCGAGCCCGGCAGCCAGCACCAGCTGACGTGGGCCCGGTTCTTCGCCGCCGTCGCGACGTCGGACGCGGACTTCCAGCTGCTGGGCGGGCTGCTCGACGGCTCCGCGGTGATCGAGGGCCTGGACGTCGACCAGGAGCTCCGGTGGGCCTTCCTGTCTCCGCTGGCCTCTCACGGCAGGGCCGACGAGGCCGCCCTGGACGCCGAACTCGCCCGGGACGACACGGCGTCGGGCAAGCGGCACCACGTGCGGTGCCTGGCGTCCCGCCCCTCGGCGGCGGTCAAGGCCCAGGCGTGGGCGGCGGTGGTGGAGTCCGACAAGCTGTCCAACGCACTCGTCGGGGCGACGATCGCCGGCTTCGGGCAGCCGTCGCAGCGGGAGCTGCTGGCGCCCTACACGGCCTCGTACTTCGAGGCGATCGAGCGGGTGTGGGCGGAGCGGTCCATCCAGATCGGGATGGACGTGGTCAGGGGCCTGTTCCCCGGGTTGCAGGACGACCCCGCGACCCTGTCCGCGACGGACGCGTGGCTGACCTCGCACCCGGACGCGGCACCGGCGCTGCGGCGGCTGGTCCTGGAGGCCCGGGACGATCTGGCGCGGGCGCTGCGAGGACAGGGGCGCGACGCGGCGGCGTGAGGATCCGGCGCGCGCCCCGCACAGACGTGCGGGGCGCGCGCCGCGCAATTCCCGCCGCGACCGCCCTTTTCGACATTCGAACTTCCGTGCTTTAGGACGGTGTTGTCCTGGAATGTCGACGGGCTTGTAACACGGGTTATCGGGCGGCGGGGCTGCGGGAATCTCCCCGGCATGACCCAGAACGCCCCGCTCCCCCCACGCCCCGTCCACGAAGCGGCCCGCCGCGTGCAGTCCGCCGCACAGCTGCGCGCCCGCGGTGTGACCGCCGCGCACACCGCCGCGCAGTGTCTGCCCGGCGGTCCGTGGCAGCAGCTGCTCCCCAGCGTGTACCTCCTGCACCGTGGAGCGCCCACGAACGACGACCGGGTCCGCGGCGCCCTGCTCTACGCCGGGCGGCCCCCGGCCGGCACCCTGCGGACCGTGCCCGCCCAGCACGGCCCCGGTTACGGCGAGTCGATGGTCACGGGCCTGGCGGCACTGGCCCTGTACGGCTTCACCTCCGCGCCCCCCATGATCGCCCTGCACCGGATCGACGTACTGGTGCCGCGTACCAGGCGGCTGCGCTCCACCCGGTTCGTCCAGGTGACCCGGGCCGCCGCCCTGCCCCGGCCGCAGCGCCGGCGAGGGGTGCCGCTGGCCCCGGTGGAGCGGGCCCTGGCCGACGCGGTGGCCTCGCTCACGGACGCCCCGACGGTGCGCCGGATCCTGACGGAGGCGGTGCGCGGCGGACACTGCGAACCCGGTTCCGTCGTGAGGGAACTGGGCGACGCGAAGCTGCTGGGCCGCGCGCACGTGGTGGACGCCGTCGAGGCGCTGCTGATCGAGGGGCGGGCCGCGGCGGAGGACCGGCTGTACGGGATGGTGCGCGCCCACGGTCTCCCCCAGCCGCTGTGGAACGTGGAACTGTCCCTGCCCGGCGGCGGATTCCTGGGCGGGGTGGACGCGTACTGGCCGGAACAGGCGGTCGCGCTCGAGATCGGCGCCCGCTCACCCCGCGAGGAGCGCGTCTCCTTCGCCGCGGAGCGGGAGCACCTGGAGCGGCTCGGGGTGACGGTGGTGCGGGTGACACCGAAGCAGCTGCGCGAATCTGCGGCACAGCAGTCGGTGGTGCTGCGTACGGCCATGATGGCGGCCGAGGACCGCGAACCGGCCGCGTACGTGGTGGTCCTGCCACGCTGAGTGGCGTAATGGCACCGGTGGCGGATCTACGCCATGTCCCTTTTCGATCACCGTCAACTCTCCACAAAACCCTGTCTTTTACGAAAGGCTGAGCGGTCATCGGGTACCGAATTCCGGACTCTCTCTTTCGTTCACACAACAGGGATGCTGATGACCAAGGAATCCCCCAGCTCCATACCCGGGGCGAGACGCGCGGCGCGTATAGCCGCCGCGGCCGGTCTGGCGGCCGCACTGGCCGCCTCCGGCGCGTCCCCCGTCCTCGCCGCCGACGACCCGGCCGCCTCCCCGGTGAAGCCCGCCGCCACGAGCGCGAAGGGCGACAAGCTGGGCGAGGCCGACGCCGCAGTGCTGGCGAAGGCCGAGGCCAAGGGCGAGAAGAACATCACGATGATGGTCGCCACCACCCCCGGCGCGACCGAGAAGGTCGCCGAACAGCTGGACTCCGTCAAGGGGTCCGTGGTGGGGCAGACGTACGACAAGCTCGGCTACGTCCGGGCGACCGTGCCGACCGCGACCGCCGAGGCCACCATCAAGGCGACGCAGAAGCTCTCCTCCGTCCAGGGCATCGATCTCAAGCAGGAGATCAAGCTGGACGACCCGACGCCCGCGGGCGACCGGGTCGCCGGGGCGAAGCAGCCGAAGGCCACGGGAAGTTACGCGGCGCCGGACAAGAACACCCCCGCGAAGAACCCGTACAACCCGTCCTTCGAGACGGGCGCGGTCGACTTCGTGAAGCAGCACCCGAAGGCCGACGGCCGCGGGATCACCATCGGCGTCCTGGACTCCGGTGTCGACCTCGGCCACCCCGCGCTGCAGAAGACCACCACCGGCGAGCGCAAGATCGTCGACTGGGTGACCGCGACCGACCCGGTCAACGACGGCGACGGCACCTGGCTGCGCATGACGGCCTCCGTGTCCGGCCCGACGTTCACCATCGGCGGCCGCACCTACTCCGCGCCGGAGGGGTCCTACAAGATCCAGCTGTTCTCCGAGGCCGCGACCCGCGGCGGCGACATGGCCGGTGACCTCAACCGGGACGGCGACACCACCGATGTCTGGGCCGTGCTCTACGACCCGGTCGCCGGCACCGTCCGCGTCGACCTGGACAACGACGCCGACTTCCGCAACGACACCGCGCTGAAGCCGTACAAGGAGAAGCACCAGGTCGGCTACTTCGGCACGGACAACCCGGCGACGCAGATCGTCGAGCGCATCCCGTTCGTCGTGGAGACCCGCAAGGACGTCGTCTACAACGCGGCCGGCGCGAAGGCCGACTACGTGAACATCGGCGTCATCGAGAGCGAGCACGGCACCCACGTCGCGGGCATCACCGCGGCCAACGGCCTGTTCGGCGGCAAGATGAACGGCGCGGCGCCCGGCGCCAAGGTCGTCTCCTCGCGCGCCTGCACCTGGTCCGGTGGCTGCACCAACATCGCGCTGACCGAGGGCATGATCGACCTCGTCGTCAACCGCGGCGTCGACGTCGTCAACATGTCGATCGGCGGCCTGCCGCCGCTCAACGACGGCAACAACGCGCGCGCCGAGCTCTACAAGCGCCTCATCGACATCTACGGCGTCCAGCTGGTCATCTCGGCCGGCAACGAGGGCCCGGGCCTGAACACCATCGGTGACCCCGGCCTCGCCGACCACGTCATCTCGGTGGGCGCGTCGATCTCCAAGGAGACCTGGGCCGCCAACTACGGCTCGAACGTCACCAAGAAGTACGACATGCTGCCCTTCTCCTCGCGCGGTCCGCGTGAGGACGGCGGCTTCACGCCGACCCTGACGGCACCGGGCGCGTCGATCAACACCACGCAGACCTGGTACCCCGGCGGTCCGGTCAAGGAGGCGGGCTACTCCCTCCCCGCCGGCTACTCCATGCTGCAGGGCACCTCGATGTCCTCGCCGCAGGCCGCCGGCGCCACGGCGCTGCTGCTGTCCGCCGCGAAGCAGAAGCACATCGAGCTGCCCCCGGCCGACCTGCGGACCGCGCTGACCAGCACCGCCACCCACATCGACGGTGTGCCCGCGCACGCCCAGGGTGCCGGTCTGATCGACATCGTCGGCGCCTGGAAGCAGATCGAGAAGCAGGGCGCCCCGGCGCACGAGTACTCGGTCAAGGCCCCGGTCGACACCGCGATCGACTTCGCGCTCAAGGACCCGGGCTTCGGCACCGGCCTGTACGACCGTGAGGGCGGCCTGAAGGCCGGCCAGAAGAAGTCGTACGACGTCACCGTCACCCGCACCACGGGCCCGGACAAGGCCGTGAAGCACAAGCTGTCGTGGAAGAACAACGACGGCACCTTCTCCCTGACCGGTTCGAGCACCGTCTCGCTTCCGCTCGGCAAGCCGGTGACCGTCAAGGTGCAGGCCAAGCCGCGCACCGCGGGCGTCCACAGCGCGATCCTGCGGGTGGACGACTCGAAGACCAGCGGCGTGGACCAGCAGATCCTCTCCACGGTGGTCGTCGCCAAGGACCTGGTGAAGCCGGGTTACGCGTTCTCGACGACCGGCTCGGTGCAGCGCAACGGCACCACGTCGTACTTCGTGAACGTGCCGGAGGGCGCCGAGACCCTGGAGGTCGCGCTGAGCGCCCTGCGCTCGGGCAGCCAGACGCGGTTCATCTCCATCCACCCCTACGGGGTCGCGGTGGAGGACAGCTCCACGATCAACTGCTACCCGAACTACGAGAACCCGGCCAACACCTGCCGTCCGGACACGCGCTCGTACAACGCGCCGCAGCCGGGCGTCTGGGAGATCGAGGTCGAGTCCCGCCGTACGTCGCCGCTGCTGGACAACCCGTACAAGCTGGACGTCTCGCTGCTCGGCGCCTCCTTCGACCCGGCGGTGCGGACCATCCCCGAGGCGAAGATCGGCACCCCGGCCGCGGTGGACTGGACGGTCACCAACAACGCGGGCGACCTGGAGGGCAAGCTCAAGGGCGGCTCGCTGGGCTCGGCCGACGTCGAGCGCCCGTCGATCTCCACGGGTGGCGAGTACACCAGGACGGTGACCATCGGTGCGGGCGTCGAGAAGCTGGACGTCGCCATCGGCAACACGTCGGACGCCAACGCGGACATCGACCTGTACGTCTACAAGGGCGACACCGAGGTCGGCGCCTCCACGACGGCGGGCTCCGAGGAGTCCGTCAGCCTGGTGAAGCCGGCGGCCGGCACGTACACCGTCGTCATCGACGGCTACTCGGTCCCGGCCGGTACCACCGAGTACGACTACCGCGACGTCTACTACGCGTCGTCGCTCGGTGAGATCAAGGTCGACGAGTCGAAGGCCGTGAACCTGGCCAACGGCGCGTCCGCCCAGGTCACCGCTGAGGTCGTGGTCGCCGGAGCGGCCCCCGAGGGCCGCCAGTTCTTCGGCGAGGTCCAGCTGGTGAACGCCCGCGGCACCGCGGCGGGCACCGGCAGCGTCGTGATCGAGAAGGTCGCGCCGTAGCCGTCACGGCGGTGTGATCCGTACGACACCTCATGACTGTGGGGCGGGAGCTATCAAGGGCTCCCGCCCCACAGCTCCGTGCGGCGCCCGTCCGCCTGCCGGACAATGGATTGGACAAGGGAGCCGGGGACATACGCATCATGGACCGGCAATCGTGCCCGTTCGCATCTGTGAGGGAGTCCCAGTGAAGGTCGGAATCGTCGGCGCCACCGGTCAGGTCGGCACAGTCATGCGCAGCATCCTGGCCGAGCGGAAGTTCCCCGTCGCCGAGCTGCGGCTCTTCGCTTCCGCGCGTTCCGCGGGTTCCACCATCGCTTACGAGGGCACGGACATCACCGTGGAGGACGCCTCCACCGCGGACTACACCGGTCTGGACATCGTGCTGTTCTCCGCGGGCGGTGCCACGTCGAAGGCGCTGGCCGAGAAGGTCGCCTCCCAGGGCGCCGTGGTGATCGACAACTCCTCCGCATGGCGTAAGGACCCCGAGGTACCGCTGGTCGTCTCCGAGGTCAACGCGCACGCGATCGCGAACCGCCCCAAGGGCATCATCGCCAACCCGAACTGCACCACGATGGCCGCCATGCCCGTGCTGCGCCCCCTGCACGACGAGGCGCAGCTGGACGCGCTGACCGTGGCCACCTACCAGGCGGTGTCCGGCTCCGGGGTCGCCGGTGTCGCCGAGCTGCACGGCCAGGCGTCCAAGGTCGTCGCGGAAGCGGACAAGCTGACGCACGACGGTGACGCGGTGGACTTCCCCGAGCCGGGCGTCTACAAGCGCCCGATCGCCTTCAACGTACTGCCGCTCGCCGGGGCGATCGTCGACGACGGTTCCTTCGAGACGGACGAGGAGCAGAAGCTCCGCAACGAGTCCCGCAAGATCCTGGAGATCCCGGAGCTCAAGGTGTCCGGCACCTGTGTGCGGGTCCCGGTCTTCTCCGGTCACTCCCTCCAGATCAACGCCCGTTTCGCCCGCCCGATCAGTGTCGAGCGCGCCTACGAGCTGCTGAAGGACGCCGAGGGCGTCGAGCTCTCCGAGATCCCCACCCCGCTCCAGGCGGCCGGCAAGGACGCCTCGTACGTCGGCCGCATCCGCGCCGACGAGACCGTCGAGCACGGCCTCGCACTGTTCGTCTCCAACGACAACCTGCGCAAGGGTGCCGCGCTGAACGCGGTCCAGATCGCGGAGCTGGTGGCGGCGGAGCTCAAGGGCTGACCCCACTCGTCCGCGGAAGGGCGGCCCCTGGTGCCCGGGGCCGCCCTTCCGCGTGCCCGCTCGCTCGTCGCCCCGGAGGGCGGGAGCGGGAAGGAGCGGCTACGCGAGGGGCACCCCGGCCCCGCCCCGCCGTACCTCGAAGTGGAAGCACCCGTACTCCACGGCCCGCACGTGTACCAGCGCCACGTCCGGGTCGGCGAAGGCCTCCGCGAAGGCGGCGTCGAAGCCCTTCTCCTCCTCGGCCGGGATCTCCAGCAGCCGGCCGCCGATGATCGCGCCCTCCGCGTCGTAGCGGCGGACGGTGCGCAGTGCGCCCGCCCGGGAGAACGGATAGCCGGTCCGGTCCCCCGCCGGGCCCTCGCACCGCTCGGCGTGGATGAAGACCGGGCCCTGTTCGTCGTACGCCCCCGGGCGCGCCCAGGTCTCCGCCGCCCAGCGTCTCAGCGGCGCGTAGGAGACGAGCGCGATCAGCTCCCCCGACTCCGTGCCACGCAGGCAGCAGCGCAGGGGGTCGCCGCCCTCCGTGGCCTTGTACGGGACGCAGGGACGTCCCGCGTCGTCGGTCGTCCGGAGCTCTTCCAGGGTGTCCGGCCCGATGGGCCGTGCCTCGTGTGCGGTCATGGTCCGAGGGTGGCCCGGACACCCGCGCAGGTCCGGCGGAAAACGGACATCGCGCTGCGCCCGCCCCACGTGGAAGGATGACCAGAAACATCGCATATCAAGGAGATGACCGCGTGCCTGGCACGAATCTGACCCGCGAAGAGGCACAGGAGCGGGCGCGCCTGCTGACCGTGGACGCGTACGAGATCGATCTCGACCTCTCCGGCGCACAGGAGGGCGGCACCTACCGGTCCGTCACCACCGTGCGCTTCGACTCCGCCGAAGCCGGTGCGGAGACCTTCATCGATCTGGTCGCCCCCGCCGTGCACGACATCGTGCTGAACGGCAAGGACCTGGACATCGCAGCCGTCTTCCGGGACTCCCGGATCGCGCTGAAGCACCTCCGGGCCGGCGCGAACAAGCTGAAGGTCGTCGCCGACTGCTCGTACACGAACACCGGCGAGGGCCTGCACCGCTTCGTCGACCCTGTCGACGAGCAGGCCTACCTCTACACCCAGTTCGAGGTCCCGGACGCCCGCCGGGTGTTCGCCAGCTTCGAGCAGCCCGACCTGAAGGCGACCTTCCGGTTCACCGTGAAGGCCCCGTCCGGCTGGACCGTGATCTCCAACTCGCCGACGCCCGAGCCGAAGGACGACGTCTGGTCGTTCGAGCCGACGCCGCGCATCTCCACCTACATCACGGCCCTGATCGCCGGCCCGTACCACTCGGTGCACAGCAGCTACGAGAAGGACGGCCAGTCCGTCCCGCTCGGCATCTACTGCCGGCCGTCGCTCGCCGAGTACCTCGACGCGGACGACATCTTCGCGGTCACCCGGCAGGGCTTCGACTGGTTCCAGGAGAAGTTCGACTACGCGTACCCCTTCGCCAAGTACGACCAGCTCTTCGTCCCGGAGTTCAACGCGGGCGCGATGGAGAACGCGGGCGCGGTCACCATCCGCGACCAGTACGTGTTCCGTTCGAAGGTCACGGACGCGGCCTACGAGACGCGCGCCGAGACGATCCTCCACGAGCTCGCCCACATGTGGTTCGGCGACCTGGTCACCATGGAGTGGTGGAACGACCTCTGGCTGAACGAGTCCTTCGCGACGTACACCTCCATCGCGTGCCAGGCGGACGCCGAGGGCTCGAAGTGGCCGCACTCCTGGACCACGTTCGCCAACTCCATGAAGACCTGGGCGTACCGGCAGGACCAGCTGCCGTCGACGCACCCGATCATGGCGGACATCCAGGACCTCGACGACGTCCTGGTGAACTTCGACGGGATCACGTACGCGAAGGGCGCCTCGGTCCTGAAGCAGCTCGTGGCGTACGTCGGCAAGGACGCGTTCTTCAAGGGCGTGCAGGCCTACTTCAAGGCGCACGCCTTCGGGAACACCCGTCTGTCGGACCTGCTGGGCGCGCTGGAGGAGACCTCCGGCCGTGACCTGAAGACCTGGTCCAAGGCGTGGCTGGAGACGGCCGGGATCAACATCCTGCGCCCGGAGATCGAGACCGACGGGAACGGCCACGTCACCTCGTTCACCGTGCTCCAGGAGGCCCCCGCGCTGCCCGCCGGCGCGAAGGGCGAGCCCACCCTGCGTCCGCACCGGATCGCCATCGGCTGCTACGACCTCGACGCGGCGGGCAAGCTGGTGCGCACGGACCGGATCGAGCTCGACGTGGACGGCGAGCGCACCACGGTGCCGTTCCCTTCCGGCACGGCTCGTCCGGCGGTCGTCCTGCTCAACGACGACGACCTGTCGTACGCGAAGGTCCGTCTCGACGAGGAGTCGCTGCGGGTCGTCACCGAGCACCTGGGCGACTTCGCCGAGTCCCTGCCCCGCGCGCTGAGCTGGGCCTCGGCCTGGGACATGACGCGCGACGGCGAGCTGGCGACGCGTGACTACCTGGCGCTGGTCCTCTCAGGGATCGGCAAGGAGTCGGACATCGGCGTCGTGCAGTCGCTGCACCGTCAGGTGAAGCTGGCGCTCGACCTCTACGCCGCCCCGGAGTGGCGCGAGGCGGGCCTGAACCAGTGGACCGAGGCGACGCTGGCGCACCTGCGCGCGGCCGAGCCGGCCGGTGACCACCAGCTGGCCTGGGCCCGCGCATTCGCCGCGACGGCACGCAGCCCGCTCCACCTCGACGTCCTGCAGTCGCTGCTCGACGGCACGCAGGAGATCGAGGGCCTGGCCGTCGACACTGAGCTGCGCTGGGCGTTCGTGCAGCGCCTGGCGGCGACGGGCCTCCTGGACGAGGAGGAGATCGCCGCGGAGTACGAGCGTGACAGGACGGCCGCGGGTGAGCGTCACGCGGCGTCGGCGCGCGCGGCCCAGCCCTCCGAGGAGGCGAAGGCCGAGGCGTGGGCGTCGGTCGTCGAGTCGGACAAGCTGCCGAACTCCCTCCAGGAGTCGGTCATCAGCGGTTTCGTGCAGACCGACCAGCGTGAGCTGCTGGCGCCGTACACGGAGAGGTTCTTCACGGCGGTCAAGGACGTCTGGGACTCGCGCAGCCACGAGATGGCGCAGCAGATCGCGGTCGGCCTGTATCCGGCTCTCCAGGTCTCGCAGGAGACGCTGGACGCCACGGACGCCTGGCTGGAGTCGGCGCAGCCGAGCGCAGCGCTGCGCCGGCTGATGTCGGAGTCCCGCTCGGGCGTGGAGCGTGCGCTGAAGGCGCAGGCGGCCGACGCCGCAGCGGCCACCGCCTAACGGTCCTGCGGTACACGCGACGAAGGGGGCGCCTCCTGCGGGGGCGCCCCCTTCGTCGTGCGTGGGGACGGGCGCGGACGCCCGGGGTTCACCGTGGTTTGGGACGTGGTGACCGCTGGAAGCCGCCCGGCGGGCGGGCGCGGTTGCGCAGCCGTCCGCCGGGCGGGGGCATCAGGCGCCGGACTCCTGGTGGCGGCGGGCCAGTTCGGCCGCGCCCGCCTCCGTCAGCGAGCCGTGGAGGCGCATCCGGGCCACCCCGCCGTCGGGGTAGGCGTCCAGGCGTACGTGGGTGACCACGGCCTCGGTGTCGAGGACGAAGCGGTGGAGGGTGTCGGGCTGGAGCCGGGTTCGGGGCAGGATCTCGAACCATTCGCCCGTGTCGCCGTCGCGGCCGTGGAGGCCGGCCCAGCCGGCCGCGTTGCCCTTGAGGTAGGCGGTGTCGATCTCGACCGCGCGCACCGCGCCCTGGGCGGGCAGACGGAAGCGGACCCAGTCGTTCGTGTCGCGGACCCGGCGGCGGCGGTTCTCCCAGCCGTCGTCCATCTTGCGGGAGGTGCCGGGCAGGATGATCTGGGCCGGCGAGGAGTAGAAGCGGTCCGAGGCGTCCTCGTACATGCCGCCGTTGAGGATCGAGATCAGGTCGATCGTGCCCAGCGCGGCGAGCCAGGCCGGGTCGGGGACGACCTCGCCGTGGACACGGAGGCGGGCGATTCCGCCGTCCGGGTGCTGGCAGATCCGCAGGTGCGTCCAGCGGCGGCCCCCGGTGACCTCGAAGCCGTTGGCGGCGTGGCCGCGCACGGGGGTGGGCGGGACGAGCTCCTCCCACTTCACGTCGTCGGCGAGGAGCTCCGCGGGGCCGGGGGCGCCTTCCACGGCCGTCGCCTGGACGGAGACGCGCTGCGGGTAGTTGCCGCGGAAGTGTGCGGTGTCGACGACGACGCCGCGGATGATTCCGGGCGTGCCCAGTCGGACGATCGCCCAGTCGTGGTCCTCGGGGGCCGGGAAGGGGTGCTCCGCGTCCGTGCCCCGGCGGCGGCGGGTCTCCCAGCCGTCCATGATCTTGCCCTTGTGGCCGAAGCGCTCGGGGTCGAAGACGGCGGGTTCCCGGATCAGGAGGTTCTCGCGCTCTGCGAAGAACTCGTCGTTCGCCGCGATCACTCCGGCGCCGAGGCGGCGGTCCGCGAGGTCGACCAGTTCGGTGAAGGGGAAGTCGCCCGCGCGGTAGTCGGCGTAGGGGTCACCACCGCCGTAGGGGGCCGCGTCGTTGGCGTGCGGGTCGCTGGGAGAAAGCTCCGTCTGGTTCTCGTCGGTGGGCATGGGCCCACTGTGCCGCCGCGACAACGATCAGGTCCATCGAAAGTTTTCGTACGGTTCTTTCAGCCCTGCTTAACGGTGGGCCGACCGGAAGCGGCCGCCACCTGCTGGAGCGCGCTCAGCACCCGGGCGACCGCGGGGCCGTCTTCGGCGCCCTGCCGTACGGCCGCCACCACATGGCGACAGGGCCGGTCCGCCTCCAGGACCCGCATGGCCACGCCGTGGTGCGGCCGGTCGGATGCGGAGACCATCCGGGGGACCAGCGCGACGCCCATGGACGCCCGCACCATGGCGAGGATGGCTGTCCAGCCGGCGGCGCTGTGGGCCTGCTCGGGAACGAAGCCGGCGGCCTCGCACGCGGCGGTGGTGATCTCCGACCAGGGGCCGGACCCGCCGAAGATCCAGGGCTCCTGCGAGAGGTCCGCGAGCCGCAGGGCGGGCGCTCCGGCGAGGCGGTGACCGGCGGGCAGCGCCACGTCCAACGGGTCGGCGAGGAGCGGCAGCAGGGTGAAGCGGGGGTCCCGGGCCGTCGGGGCGTGCGCCGCCAGGGAGAGCGCCAGGTCCACCTCACCGGCCGACAGCAGCTCGAAGGCCTGGGCCGCCTCCGCCTCACGTACGCGCACCTGGGGTCCGGGACGCCCCTCGGCGCCCAGCAGCCGCACGGCGGGCACCACGAGGGCGGGCACGGCGGTCGAGAAGGCGCCGACACGCACCTGGCCCGCCTCGCCCCGCAGATAGCCGGTGAGTTCGGCGTCGGCCCGCTCCAGCTGGGCGAAGACCGCCTCGGCGTGCCGCAGCACCAGGTGCGCGGCGTCGGTGAGCCGCACGCGGCGCCCCTGCGCCTCCAGCAGCTGTACCCCGAGCTGCCCGGCGAGGTTGGTGAGCTGCTGCGAGACGGCGGACGGCGTCATACGGAGGGCTTCGGCGGCGGCGGTGACGGTCCCCCGGTCGCGCAGGGTGCGCAGGATGCGGAGCTTCTTGACGTCCCACTCGGTCATGCCCGCAACCTACCGGGGTCCGGACACGCCGGTGCGCCGCGCGGTACGGAGTACCGGCGGCGCACCCGGGAGAATTCCCTAGGCCTGCTTCTCGGACTTGTCGAGGACCATCACGAGGCCCGCGATCACCAGGAACAGGACGATCGGCAGCGCGACGTAGAGACCGAGGGTCTCCAGCACGTTCAGCCCCGGCCCCGGGTCGTCACCGTCGTCGCGGGTGAGCGCGAGCGCCGGGGACGACATGAGCAGCATCATCAGCGTCGTACCGGCCGCGACGGCGCCGGCGCGCATAGCGTTCTTCTTGTCCACGGTGCAAACGTAGCGAACGCCTACGAGGGGCGCGCGCCCGGGGGTGCCGTACGGGACTCCGGACCCCCCGTCAGGACGGCCATCAGCCGGTGCAGCCGGGGCGAGGCGGTGATCTCCTCCAGGGTGACGGGGTGGCCTTCCGCGTCGGCGACGGGCAGGCGCCAGTTGGGGTACTGGTCCCAGGTCCCGGGCAGGTTCTGCGGACGGCGGTCACCCACGGTGTCCGGGAGCCAGACGCCGGACATCAGGGCCGGGGTGCTCCGCAGGAAGCGGTGGACGGCGCGGACGGCCGCCTCCTCGTCCCCCTCACCCTCGGGCAGCAGCCGGAGCCGGGCCAGGTAGGCGAGCCATTCCGCGGTGTCGGCGGCGTCCTCGGCCAGCTCCTGCTCCAGGGGGCGGGTCAGCAGACCGAGCCGGTGGCGGAGCGTCACATGTTCGCCCGTCAGCCTCGCGGCGGTGGAGGGCAGGTCGTGGGTGGTCGCCGTCGCCACGCAGCCCTCGCGCCACGTCCCGGGGGCGAGCGGGCGCCCGTTCCCCGCCCAGTCACGCTCGAACCAGAGCACGGAGGTGCCGAGCACCCCGCGCCGGGCGAGCGCCTCGCGTACGCCGGGCTCGACGGTGCCGAGGTCCTCCCCTATGACGACGGCACCCGCCCGGTGCGCCTCCAGGACGAGGACGGCGAGCATCGCCTCGGCGTCCTGGGTGACGTAGGCGCCCTCGGTGGGCGGGAGCCCCTCGGGGACCCACCAGAGCCGGAAGAGGCCCATGACGTGGTCGATGCGCAGGGCCCCGGCGTGGGCGAGGAGGCCACGCAGGAGGTCCCGGTAGGGGGCGTACCCCAACGCCGCGAGGGCGTCGGGGCGCCAGGGGGGCAGTCCCCAGTCCTGACCGTGGGCGTTGAAGGCGTCGGGGGGCGCGCCGACGGACATGCCCCGGGCGAACGCGTCCTGCTGCGCCCAGGTGTCGGCGCCGTCGGGGTGTACGCCGACGGCGAGGTCGTGGACGATCCCGACGGGCATCCCGGACTCCCGGGCGGCGCTCTGCGCGGTGGCGAGCTGGGTGTCCGTGAGCCAGGCGAGCCGGCAGTGGAAGTCGACCCGGTCGAGCAGGTCGGTGCGGGCCCGGGCGCTCTGCGGGGAGCGGGGGTCGCGCAGCCCTTCGGGCCAGGCGCGCCACTGCGGTCCGTGGACCTCGGCCAGGGCGTACCACAGGGCGTGGTCCTCCAGGGCCTGCCCCTGTGCGGCGAGGAAGTCGCAGTAGGCGGCGCGGCGGCCGGGAGTCAGGGGGACCTCGTGGACGATCTCCAGGGCCTGCTTCTTCAGTGCCCAGACGGCGTCACGGTCGATCAGCGCGCCCTTGTTCAGCACGGCCTCGCGCAGCGCCGCGGCTTCCTGGCGCAGGTCGTCCAGGGCCGCTCTGCCGGGCTCGCCGACATGGCCGTACTCGGGGATCGACTCGATGTGCAGATGGACGGGATCGGGGAAGCGGCGCGAGGAGGGGCGGTACGGGGACGGGTCGGTCGGTCTGCCCGGTACGGCGGCGTGCAGCGGGTTGACCTGGACGAATCCGCTGCCCAGGGTCCGTCCCGCCCAGGCGGCGAGGTCGGCCAGGTCCGCGAGGTCCCCCATGCCCCAGGAGCGGGCGGAGAGCATCGAGTAGAGCTGGACGAGGAATCCGTGCGTGCGCGGAGGCGGCTGGGGTACGCGGTCCGGAGCGACGACGAGCGTGGCGGTGATGTGGCGGTGGTCCGGGGTACGGACGGTCAGCCGGTGGACGCCCAGGGGCGGTTCGGCCCACCAGGCGGGCGTCCTCGGCGCGTTCTCGACGGGTGCGGGGGCGGGCAGGACCCGCATGCGCAGGGGCCGGGATGCGCCGGTGGTCCCCGGTTCGGGCTCGACCGTGAGGAGTGCGCCGGGCGGCAGCGCGGTGAGCGCGTCCGGCAGCGGCTCCCCCGACCAGGCCACCACCGTCGGCGGGAGCAGTCGGGAGGCCGCCGCCGATTCGGCTGCGGCGAGCGATCTCCGTACGTCGGCGGGTGTGGCGGCGTCGACGCCCAGCGCGGCGAGCACGGCGGTGACCGTGTCGTCGGGGACGGACACCGTGACGTCCGCGGACGGGGAGAAGGAGGTGGCGACGCCGTGCAGTGCGGCGAGCCGGGACAAGCCCATTCAGACTCCTGGGGACTCCATGCCCCCCGCGGTGCCGGGTGCTGTCGGCTCGCTGGTCAGAGGGGCGACGGCGGCGAGCGGTGGCTCGCTCGTGAGGGGTGTTGCGTCGGCGAGCGGAGGCTCGCTGGTGAGCGGGGGCTCACTGATGAGCGGGGCGCTGTCGGCGAACGCGGGCTCGCCGGTCAAAGGGGACACGTCGGCGAGCGGCAGCTCGCTGATCATCGGAGGGGCGGTGAAGTCGGGGGACGTCTTACCTGCCAGCGGATCGGGATCCATGGGGCTCGGTACCTGTTTGGAGAGGGCGGAGAGCAGAAGCTGCGCGGATGCGGGCACGTTGGCCTCCTGGCCATGGACAACAGGACACAGCAGGCCTACCCAGCGGGGGCGGGTGCAGGCGTGGACGTGACATAGGCGTTATGACTAACGAGCCCAACGTGCCGTGGGTCACATCACGTTCCCGCACTCGCCGGGTATGCGTGGTTTTCGGCCACTCGGCAACTCTTCCCCGAACACCCACACTCCACACCCTGCAGCACATCAGGCATATCCGACGTAACGGCCATGTGCATTGACACCTCCGCGCGCGGGTGGTGGGCTCGGACGTCATTGCCGGGGCAACGGTCCCGCTCGGACCGGGGGCCCGGTCCGGACGCCGGACCTGAGTGAGGACGAAGGGGTACGGCGTGCAGCTCGGGCGCAGGAGGCATGCGACGGCCGTCGCCGTCGCCGTGATCGGCGGGCTGCTCGGCCCGTTCGTGCCGGCCGCCGTGGCGGCCCCCGTCACCCCCGCCGCGACAGCGGCGGACCGCACCGGTGACACCCCACTGCCTCCGGTCTGGCCCCGCCCGCAGTCCGCGGAGGCGTCGGGGCGGGCCGTCACCCTGGGGACGGAGGTCACCCTCCTGCCCGGCCCGGAGGCCGATCCGTACGCGGTGGAGGCGCTCAGGGCCCTCCTGCGCGACTCCGGCGTGCGCACGGTGCACGACGCCCTGCCCGGCAGGGGGCCGGTGCTCCGGCTCGGCGGCACGGACGCCGGCCACGCCCTGCGGGCCCTGCGCGCGCCGGAACGCGCCGATCTGCCGTCCGGGGGCTACCGCCTCGCCGTGGGCGAGACCGGCGGCCGCGCCGTGATCGCGCTGGACGGCGTCGGCGAGGACGGCCTGTTCCACGGCGTCCAGACCCTGCGTCAGCTCGTGCGGGACGGGACCGTCGCCGGGGCCGTGGTCCGCGACTGGCCGGGTACCGCCGTACGCGGGACGACCGAGGGCTTCTACGGGCAGCCGTGGACCCGCGAGGAGCGGCTCGCGCAGCTCGGCTTCATGGGGCGCACGAAGCAGAACCGCTATCTCTACGCGGCCGGCGACGACCCCTACCGGCAGACCCGCTGGCGCGAGCCCTACCCGGCCGGCGAGCGTGCCGACTTCCGTGCGCTGGCGGCGAAGGCGCGGGCCGAGCACGTGACCCTGGGCTGGGCCGTCTCCCCCGGGCAGGCGATGTGCATGACCTCGGACGCGGACGTGCGGGCGCTGAGCCGGAAGATCGACGCGATGTGGGCGCTGGGGGTGCGGGCGTTCCAGCTGCAGTTCCAGAACGTCAGCTACAGCGAGTGGCACTGCGACGAGGACGCGGAGACGTTCGGCAGCGGGCCCGAGGCCGCGGCCAGGGCGCAGGCACGGGTCGCGAGCGCGGTCGCCCGGCACCTCGCGGACCGGCACCCGGACGCGGAGCCGCTGTCGGTGATGCCGACCGAGTTCTACCAGGACGGCGCCACCGACTACCGCACGGCGCTCGCCGCCGAGCTGGACGAACGGGTGCAGGTGGCCTGGACCGGCGTCGGGGTGGTGCCGAAGACGATCACCGGGCGGGAGCTGGCGGGTGCGCGGGCGGCCTTCCGCCGTCCCCTGGTCACCATGGACAACTACCCGGTGAACGACTACGCGCAGGACCGGATCTTCCTCGGCCCGTACACCGGGCGGGACCCTGCCGTGGCCGGGGGGTCCGCGGCGCTGCTCTCCAACGCCATGGAGCAGCCCTCGGCGTCCCGCATCCCGCTGTTCACGGCGGCCGACTTCGCCTGGAACCCGAAGGCCTACCGGCCGCAGGAGTCCTGGCGGGCGGCGATCGCGGACCTGGCGGGCGGCGACGCCACCGCGCGGGCGGCCCTGGAGGCGCTGGCGGGCAACAGCGCCACCTCTCTGCTGGGCGGCGACGAGTCCGCGTACCTCCGGCCTCTGCTGTCCGCGTTCTGGGCGACGCGTCCGGCCGCGCACACGGCGGACGGGGCGGCCCGCGACAGGGCTTCACGTGAGCTGCGGGCCGCCTTCGGCGTGATGCGGCAGGCCCCGGAGCGGCTGAGGACCCCGGCGGACGGCAGGCTCCAGGACGAGGTGCGGCCGTGGAGCGGACAGCTGGCCCGGTACGGCAGGGCGGGCGAGCTCGCCGTCGACCTCCTGCGGGCGCAGGAGCGCGGCGACGGGGCTGCCGCGTGGAAGGCCCAGCTGGCGCTCGAACCGCTGCGAGAGAAGATCGCGGCGAGCACGGCGACGGTGGGCAAGGGCGTCCTGGATCCGTTCCTGAAGCGGGTGGTCGAGGAGGCTGACGCCTGGAACGGCACCGGCCGCGACACGGGCACGACGAGCCGTGACGCCCACGGCCACACCCTCCGCCTCGACCGCGCACGCCCGCTGGAGGCCGTCACCACCCTGACCCTGCCCGGCGACGGGGCGGCGGACGCGGTCCTGGAGGCCCATGTCCCCGGCGAGGGCTGGCGCGGCCTGGGCCCCCTGTCGGCGGCGGGCTGGACGCGGACGGCGGCGAAGGGGCTGCGGGCGGACGCGCTGCGGGTCAGTGTGCCGTCCGCCCGTCCGGTCCTGGTCGGCCCCCCGGCCCCGGGGGTCACGGGCACGCACCCGTCCTTCGACGAGGTCCCGGAGGTGCGGGCGCTCGTCCCCTGGTTCGAGGACGAGCCGGCTGCCCGTCTCGCCCTCGTCCGCGACCGGACGGACGCCGTGATCGGAGGCGGTACGCAGCGGGTCGAGGCGCGGCTGGCGGGCGGGCGCCCCGGCGAGGTGAAGGGCAGGCTCACGGCGAAGGCCCCCGAGGGCATCGAGGTGAAGGTCCCGGAGCAGGCGACGGTGACGGGCGGCTCGCGCACCGACATCCCCGTGGACATCACCGTCCCGGCCGACACCCCGGCCGGTGAGTACGAGGTGCCGCTGCGCTTCGGGGGTGAGGAGAGCACGCTGACCGTGCGGGCCTTCCCTCCCACCGCGGGCCCCGATCTGATGCGTACGGCCACGGCGTCCTCGTCGGGCGACGAGACCCCGGACTTCCCGGCCTCGGCGGCCTCCGACGGCGATCCGGAGACCCGCTGGTCCTCACCCGCCGAGGACGGCGCCTGGTGGCAGGCCGAGCTGCCCGCCCCGGTCCGGCTGGGCCAGGTCGTGCTGCGGTGGCAGGACGCCTACGCCTCCCGCTACCGCGTGCAGGTCTCCCCGGACGGCCGCACCTGGCGTACGGCGGCGACCGTGCCGGACGGCGGGGGCGGGCGCGAGAGCGTCCGGACCGACGCGAAGGACACCCGCTTCATCCGGGTCCAGGGCGACGGCCGGGCCACGGAGTACGGCTACTCGCTCTGGTCGGTCGAGGCGTACGCCGTCGAGGCGGACGGCACGGACGCGCGCCCCGGGGGCCAGGAGACACCGAAGGCCCGGTCCTCAGGCTGAGACGCCGTCGATCCGGGCCATCACGTCGTCCGCTCCGAACGGCTGCAGATAGGGCAGCCAGCGCGGATCGCGGTGCCCCGTCCCGATGATCCGCCAGGCGAGCCCGCTGGGCGGCGCCGGCTGGTGGCGCAGCCGCCAGCCCAGCTCGGGCAGGTGGCGGTCCGCCTTGACGTGGTTGCAGCGGCGGCAGGCCGCCACGACGTTGTCCCAGGCGTGCTGCCCGCCCCGGCTGCGCGGGATGACGTGGTCGACGCTGGTCGCGGCGGCCCCGCAGTACATGCAGCGGCCGCCGTCCCTCGCGAAGAGCGCCCGGCGTGTGAGGGGGACGGGCCCCCGGTAGGGGACCCGTACGAACCGCTTGAGGCGGACGACGCTGGGCGCCGGTACCGCACGGGTCGCACTGTGCATGAAGGCGCCGGACTCCTCGAGGCAGATGGCCTTGTTCTCGAGGACGAGGACGAGTGCGCGGCGCAGTGGTACGACGCCGAGCGGCTCGTACGAAGCGTTGAGAACCAGGACGTGCGGCACGTGGATGCCTCCTTGTACGCCGGCGACGCGTGGCTCGCGCCGGGACGATCCGATCTCAGTCTCTCCTCATGCCTGGTCCGAGCGCCACCACGTGCGGGTAACGGGCCGGGGGGATTTTCCTCACGCGCCCGCCTCCCGAGCGGTCCGAGGACCCCTTGACAGGCGTTCCGGCAGGGCGTCCGGTCCCCTCGCGTGATCGTCCGCACCCTCTGCGTGCCCGGGTGAGACGTGTCTCTCCCCCGCCGGCGGCAACGAACCACGCCCCCTGCTTCGTTAGTCTTATCGGTCTGCTGTCGCCCCACCTGGAGGTCCCCGCCGTGTCCCTGTACGCCCTTCTGGCCGCGGCCCCGTCCCCCGGTGCCGCGGGCTCGCTGGACGAAGCGGCCGAGCGGGCCGGGAACGCCGCGGGCTGGGTCGAGGAGAACTGGTCCACCTGGCTGAACACCGGTCTCCGCATCATCCTCATCGCGGCCGTCGCGATCGTGCTGCGCTACCTGATCCGGCGCGCCCTGACCAACCTCATCGACCGGATGAACCGCAGCGCCCAGGCGGTGGAGGGCACGGCCCTCGGTGGCCTGCTGGTCAACGCGGAACGCCGCCGCCAGCGCTCCGAGGCCATCGGCTCCGTGCTCCGCTCGGTCACGTCGTTCCTGATCCTGGGCACCGCGGCCCTGATGATCCTGGGGGCCTTCCAGATCAACCTGGCACCCCTGCTGGCCTCCGCGGGGGTCGCCGGTGTGGCGCTGGGCTTCGGCGCGCGCAACCTCGTCACCGACTTCCTCTCCGGCGTCTTCATGATCCTGGAGGACCAGTACGGCGTCGGGGACTCGATCGACGCGGGTGTCGCCTCCGGCGAGGTCATCGAGGTGGGTCTGCGGGTCACCAAGCTGCGCGGCGACAACGGCGAGATCTGGTACGTCCGCAACGGTGAGGTGAAGCGGATCGGCAACCTCAGCCAGGGCTGGTCCACCGCCGGCGTCGACGTCACGGTCCGCCCGGTGGAGGAACTGGAACTGGTCCGCAGGGCGATCGCCGAGGCCGGCGAGACCATGACCAAGGAGGAGCCCTGGTCGGAGCGGCTGTGGGGCCCGGTGGAGGTCCTCGGTCTGGACGCGGTGCTGCTCGACTCGATGACCGTACGGGTCACGGCCAAGACCATGCCGGGCAAGTCCCTGGGCGTCGAGCGCGAGCTGCGCTGGCGGATCAAGCAGGCCCTGGACGCGGCGGGCATCCGGATGATCGGCGTCGTTCCCGCGCAGCCGGACGCCGCCACCGCCGACCCGACGGCGTCCATGGCGGCCCCGTCCGCCTACGCCTCGGCGACCTCCCCGCAGTCGCTGGCGGCGACCCCGATAGCACCGCCGCCCAATCTGTCGAAGTGAACACAGGCGCACAGCGCCCCCGAGGTAACGCTTTGGTTGCCTCGGGGGCGCTTCCCATTGACGGGTCCGGACCGTCGCCATACCGTCCTCCCATCGACAGTAAAGTTTCCTAACAGAAGGCGGGTGCGTCGCTCATGGCCGGAACCACACCGGGTACGCCGCGCGTGCTGCGGGCCATGAACGACCGGGCGGCGCTCGATCTCCTGGTCACCCAGGGGCCCCTCACCCGCACCCGCATCGGTGAGCTGACCGGCCTGTCCAAGCCCACCGCCTCCCAGCTGCTGGCGAGACTGGAGGAGGCCGGCCTGGTGCGGTCGACGGGCAGCCAGAGCGGGCGGCCCGGGCCGAACGCCGTGCTGTACGAGATCCACCCGGCCGCCGCCCATGTCGCCGCGCTCTCCGTCGGCCCCACCGGGATAGACGCCGTCGTCGCGGACATCACCGGCGCCGTGGTCGGCTCCTGCCGCGTCGAGGCCGACGCCGTCGCGGAGGACGTGCGTCACCGCACCGCCCAGCTCGTCGCCGAGGCCGTGGACGGCGCCCTGCGCCCGACCGGTCTCGGCCACGACGACCTCGACGCCGTGGTGATCGGCACGCCCGGCGCGATCGACCCGCACACCGGGCAGCTGCGTTACGCGCCCCATCTGCCCGGCTGGCACTCCCGCACCCTGCTCGCCGACCTCGCCGAGGTGGTCGGGCGGCCCGTGGTCATCGAGAACGACGTGAACCTCGCGGCGGTCGCCGAGCAGTACGAGGGCGCGGCCCAGGACCACGACCACTTCGTCCTCGCCTACCTCGACGAGGGCGTGGGTGCCGCGATCGTGCTGGGCGGCACCCTCCTGCGCGGCGCCACGGGCGGCGCCGGGGAGATCGGCTACATGCCGTTGCCCGGCGCCCCGCTCGCCCGCGGCGGCGCGGCCGACTGGGCGGGCCCCGACGCGGGCGGCGGCTTCCAGAGCCAGGTGTCCTGCCCCGCCGTGCGTGACCTGGCCGGGGGCAGGCCGCTGGCCGAAGCCCTCGCCGACGAGACCGTGCGCGCGGAGGTCGCCCGCCGGCTGGCGACCGGCCTGGCCTCCGTGGTCGCCGTGGTCGACCCCGAACTGGTCGTCCTTTCCGGCCGGGTGGCCCAGGAGGGCGGGGAGGAACTCCGTGAGCGGGTCGAGGCCGAGATGACCGGTCTCGCGCTGCCCAGGCCGCTGCTCCGTATCAGCGACATCGAGGGCGATCCGATCCTGACCGGCGCGCTGCGGACGGCCCTCGCCCAGGCACGCGACAGCGTCTTCGACACCGCCTGACCCGACCGCCGCACCGCCTGAACCACCCGCCACCGCACCGCGCCGCCCGTATCAGGTGGCGCGTACGGCACCCCCGTACCCGGCGCCCCGCCCCCGCGGCGCCCCGTCCCCCGCGAAGTACCGCTGCAAAGGAAGTCCGCTATGGCGCTACGGCGCTTTCGTACCCGCGTGCCCCTGGCGCTCGGCGCAGCCGCGCTGCTGCTGTCCGGCTGCGCCAGTCCGAGTACCGGCAGCAACACCGACGACCCCACGAAGCCCGTCACGCTGAAGTTCTGGCACGGCTGGTCGGCGCCCGGCGAGGTCAAGGCGATCAACGAGAACATCGCCCGCTTCGAGAAGCTCCATCCGAACATCGACGTCGTCTCCACCGGCAACGTGAGCGACGAGACGATCAACCAGGCTCTGCGCGCGGGCGGCGGAGACGCACCCGACGTCGTGACCTCCTTCACCACCAACAACGTCGGGCAGTACTGCTCGTCCGGTATGTGGGTGGATCTCGACCCCTTCATGCGGAAGAGCGGGATCGACAAGGCGAAGGTCTTCCCGAAGACGCTGCTGGACTACACGCGGTACGAGGGCGTCCAGTGCGCGACGCCTCTGCTCGCAGACGCGTTCGGCATGTACTACAACAAGGACGCCTTCGAGGCGGCGGGGATCACCCGGCCCCCGCGCACCATGTCGGAGATGAAGGCCGACGCGGTCAAGCTGACGCTGAGGAACAAGGACGGCTCGCTGAAGCGCGCCGGCTTCATGCCGAACTTCCAGCTCTACCAGAACTCCCCCGACCGGATGTTCGCGCAGTGGGGACCGGAGTACTTCGACGGCGAGGGCAGGGCGAAGCTCGCCGACGAGCCGAAGACCGAGGACTTCTTCAGCACCATGCGCGACCTCTCCGACGCACAGGGCGGCTACGCGGCCATGGAGAGGCTGCGCGCCCGCTTCGGTGACGAGATGTCGTCGCAGAACGGCTTCCTGACCGGCAAGCTCGCCATGCACCTGGACGGTGAGTGGCGCGGGCTGATGCTCGACGAGGCGAAGGCGGACTTCGACTGGGCGGTCGCCCCGCTGCCGGTCCCCGACGACCAGGCGGACACCTACGGACGCGGCTATCTGACGGGCACCGTCGCCGGCATCGCGCACAGCAGCATGCACCAGAACGCGGCCTGGGAGCTGGTGAAGTACCTGACGGTCGACACGGAGCCGGTCGTGCACTTCGCCAACGCGATCCACAACGTGCCGTCCACGTTCGAGGCGCTGAAGTCCCCCGGCCTGGACGCGGATCCGGCGTTCCGCACCTTCATCGAGATCGCGCGGAACCCGCACAGCCAGGCCGTTCCGCCCTCGAACAACGGCGGTCAGTACATCACCTCGTTCGGCGGCTTCTCGCAGTCCGTCGAGGCGGGCAGGACGAAGGACCTGCACCGCGCGCTGAAGGACCTCGACGACCAGATCGACGCCGACAACCTCCAGTCGGAAAACTGAGGAGCCGAGTCATGGCACTGTCCCTCTCCACCCCGGCGAAGTCCGCCGGACGGGCGACCGATCCGGCCCCCCGCGACTCCCCCCTGCGGCGCAAGCGGAACCGTGAGCGGCTGCGCAACCTGGGATTTCTCTCGCCCTGGATCGTCGGGTTCTCGGTCTTCTTCGGATACCCGCTGATCGCGACCGTCTACTTCTCGTTCATGCACTACAACCAGATCAAGGCGCCCACCTTCGTGGGGCTGCGGAACTGGCGGTACGTGCTGGAGCAGATGCCGCTGTTCGGCCCGGCCCTGTGGAACACGCTGTGGCTGGTCGTCGTGATGGTCGCGCTGCGCGTGGTCTTCGGCCTCGGCATCGGCCTGCTCATCACGAAGGTCAAGACGGGTGTGGGGCTGTTCCGTACGGCCTTCTACATCCCGTACCTGGCTCCGCCCGTCGCGGCCACGGTCGCCTTCGTCTTCCTCCTCAACCCGTCCACCGGGCCGGTCAACGAGGTGCTGTCGTGGATCGGTCTGCACGGGCCGAACTGGTTCAACGACCCGAACTGGTCGAAGCCCTCGCTGGTCCTGCTCTCCCTGTGGGGCATCGGCGACCTGATGGTCATCTTCATGGCCTCGCTGCTCGACGTCCCGAAGGAGCAGTACGAGGCCGCCGATCTGGACGGCGCGGGCGCCTGGACTAAGTTCCGTTACGTCACCTGGCCCGCCATCATCCCGATCGTGCTCTTCGCCGTCGTCACCGGAGTGGTGCAGACGATGCAGTACTACACACAGGCCCTCGTCGCGGGGAAGCTCGCCTCGGGCGTCTCCATCGGCCCCGGCACGGTGATCCAGCCCGGGTATCCGGAGCACTCCACCCTGACGGTCCCGCAGCTCGTCTACTCGCTGGGCTTCCAGAACTTCAACACCGGCGCCGCGTGCGTCCTCTCCCTCGTGCTCTTCGCCATCGCCATGGCCGTGACCCTTCTGCTGATGCGCAAGAGCGTCGGCCTCATCCCGGCGGAGGACTGAGATGACCACCACCACCCTGACCAGGCCGGACACCGCCGTGCCGGGCCGACCGGGCGGCACCGACACGGCCAGGCACCGCCGTAAGCGGATCCTGAACTGGATCGCGGTCCACTCCGTGGCCGTCGCGCTCGCCCTGTTCTTCGTCCTGCCGTTCGTCTTCGTGTTCCTCACGTCGGTGATGAGCGACGACCAGGCGATGAGCGGCGATCTGTGGCCTGGCTCGTGGAACTGGTCGAACTACTCGACGGTCTTCCACACACCCGGGTTCCTCGACTGGTGGCGCAACTCGCTGATGTACGCGCTGCTGGGCACCGTGTTCACCGTGTGCTCGTCGGTGCCGGTCGCCTACGCCCTGG
Source organism: Streptomyces sp. Alt3 (assembly GCF_030719215.1). NCBI lineage: Bacteria > Bacillati > Actinomycetota > Actinomycetes > Kitasatosporales > Streptomycetaceae > Streptomyces > Streptomyces glycanivorans. The sequence continues at coordinate 5,428,619 of NZ_CP120983.1, read as the reverse complement.
CCAAGTTCCGTTTCCGTGGCCGGCGCACGGCGATGATGCTCGTCATCTCCACGATGATGCTGCCGCCGCAGGTCATCATCATCCCGATGTACCTGGTGTGGGCACAGCAGTTCCACCTGTCGGGCTCGCTCTGGCCGCTGATCATCCCGATGGCGTTCGGCGACGCCTACTCGATCTTCCTGCTGCGGCAGTTCCTGCTGACCATTCCGCAGGAGTACATCGAGTCGGCGAAGGTCGACGGGTGCGGTGAGCTCCGCACCCTGCTCAGGATCGTCGTCCCGATGGCCAAGCCGGGGATCGCGGCCGTGGCGCTCTTCCAGTTCTTCTACTGCTGGAACGACTACTTCGGGCCGCAGATCTACGCCGCGCAGAATCCGGGCGCCTGGACCCTGAGCTACGGCCTGGAGTCCTTCAAGAGCGCCCACGCGGTCAACTGGAACCTGACGATGGCCGCGACCCTGCTCGTCATGGCGCCGGTCGTCATCGTCTTCTTCTTCGCACAGAAGGCCTTCGTAGAAGGCGTCACCCTCACCGGAGTAAAGGGCTGAGAACCATGAAGCTCGCAGTAGTTGGTGGCGGGTCCACCTACACCCCCGAACTGATCGACGGCTTCGCGCGGCTGCGGGACACCCTGCCGGTGGAGGAGCTCGTGCTCGTCGACCCGGCGGCCGACCGGCTGGAGCTGGTCGGCGGCCTGGCGCGGCGGATCTTCGCCAGGCAGGGCCACCCCGGGAAGATCGTCACCACCTCCGACCTGGACGCCGGGGTCGCCGGCGCCGACGCGGTGCTGCTCCAGCTCCGCGTCGGCGGGCAGGCCGCCCGCAACCAGGACGAGACCTGGCCGCTCGAATGCGGCTGCATCGGCCAGGAGACCACCGGCGCGGGCGGTCTGGCCAAGGCGCTGCGCACGGTGCCGGTCGTCCTCGACATCGCCGAGCGGGTCCGCCGCGCCAATCCCGACGCGTGGATCATCGACTTCACCAACCCGGTCGGGATCGTGACCAGGGCGCTGCTCCAGGCGGGGCACAAGGCGGTCGGCCTGTGCAACGTGGCGATCGGGTTCCAGCGCAAGTTCGCCGCGCTGCTCGACGTGACGCCCGGTGAGGTGCACCTCGACCACGTCGGGCTGAACCACCTGACGTGGGAGCTCGGGGTGCGTCTCGGCGGCCCGGACGGCGAGGACGTCCTGCCGAAGCTGCTCGCGGAGCACGGCGACGCGATCGCCGGCGACCTGCGCATGCCCCGGCAGATCGTGGACCGGCTCGGTGTCGTCCCCTCGTACTACCTGCGGTACTTCTACGCGCACGACGAGGTGGTGAGGGAGCTCGGCACGAAGCCGTCCCGCGCCGCCGAGGTGGCCGCGATGGAGAAGGAGCTCCTGGAGATGTACGGCGACCCGGCCCTGGACGAGAAGCCCGCGCTGCTCGGCAAGCGGGGTGGGGCCTTCTACTCGGAGGCCGCGGTGGACCTGGCGTCCTCGCTGCTCGGCGGGGGCGGCTCCGCGGTGCAGGTGGTCAACACGTACAACAAGGGGACGCTGCCGTTCCTGCCGGACGACGCGGTGATCGAGGTCCAGGCCCGGGTCGACGGCACGGGCGCCGCCCCGCTCGCCGTCCCCGCGCTGGACCCCCTGTACGCGGGGCTGATCGGGCACGTCACCGCCTACGAGGACCTGGCCCTGGACGCCGCGCTGCGCGGGGGCCGCGACCGTGTGTTCAAGGCGCTGCTGGCGCACCCCCTGATCGGCCAGTTCGAGTACGCCGAGGCGCTCACCGACAAGCTGATCGCGCACAACCGGGAGCACCTGGCGTGGGCCTGACCGCACATGTGCTCGCGGTCGACGCGGGCAACAGCAAGACGGACGTGGCCGTGATCGGCGCCGACGGAACGGTTCTCGGCAGTGCGCGCGGGGGTGGGTTCCAGCCGCCGGTCGTCGGGGTCGACGTGGCCGTGGACGCGCTGGGAACGGCCGTGCTCGCCGCGTTCGAGCAGGCCGGGGTGACGGGGGTCGGGCATGTGTCGGCCTGCCTCGCCAACGCCGATCTCCCGGTCGAGGAGCGGGAGCTGGCCGAGGCGCTGGTGGCCCGCGGCTGGGGCCGGACGGTCGAGGTGCGCAACGACACCTTCGCGATACTGCGCGCGGGGGTGGACGAGCCCCGCGGGGTGGCCGTGGTGTGCGGCGCGGGGATCAACTGCGTCGGGATGGGGCCGGACGGCGCCACCGCCCGGTTCCCCGCGATCGGCCGCATGTCCGGTGACTGGGGCGGCGGTTCGGGGCTCGCGGAGGAGGCGATGTGGTTCGCGGCGAGGGCCGAGGACGGCCGCGGTGAGCCGACCGAGCTGGCCCGGACCCTGCCGGGGCACTTCGGGCTCGACTCGGTGTACGCGCTGATCGAGGCGCTGCACCTGGGACACATCCCGTTCGGGCGCCGGCACGAGCTGACCCCGGTGCTGTTCTCGACCGGCGCGGCGGGCGACCGGATCGCGCAGGGCCTGGTCGAACGGCAGGGGGACGAGGTCGTGGCCATGGTCTCGGTCGCGCTGGCCCGGCTCGGCCTGCTGGAGGAGGAGACGCCGGTGGTGCTGGGCGGCAGCGTGCTGGCTGCCCGCCACCCGGCGCTGGACGACCGGATCACCGGGCTCCTCGCCGTACGTGCCCCGAAGGCGGTGATCCAGGTGGTGTCGGCTCCGCCGGTCCTGGGTGCCGCGCTGCTGGGTCTGGACCGCACCGGCGCCGCCCAGGAGACGCACGACAGGCTGCGGGCGCAGTACGTCTGAGGCCCGCGACGAAGGGCGCCCCGTGGCTGTGCCGCACGGGGCGCCCTTCGCGTGCATGGGGAACCGACGGGTACTCCCGGACGTGTTCATGGAGGGGGAATCGGGGCGTGGGGAGCCGGCGCCCCGCCGAATCGCCTTGAACGTCTGCGCCCGTCCTGGTCGAATACGGGCAACGACGCGTGATCCGGGCACTCCTGGTGGATGGACGGCGGCCCCGGGGGTCATACTTCTGGCCAGGACCAGTCGTCCTCCGATCGGCCGGGGGGCCCGGGCCGTCGTCAGTGACCGAGGGGGAGGTCAAGTGACATACCCGCCGAGCGGGACCGCGCTGCGGGAGCCCGGCCAGGACCGGCCGTCCGCGCCCGTGACCGTACCCGCGCCGCGCCGTGGTGCCGGGGCCGAGGCCGCCGCGCGGCTGCGCACCGCGGCGACGACCGAACCGGGCAGGCTGCAGATCTACGGTGCCGTACTGGCCCTGCTGGTCCTGGTGTTCGGGGCCGTCACCTGTCTGGAGATCGCCGGAAGGGCCTCGTCCGCCGACGACGTGGTGACCCGGAGCCAGCCGCTGAGCGCGGACGCCGCGAGCATCTACCGTTCGCTGGCCGACGCGGACACGATGGCCGCGAGCGGCTTCCTCGCGGGTGCGCAGGAGCCCACGGACGTGCTCGCGCAGTACGACGCGGACATCAGGGAGGCCTCCCGGCTGCTGATCGACGCGGCGGCGAGCACCGACTCCTCGACGACGTCGCACGACGAGATCACGACGCTGAGCCGGCTGCTCCCCGTTTACACGGGCCTGATCGAGCGGGCCAGGGCCAACAACCGGCAGGGACTGCCGCTCGGAGGCGCCTACCTCCGGTACGCCAACCAGAAGATGACGAACGAACTGCTTCCGGCGGCCGAGCGGTTGTACGCGGCGGAGACGGGCCGGCTGGCCACCGACTCGGCCGACGCACGACGGCTGCCCTTCCTGTCCCTCGGGGCCGGGATCGTCGCGCTGGGCGCGCTGGTGTGGATGCAGCGGCGCAACTACCGCAGGACGAACCGCGTCTTCAACCACGGGCTGCTCGCGGCGACGGCCGCGGCCACGGTGGTCCTGCTCTGGCTGGCCGTGGGGCACACGGTGGCCAGGGCCGAGCTGCGGGGCGCGATGGTGCACGGCCAGGAGTCGCTCGACGTCCTCAACAAGGCACGGATCAACTCCCTGAAGGCACGCGCGAACGAGAACCTCACGCTGGTCGCCCGAGGTGCCGTGCTCACCCCGGACGGCACGCGGGACCAGTACGAGACCGACTACGGCACGGGCATGAAGGAACTCGGCGCGCAGCTCGAAAAGGCGCGGGAGCTCGCCGACGACGCCCGTGGGAGCAAGCCGGTGAAGGACGCGATCGACGGTGTGTCCACGTGGCAGGACCGCCACGGGAAGGCCCGGGCGACGGACGACCGGGGCGACTACGACAGTGCGCTGCGGCAGATCATCGGCCCCGAGGACTCCACGGGCGAGTCCTTCGAGCAGGTCGACGACGCGCTGGAGCGGGCACTCGCCCACGAACAGGACGAGTTCGACGCGGCGGCACAGGACGGGCGCGGGGCGCTGGGCGGGCTGCCCCTCGGGGCCGCCGTCCTCGCCGTACTGGGTGCGGTGGCCGTGATCGTCGGGGTCAACCGCAGGCTCTCGGAGTACCGGTGAGGGGACGAGCGATGACCAGGGCGAAGGGCCGGGCCACACGCGGCGGGCTGCGCGGCTGGGGCGGGGTGACGGGCATGGCGGTCGCCTGTGCCGTCACCGCCTCGCTCACCCTGCTGCCGCTGGCGCACGGCGACGGGACGTTCGGCGGGCAGAGCGCCGGCCACGGCGCCGCCCCGGCGGCGCCCGCCGAGGCGGAGGAGTGCAAGGACCCGGAGGCGAGCCTCCCGGCCGAGGACGCGGACGGGCCGAGCATCGAGAGGATCAGGAAGCGCGGGAAGCTGATAGCGGGCGTCGACCAGAACAGCTTCCAGTGGGGTTACCGCAACCCTGAGAGCCGCACGCTCGAAGGCTTCGACATCGATCTCGTGCACGCGATCGCCGAGGACATCCTCGGCGACCGCGACGCGGTGATCTTCCGTGCCATCCCCACCAACCAGCGCATCGCCGCGCTGGAGAACGACAAGGTCGACGTCGTCGTCCGCACGATGACGATCAACTGCAGGCGCATCGGCCAGGTGGCGTTCTCCACGGCCTACTTCCAGGCCGGCCAGCAGGTCCTGGCGCCCAAGGCGTCCACGATCGACGGCTACAACGAATCGCTGAAGGGCAAGCGGGTCTGCACGGCTGAGGGTTCGACGGCGTTCGACGCGCTGAACGAGAAGTCCTTCGGCGCGGTCTTCGAGGACGAGCACGACGGCACCGGGCAGGACGAGGACCGGCTGACCGTGCCCAACCAGCTGGACTGCCTGGTGCGGCTGCAGCTCGGCGAGGTCGACGCGGTGGTCACGGACAACGCGCTGGCGGCGGGCCAGGCGGCCCAGGACCCGGCCGTGGAGCTGAAGGGCGACAAGCCCTTCACCACGGAGTACTACGGCGTCGCCGCGAAGCTCGGTGCGGACGACCTGGTGGCCAGGGTCAACCATGTGCTGGAGGATTACCGCCGGGGCGGTGCCGACAGCCCCTGGATGACGTCGTACCGGGCGTGGCTGGCGACGGGGCTGCCCGGGATCACGGGCCCTCCGGCGCCCAAGTACCGGAGCAACTGACCCTGCACGGGCCCCCGGGCCCGGCGGAACGAGCGGAGAGGTGATCGATGGGCGTCGCGGGTTCCTTCCCCAGCTTCGCGGGGAGGCCCCCCGGCCCGGTCATGGGCCGGGACGAGGCGGACCGTACGCTGGCCCGGCTCGGTGCCGAGCACGAGGCCATCGAGACCTCGCTCCTCGCCCTGGAGGAACACGCCGGCCGCCGGCTCCTGGAGGGCGCCACCCTGTCCGGTGTCACCAAGGAGCGCTGGGGACCCACCAAGCGGTCGATCACACTGCTCTGGCAGTACTTCGACACCTACGCCGGGACGCTGGCCTCGGCCCGTGAGATCCGGGCCAGGCGCCGCTACCCCGGCAGGAGCGACCTGGTGGCCCTGACCGACCTGCTGCGCGGCGACGGTGTGACCGTGGCAAACCAGGGAGTGGCCGGCCCGGGTTCCTCGCTCACCGGTCCGGCCCGGCTCTCCGAGCGGTTCACGCTGGAGGAACTGGTCGCCCGGATGAACGAGCTGTACGCCCAGGCGCTGGACATGGTCCTCGCGTCGGACTCCGTGTGGTCGGCGCTGCCCGCCCGGATCGATCTGCTGGCCGCCGAGCTGCGCCGCACCGGCTCGCTGGCGCACTCCGTCGGGGTGCGGCCCGGGGAGCATCCGGCGGGCGACGACCTGGAGTCGATCGCGGAGGAACTGACCGCGCTGCGGGCGCAGGTGATCTCCGATCCGCTGGCGTTCTGGGTGCCGGGCCCCGGCAGTGCCGCGCCCGGCGGAGGGCGGCCCGACACCACGCGCTACGACCGCGCGGCCCGCGCCCTGGAGGAGGTGCGCCGTGAGATCGAGGCGGTGCTGGCGGTCCGGCAGGACGCCGAGCAGCGTCTGATCCAGGTGCGTGACCTGCTGTCGCGCGCGAACCGCACGCTCGCCGAGGCCCGGTTGGCGCGCGGCGAGGTGCTGGCGAAGATCGCCGCCTCCGAGGTGCCCGCGGTGAGCGGGCCCCCGACCGTGCTGCAGGAGCGACTCGCGACGGCGTCGGCGTACCGCAGGCACGCTCAGTGGAACCGGCTGTCACCGCTGCTGGAGTCGCTGGAGCGGGAGGCGGAGGACGAACTGCTGCGCGCCCGGGAGTCGCTGACGTCAGTCACCGAGCCGCTCGCGGTCCGGGCGGAGCTGCGGGGCAGGCTGGACGCGTACCGGGCGAAGGTGGTCCGGCACGGTCTGGCGGAGGACCCGCTCCTGATCGAGCGGTACGACGCGGCCCGGCGGATGCTGTGGAGCGCCCCGTGCGATCTGCGGGTCGCCGGGCAGGCGGTACTGCGCTACCAGCGGGCCGCCACGGATCAGCTGACACAACGCCGTCCGGGCGGGCACGACGGACAGGGGGAGACATCATGAGTACGGAGTGCCAGCGCCCCACCTGTGAGGGCAGCTACGAGGACATGGGCGGCGGGGAGCTGTACTGCGACACCTGCGGCCTCGCTCCGGTCGTGTCGCCGACGGGCATGGTGAGTTCGCCGCCCACCGGCATCGCGGCCGGCGGCCGGACCGGCGACAGCGCCTCGCAGCGGACGGGTTCGCGGGCGTCCGCGCGTTCCTCGTCCCGCTCGTCGACCTCTCGGCGCTCGGTGTCCGGGAGGCTCTCGCGCTCGTTGTCGGGAAGCCCCACGTCCCGCTCGGTCTCGGTGCGCTCCTCGGGCACCTCGACGGGCTCCGCCTCGGGGCGCGGCCGGCTGGGCGCCGGCCTGGTGCTCGTCCCCGACGTGCCGCGGCCCGACCCGCACACCGCGGTGATGGAGGACCCGGAGGTCCCCGAGCGGAAGCGGTTCTGCTCGCGCTCCGACTGCGGCGCGGCGGTGGGCCGGGCCCGCGGCGAACGGCCGGGCCGTACCGAGGGGTTCTGCACCAAGTGCGGCCACCCCTACTCCTTCGTGCCCAAGCTGCGCGGCGGTGACATCGTGCACGGGCAGTACGAGGTGGCGGGCTGCCTGGCGCACGGCGGGCTCGGCTGGGTCTATCTGGCCGTGGACAGGGCGGTCTCCGACCGCTGGGTCGTCCTCAAGGGCCTGCTGGACACCGGGGACCAGGACGCGATGGCCGCGGCCATCTCCGAGCGGCGCTTCCTCGCGGAGATCGAGCACTCCAACATCGTCCGCATCTACAACTTCGTGGAACACCTCGACCAGCGCACGGGTTCGCTCGACGGCTACATAGTGATGGAGTACGTCGGCGGGAAGTCGCTCAAGGAGATCGCCAACGAGCTCCGCACACCGGCCGGGAAGCGGGACCCGCTGCCGGTGGAGCAGGCCTGCGCGTACGGGATCGAGGCGCTGGAGGCGCTCGGCCATCTGCACAGCCGCAACCTGCTGTACTGCGACTTCAAGGTCGACAACGCGATCCAGACCGAGGACCAGCTCAAGCTCATCGACATGGGCGCGGTGCGCAGGATGGACGACGACGAGTCGGCCATCTACGGCACCGTCGGCTACCAGGCACCCGAGGTGGCCGAGGCCGGACCGTCGGTGGCCTCGGACCTCTACACGGTCGCGCGGACGCTCGCGGTGCTGACCTTCGACTTCCAGGGGTACACGAACGTCTTCGTGGACTCCCTGCCCGATCCGGACAACATCGAGGTGTTCCGGAGGTACGAGTCGTTCTACCGGCTGCTCGTGCGCGCCACCGACCCCGACCCGGCCCGCCGGTTCTCCTCGGCCGCGGAGATGGCGGAGCAGCTGACGGGTGTGCTGCGGGAGGTGATCGCGCTGCAGACGGGACGTCCGCGCCCGGCGCTCTCGACCCTGTTCGGGGTGGAGATGCGCGTGACGGACACGGAGTTGTTCGCGGAGCTGACCGAGGAGGTGTCGCGGCTCGGCGTCCGGAGGGATCCGTCCGGCGGCGGAGGGCGCTTCGGCCGGCGCCGGGCGTCATCCGTTCCGGCGGCCGCCCTCCCCTCCCCTGCCCTGACCGCGACGCCCGCTCCCCCCGCCGCGGCCCCGCAGGCGGGGGGTGCCGCGCCCCTGTACGCGCCCGACACCCATGTCAGGGGAAGTGCCGGAAGCGGGACCCCGGGCGGCGCGGTGGCCCACGTCCAGCGGGCGTCCGTCCCCGCGCCCCGCCCCGCGGTCCCGGCCCCGGGTGCGCTGCCGTCCGTGATCCCCGGCGCGGGTCCCCGGCTCGCCGCGTTCGACGCGCGGGCGACGTCCCTGGCCCTGCCGGTCCCCCGGGTCGACCCGAACGACCCCAACGCCGGATTCCTCGCGGGGGTGATGGCCTCGGCACCCGCGGAGCTGATCTCCGCACTGCACTCCGTGCCCGCCGCCTCGCTGGAGACCCGGCTGCGGGAGCTGCGCGCCCGCCTGGAGATGCGCGAACTCGACTCCGCCGTGCGGGCGCTGACAGCGGTGGAGGCGCAGCACCCGGACGACTGGCGGGTCGTCTGGTACCGCGGTGTCACCTCGCTGGTGACCGGTGACAACGAGAACGCCGCGCTGTCCTTCGACGCGGTCTACGACGCCTTCCCCGGCGAGCCGGCGCCGAAGCTCGCGCTGGGGGTGTGCGCGGAGGTACTGGGGCAGCTGGACAACGCGGCGGAGTACTACCGCCTGGTGTGGGCGACGGATCCGAGCTTCGTCAGCTCGGCGTTCGGCCTGGCCCGGGTGCAGATCGCCGCCGGGGACCGGGCGGCGGCGGTGCGCACCCTCGAATCGGTGCCGGAGTCGTCGATCCACTACACGGCGGCCCGGGTGGCCGCGGTGCGGGCGAGACTCCGCGGGCGTGCCCCGCAGGAGCCGCTGATCCACGACCTGTCCGCCGCAGCGGACCAGGTGACCGCGCTGAAGGGATACGGCCTGGACGCGGTGAGACGCGAACGGTTGTCGACCGAGGTACTGGGTACGGCACTTGACTGGGTACTCTCCGGTAGTCCCACGGCTCAGCCGGCGGCTCCGTCCTCCCCCGCAGCCGCGGGGCCGGGGACGGTCCTGGGCAGCGAGCTGGACGAGCGGGGCCTCAGGTCAGGTCTGGAACGCTCGTACCGGATGCTCGCCCGGCTCGCGCAGCGGGGCGACGAGAGGATCGAACTGGTGGAGCGGGCCAACCGCCTCCGCCCCCGGACCTGGGTGTGAAGATGTCACAGAGCCACCAGCAGGCCTCCTTGCCGGGGTGCCCCAGCTGCGAGGAACCGCTGGAGTCGGGCGACCGCTTCTGCGGTGCGTGCGGGTACGACCTCTCGGCCGTGCCCGCGCCTCCCGGTGACCGTCCGACGGTCGCCATCACCGTGCCGGCGCAGGGCGTCGGCTCGCCGGTCGCCGCCGGGCAGGTGGAGTGGCCGCGTGCCTCCGAGACGGACAGCTCCGATCTGCCCGCGCCGACGCACCGCCCGGCCGATCTGCCGGGCGTGGACTCGGGCGGCAGGCCGCTGCCCCTCGCGGACGGGGCGGCTGTCCGCTTCGACGGACCGGACGCCCGGGCGACCCCCGCCCCCGGTGACGCCCAGGCGGCCCCCGGCCCTGGTGGGCCGGACGATCCCTCGGGCGACTTCGAACTGGCCGCGCCCGACCCCCGCACCGTGGAACACGCCACGGCCGACGGCTCGGTGGCCGGTGCGAAGGTCTGCGTGGCCTGCCGCTCGGGCCATGTGGACACCGACGGCTACTGCGAGAACTGCGGCCACGCCCAGCCCCGTGAGCGCGACCACATGGAGCAGGAGCTCGATTCGGTCGCGGCGGTCAGCGACCGCGGTCTGCGCCACCACCGCAACGAGGACGCGTTCGCGGTGTCCTCCACCGCCCTGCCGGACGGCTCCCCCGCCGTCGTCGCCATCGTGTGCGACGGCGTCTCGTCGGCGAGCCGCCCGGACGAGGCGTCGGCCGCGGCGGCGAGCACGGCCAACGAGTCGCTGCTGGAGTCGCTGCCCCGCGGGACGCATCCGCAGCAGGCCATGCACGACGCGATCGTGGCGGCGTCCGAGGCCGTCAACTCCCTCGCGCAGGACCCCGGTCAGGCTCTGGAGCACGATCAGCACCGTCATCAGAACGCCCCGGCGTGCACCCTGGTCGGCGCGGTCATGGCGGGCGGTCTGCTGATCATCGGCTGGGTCGGCGACAGCCGCGTCTACTGGGTCCCGGAGGACCGCGCCCACCCGCCGGCCCGCCTCACGGAGGACGACTCCTGGGCGGCACAGATGGTGGCGGCCGGCCTGATGAACGAGGCGGAGGCGTACGCCGACGAGCGCGCCCACGCCATCACGGGGTGGCTCGGCGCCGACGCGTACGAGCTGGAGCCGCACACGGCGTCGTTCAAGCCGGACCGGTCCGGTCTGGTGGTGGTGTGCACCGACGGCCTGTGGAACTACGCGGAGGGCGCGGCGGAGATGGCCGCGGCCGTGCCGGCCGACGCGTTCGAACGGCCGCTGCACGGTGCCCAGGTGCTGGTCGGTCACGCGCTGGACGGCGGGGGCCACGACAACGTAACAGTGGCGCTGCTGCCGTTCGCCGTGGCGGCGCCAGGGGCAGGATCCGCCTGAACCGCGGCCGGTCCGCCGGCGTACGGCCGGCGCTCCGCCCTGTCCCGACGCCCTGTCCCGACGTCCTGTCCCGTCTCCCAGCCCCGACGCCCTGTGCGACGCCTCGTCCCGACGCCCCTCGTGCGCGCGCTTCCCGTCCCGAGTCCGGCTTTCGTGTCCCGCACCTCCGCGTCACACGTCCTGGAAATCCGTCCTGGAAATCCGTCCTGGAATTCAGTCCGCACCACTGTCCTCGTCCGACACAGGTGGAGCCTCAAGGAGCCGATCAGATGGCCAACTTCTCCAAGTCCAACGTGCCGCAGTTCTCCGTCGAGGTGTACCAGAACGAATACCTGCCCGAGGGCGGCCGTGACGTCAATGCGATCGTCACCGTCACCTCCACGGGCGGAGGTACGACAGGCGGCGTGCCACTGACCGACGGGGTGCGGTCGTCCGCTCGCGTCCCGGGGCAGGCCCCGGCCGCCGCCGTGGTGCTCATGGTCGACTGCTCGGGCTCGATGGACTATCCGCCGACCAAGATGCGTAACGCGCGTGACGCGACGGCTGCGGCCATCGACACCCTGCGTGACGGCACCCGGTTCGCGGTCGTCGCGGGGACGCACACGGCCAAGGACGTGTATCCGGGCAACGGGCAGCTGGCGACGGCCGGTCCGGAGACCAAGGCCCAGGCGAAGGAGGCCCTTCGGCGGCTCAGCGCCGGCGGGGGCACCGCGATCGGGACCTGGCTGCGGCTTGCCGACCGTCTCCTGGGGGCCGCGGAGGTGGACATCCGGCACGGCATCCTCCTCACGGACGGGCGCAACGAGCACGAGTCCCCGGAGGATCTGCGGGCCGCGCTGGACTCCTGTGCGGGCCGGTTCACCTGTGACGCGAGAGGCGTGGGCACGGACTGGGAGGTGAAAGAGGTCACAGCGATCGCCTCCGCCCTGCTCGGCACGGCGGACATCGTGGCCGATCCGGCCGGGCTCGCCGCGGACTTCACCGAGATGATGGGGAACGCGATGGGCAAGGAGGTCGCGGACGTCGCACTGCGGATCTGGACGCCCGTCGGCGTCGAGATCGTGTTCGTCAAGCAGGTGGCGCCCACGGTCGCCGACCTGACCGGCCGCCGCACCGGGGCGGGGCCGCGCGCCGGTGACTATCCGACCGGCTCCTGGGGCGACGAGTCCCGGGACTACCACGTGTGCGTCAGGGTTCCCGAGGCCGGCATCGGCCAGGAGATGCTGGCGGCCCGGGTCTCGCTGATCCTGCCGCCCGCCTCTGCGGGCGGTGTCCCGCAGACACTTTCGCAGGGGCTCGTACGGGCGGTGTGGACGGACGACATGGCCGCGTCCACCTCGATCAACCCCCAGGTCGCGCACTACACAGGACAGGCGGAACTGGCGCAAGTCATCCAGCAGGGACTCGATGCGCGTAAATCGGGCGACTTCGACGGCGCCACGGCGAAACTGGGCCGTGCGGTGCAGCTCGCTTCGGCCTCCGGAAACGCGGATACTGCGAAACTGCTTTCGAAGGTGGTCGACGTCGTCGACGCGGCGACCGGTACTGTGCGACTGAAAGCGAGGGTCGCGGATGCGGACGAGATGACACTCGAAACGCGCTCGACCAAGACGGTTCGCGTCAAGAAGTAGCGGTACGAACCACACGAAACAGCCGTACGAAGAGCCACCCCGGCCCACCGGACGGCGCACCGACAAGCATGGCGGCCTCCGGGCCGGACGAGGAGAGGGGGAAGCGCCGACATGCCGACCTGCCCGAACGGACACCAGTCGGGTTCCGAGGACTGGTGCGAGGTCTGCGGACATCGCATGGCCGGGACGGGCGCGCCCGCGGGCTCGGTCCCGCCGCCGCCTCCCCCGCCGCCCGCGCGCGGTTACGGCTACCCGCCGCAGGGCGGGGAGCCGACCGCGCAGGCCGAACTCTGCCCGCAGTGCCGGACCCCGCGTGAGGCGATGGCTCCGTACTGCGAGGAGTGCCGCTGGAACTTCCTCACGAACACGGCGACGTCGTACACCCCGCTGGCTCCGCAGGGCGGGGCAGGCGCCCCGCCCGGACTGAACCTTCCGCCCGGCTTCCAGGCGCAGCAGGGACCGCCGCAGCAGCAGCGGGACCCGTTCGAGTACCAGGGCTCCCGGCCTTCCCAGGTGAACCGGCCGGCCGAGCCGCTCTCGCCCGAGCAGGACGGCCGCCCGGGTCCGCCGCCGCCTCCGCCGTCCTTCCAGCAGGGGCCGCCGCCCCCGCCGGCGTTCCAGCAGCAGTCGCCGTCCCCGTTCGAGCCGCAGGGCCGGCCGGGGCAGCCGGGTCCAGGGCAGCCTGGCCAGCAGCTTCCGGGTCAGCAGGGTCCGGGCCAGCAGGGTCCGCCGCTTCCGGGTCAGCAGGGTCCCGGTCCGCAGGGCCAGGGCCAGGGTCAGAGCCCGCAGGGTCCCGGCCGGTCCGGCCCGCCGTCGCCGTTCGAGCCCCAGCGGCAGGGGCCGCCGCCCCCGTCGTTCCAGCAGCAGTCCGCGCCGCCCGCGCCACAGCGGCCGCAGGCGCCGGGGACGGGTGGGGGCGACGACTGGATGCTGCCGCCGCCTTCGCAGCAGCAGTCGCCGCCGGCCGCCTTCCAGCAGGGCACGCAGGCTCCGCAGGGTCCGCAGTCGCCGCAGGCACCCCAGCCGCCGCAGCAGCAGTTCCCCGGCCAGGGCCCCGCCCAGGGCGGACGGGACCAGGGCCCGGGCAGCTGGACCGCCGTGATCGCGCCGGACCGTGACTACTTCCTGGCCATGATGCAGCGCAGCGGCCCCGAGGCGACGGGGCTCAACCTGCCCGCGTACTCACCGGAGCAGCGCCTCGCGCTCACCGGCAACCAGATCACCGTCGGCCGTCGCCGGCACAGCACCGGTGAGTCCCCCGACATCGACCTCGCAGTACCGCCGGAGGACCCGGGCGTCTCGCACCAGCACGCCGTGCTGGTGCAGCAGCCGGACGGCGGCTGGGCCGTCGTCGACCAGAACTCCACCAACGGCACCACGCTCAACGGCGCCGAGGACCCGATCCAGCCGTACGTCCCCGTCCCGCTCCAGGACGGCGACCAGGTGCACGTCGGGGCCTGGACGACGATCACGGTCCGCCGCGACTGACCTCCGGGCCGCGCGGCGCACGTCTGTACGGACCGGGGTCCTAGGACCCCGGTCCTCGGCCGGTGCGTCTGCGACGATGGACGGGTGACTGAGATTCCGCGCGACACGCTTCAGGAGCAGACCTTCTACGAGCAGGTCGGCGGCGAGCAGACGTTCCGGCGCCTGGTGCACCGCTTCTACCAGGGCGTCGCCGACGACCCGCTGCTGCGGCCGATGTATCCCGAAGCCGATCTGGGCCCGGCCGAGGAGCGCTTCGCGCTGTTCCTGATGCAGTACTGGGGCGGTCCGCGCACCTACAGCGACCGGCGGGGGCACCCTCGGCTGCGGATGCGGCACGCCCCGTTCCAGGTGGACAGGGCGGCGCACGACGCCTGGCTCGGTCACATGCGGGTGGCGCTCGACGAGCTCGGTCTCTCCCCCGAGCACGAGCGGCAGTTGTGGGACTACCTCACCTACGCCGCGGCCTCCATGGTCAACACCGCGGACTGAACCTGTGTGCGGAATCCGGTACTCCACAGCCGCATAACGGTCACGATCCCATCAAGGTGCGCCCACAGGCGGTTTCCAGCGACCGGTGCACTCTGAAAGCATCCGTTACACGCCGGGGGGCGTGCGGGGCGTACGGCTACTGAGGTTCGGGGGATACAGGTGATGGGGTTCGTCCTTCTGCGGGTGCGTGCGCACCGGCTCCTGCTCACCGCCGCCCTTCTGGCCGTCGTGCTGACCACGTGCGTGCTGGCCGCGCTCACCGCGTTCTCCGGTTCGATGGGCGACGCCGCCCTGCGGCACACGCTCACCCACCGCTCCGCCGAACAGGCCGCCCTCTTCGTCTCCGCCGACGTGGACCGCGAGGAGCGCGCGGAGGCCGACTCGGCGGTGCGCCGTGCGGCCCGCGACACGTTCGACGGACTGCCGGTGACCGTGCGGAAGCTGGAGAGTTCGGGGCCCTACGCCCTGCCCCGTGAACTCCAGGCACCCGCCGCGCGGCGCGGCCAGCCCGACCTCACGCATCTCGCCTCGCTCGACCGCAGCCGGGTCCGTCTGGTCGCGGGAAGCATGCCGGACGCCGGGGCCGGGGGCGCGCAGGATCCGGTGCAGGTGGCGCTGCCGCGTACCGCCGCCGAGGCACTGAAGCTGGAGCCGGGTTCCCGCGTCACCCTCACGGACCGGCTGCGCGAGACTCCGCTCCCGGTCGAGATCACCGGTCTCTACGAGGCGTCCGACCTGGACGATCCGTACTGGCGGCTGGACCCGCTCGGCGGGCGCGGTGCCCGCAAGGTCGTCTTCACCACGTACGGCCCGCTGCTGGCCGATCCGGCCGTCCTCGGTTCGGGCCGGGTGGCCGAAGGCGCGGTGTCCTGGCTGGCCTCCGCCGACTTCCGTACGGTGACGACGGGCCGGACCGAGGCGCTGCACCGGGCGTCGACGGAGGGGCCGAAGAAGCTGTCCGCCTCGGCGGTGTTCGGGGACGGGGCCACCGTACGGACCTCGCTGCCGACCGTCGTCGACCAGATCGAGCGGGCGCTGCTGGTGTCGCGTTCGACGATCATGATCGTCGCCGTGCAGCTGGTCCTGCTCGCCGGGTACGCCCTGCTGCTGGTGGCCCGGCTGCTGAGCAGCGAACGCGGCGGTGAGACCGAACTCCTGCGGGCCCGGGGCGGGTCCAGGGGCCGGATCGCCGCACTGGCCGCGGTCGAGGCCCTGCTGCTCGCGGTGCCCGCCGCGGTCGTCGCGCCGCTGCTCGCCGGTCCGCTGACCCGGCTGCTGGCGGACCGGAGCGCGCTCGGCCGGATCGGGCTGCGGCTCGACGGCGGGGTGGACGGCACGGTCTGGCTGGTGGCCGGCGGCGTCGCGCTGGCCTGTGCGCTCGCCGTCGTCGCCCCCGCTCTGGCGGCGGGCGCGGGAGGACGCCGCGGGGCCCGGGCGGCCGCGCTGCCCACCCCGGTGAGGGCGGGCGCCGACGTCGGGCTGCTGCTGATCGCCGGTGTGGCGTACTGGCAACTGGACCGTCGGACCGGGGCGTCCGGCAGCGGTGTGCTCAGCGGCGACCGCGAGGGCGAGCTGGGCATCGATCCGCTCCTCGTCGCCGCTCCGGCACTGGCGCTGCTCGCGGGCACCGTGCTGACCCTGCGTCTGCTCCCGCCTGCCGCCCGGCTCGCCGAGCGTCGGGCGGCGGGCGGCCGTGGGCTGTCCGGGGCGCTGGCGGGCTGGCAGTTCAGCCGCCGGCCGCTGCGCGGCGCGGGCCCGGTGCTGCTGCTGGTGCTGTCGGTCGCGATGGGCATGCTGGCCATCGGCCAGAGCGCGTCCTGGGACCGTTCGCAGGGCGACCAGGCGGACTTCAGGTCGGGTGCGTCGGTGCGCATGGTGGGCACGCTGTCCGGCGATCCGGCGAAGGCGGCGGCGTACTCGGATCTGCCGGGTGTACGGGAGGCGGCACCGGCGTTCCGCACGACGGCGGACCTGTCCGGCGGCCGGACGGCCGAGGTGCTCGCCCTGGACACCGCGCACGCGGACGAGCGGATGCTGATGCGCGCGGACCTCTCCGGCACACCGCCGCAGGGGCTGTTCGACGCGATCGCCCCGCGGAGCACGGCGCGGACCGGGGTCGTCCTGCCCGAGGGCAGCGAGCGGGTGCTGTTCGACGTGCGGATCCGTGACACCTCGGCACCCGGCGGGAAGTCCCCGTCAGGTTCGTCGGGCCTGGTCAGTGTGCTGTTGGAGGACCGTTACGGCCTCGGGTACCGGGTCGGTGCGGGCAGCGTCCCTCTCGACGGCCGTACGCACGGCCTGTCCTTCCCCGTGTCGGCGTCGGGTGAACTGGCGGTGACGGGCTTCGAGCTGGACAGCGACGTGCCAGAGGGCCGCGCCGAGACGCGCGTGGTCTCCCTGACCGGGCTCAGGGGCGTGACCGCGGGCGGGGACGAGCGGCCGGCCACCGGCTCGGACGGGGTGCGCTGGCAGGCGAAGGCGACCATGGCGGCGGCCGGGGAGGAGCAGGCCGCGGAGCCGCCGGGGGCGGTGACGGGCTCGGGTGCCTCGCCGGCCTTCCGGTACGGAACCGGTTACACCCCCGCGGAGGGCGGCTACTACGGCGACCCGGTCAGCACCCTCCGCGTCACCGCGGTCCGCCCCGCGGCGCCCGTACTCAAGGCGGTGGCCACCGACGCGTATCTGACGTACGCGGGCGCGAGGCCGGGCCAGGAGGTCGACCTCACGCTGGCGGGCAACACGGTCCGGGTCACTCTGGTCAAGTCCGTGCGGGAGCTGCCGACCACCGGACCGGGGGCGGTCTCCGGGGCGCCCGGGGGCACCTCGGTGGACGCGTCCGCGAAGCCGGGCGGCAGTCTGCTGCTGGACCTCAGGGCGGTGTCGGAGGTGCTCGCCCACCGGGAGGGGGCCGCCCTCGCGCCCACCGAGTGGTGGCTGAGCACCGCACCCGGCGACGGTGCGGAGGTGGCGGCGGAACTGCGGGCGCTGCCCGGTACGGATCCCGCGCAGGTGCGGGTGCGGGACGAGGTGGCGCGGGAACTGGCGGACGACCCGCTGGGGGCCGGGCCGCAGGCGGCGCTGATGGCAGTCGCCGTGGTGGCCGCGGCACTCGCGGCGGTCGGCTTCGCCGTCGGGCTCGTGGGTTCGCAGCGCGAACGGGCCGCCGAGTTCGCGGTGTTGCGGGCGCTGGGTACCCCACGCCGGCGGCTGGCCCGGATGGCGGCCGCCGAACAGGGCGTGCTGATCACCCTGGCCCTGCTGATCGGCCTCGCCCTCGGGGCGGTGCTCACCAGGGCCGTCGTACCGCTCGTCGTGCTGACCGGGCAGGCCGCCCGGCCCGTACCGGACGTACTGGTGATGCTGCCGGCAGGCCAGGTCGCGGTCCTGCTCGCCTCGGTCGCCGCCCTGCCGCTGCTGATCGTCGCGGCGCTCACACTGCGCCGCGCCGATCCCACGGTGTCGCTGCGCCACCAGGGGGACAACTGACATGAACGCCGCCAAGATCCAGGCTGCCTGCGCCCCTTGGGTGCGTACGCGGCTGCGCACCGCCCCAGGTGTCTCCGCCGCCCTGGCCGTCCTGGTGTTCCTGACCGCCTTCCTCGCCGCCGCCTACCCGCGCTCCGTGGACGCGTACGAGACGAAGGCGCTGCGCCACGACATCACGGCCGCCTCCCCGGGACAGAGCGTGCTCGAGGTGACGACACTGCCGCCCCCGCTCGGCCTGGCTCCTTCCGTGCGTGAGGCCGCGATGCGGGAGAAGGTGCTGGCCTGGGCCCAGGGTGAGCTGATCGGGGCGCTGCCCGCCCCGGTGCGCGCGGACGTGCCCGCGTCCTCGTACGGGGTGCACACCACGAAGCCCCTCGTCGCGGACGAGCCGTGGCTGCCCCGCCCCGACGCGGTGCCGCCCCGGCTCACCTATGCCGCGCCCTCGGCGCTGCCGGAGCACAGCACCCTGCGGTCGGGGCGCTGGCCCGTCGCCCGGGACGCGGTGACGCTGGACACCCGCGAGGTGGAGGCGGCCGTCACCGAGGAGACGGCGGGCGAGCTGAAGATCGAGCCGGGCTCCACCGTCGCGGTGCCCACCACGACCGGTACGCCGCTGACCGTGCGCGTCACCGGCATCGTCACCCCGTCGCAGCCGAAGAGCGGCTACTGGGCGGTCGACCCGCTGTTGCGGGCCCCGTCCCTGGTCAGGGACCCCGGGTCCCCGACGCCGGTCTTCTACTGGCGGGCCACGCTGCTTCTGGCCCAGGACACCGGCCCGGCCCTGCTCGCCACGACCGGTGAGCCGGAGATGTACTGGCGGCTCGCCCCCGACGCCACGGGGCTGACCGCGGCCGACGTGCCCGCGCTGGAGAGCGGCATCGCGGCCGTCGAGAACGGCCCGGGGCTGCTGGAGCTGCGCGACATCGCCGGGCCGAACACCACGCTCACCACCGACCTCGACGCGATCCTCGGCGCCTACTCCTCGATGCGGGCCGCCATCGGGCCCGTCGTCACCGTCGCCGCCGTGGGCATCGGGGCGGTGGCCGCCGTCGTCCTGCTGATGACGGGCGGTCTGATCGGCACCCGCCGCCACCACGAGATCGCCCTGATGCGGTCCCGTGGCGGGTCCCTGCGGGGCATCGGCGGGCGGCTGCTGGCCGAGACGGCGGTGTCCGTCGTTCCGGCGGCGGCGCTGGGGCTGGCGGCGGCCGTCCTCCTCGTCCGGGAGGCGCGGTTCCTGCCGGCGCTGGTCGGCGCCGCGGCGGTCGCAACCCTCGTCTGCGTGGTGCTGCCGCTGCGCACGGCCCTGCACCACCGCAGGCCGATGCTGCACGGTGCCCGCGAGGACGTGACGCACGCCAGACCCTCCCGGCGCCGCACGGTGGTCGAGCTGACCGTCCTCGTCCTGGCGGTCGGCGCCGTCGCGGCACTGCGCCGCCGCGGCACGTCGACTGGCTCGGGCGCCGATCTGCTGGTCAGTTCCGCACCCGTCCTGGTGGGGCTGATCGCCGCCCTCGTCCTCGTGCGGCTGTACCCGCTGCCGCTGCGGCTGGCGGCGCGCCCCGTGGCCCGGACGCGCGGAGCGGTCGGATTCCTGTCGCTGGCCCGCGCGGGCCGCGCCTCGTCGAGCGGCACCCTGCCCCTGCTGGCCCTGCTGATCGCCCTGACCACGGCTGCGTTCGGCGGCTCGGTGCTCGCGGGGGTCGCGGACGCCCGGGACGAGGCGGCGCTGCGGGCGGTCGGCGCGGACGCCAGGATCAGCGGGGAGGGAGCGCTGTCCCCGGTCTCCGACGGCTTCCTCCGGCAGGTGCGGGAGACCGCAGGGGTGGAGGACGTCGCACCCGTACGCATCGAGTACGGGACCCCGCTGGCACCCTCCGCGGACGTCCGGTCGGACACGAAGCGCGCCACACTGGTGGGCGTGGAGCCGGAGTCGTACGCGCGCCTGGCCATCGGTACCGGGCTGCCGGCCTTCCCCGTCGCCTCCCTGACGAGCGGGCCGGGGCAGGACGGGGTGCTTCCCGCGGTGGTCTCGCCCGCGCTGGCGGAGCGGTTCGGCGACCGGCCGCACACCGTCCGGTCGGAGGCGGGGGACGTCACGGTGCGGGTCGCCGGGGTGCTCCCGCGCACCTCCGCGGTGACCGGCTCGGAGTTCATGGTCGTCGACGCGGGGAAGCTCGCGAAGCCGGGCACCACGACGTTGCTGGTCACCGGCTCCTCGCTCGACAGGCGGCAGTTGCGGGCCGCCGCGCGGGAGGCCGGACCGGAGTTCGGCGTGCGACTGCGGTCGGTGGAGCGCGCCAGGTTCACGGACACCCCGATGCAGTCGGGCGGGGAACGGATCTACGGGGCGGCGGTCGTGGCGGGCGCGGGCTACGCGCTGCTCGCCGTGCTCCTCTCCCTGCTGCAGTCCGCGCCGGAGCGCACCACGCTCCTGGCCCGGCTGCGCACCATGGGGCTCACCACCCGGCAGGGGCGGCGCCTCCTCGCGTCCGAGGCGATGCCCCAGGCGCTGCTGGCGGCGTTCGGTGGGCTCCTCGTCGGCTGGGCGACCATCGTCCTGCTGGCGCCGGGGATCGATCTGGGGGCGCTGGCACTGGCCGGCGGCGACCCCTCGGCGCAGCACACCGCTTCGCTGAGGGCCGACCTGCCGTCGCTCGTTCTTCCGGCGGTCGGCGTGGTCGTCCTCGCCGCCGCCGTCGCCGGCGTCCAGGCGTGGTGGGCGAGCCGCCGTGGCTCGGTCAAGGAACTCAGGGCAGGAGACACCCGGTGACATCGTCGACAGAGACCACGCTGGCGGAACTCGAGAAACGGGCCACCGCGCGCCGCGACCGGCCTTCGTACGGGCACGACGCCCTGATCGCCTGCGACCGGCTGGTACGCGTCTTCTCCACCGACGGTGTGGAGGTGCAGGCGCTCCAGGGGCTCGACCTCCTGGTCACCGAGGGCGAGTTGATGGCCCTGGTGGGCGCCTCGGGCAGCGGGAAGTCGACGCTGATGAACATCCTGGCGGGTCTGGACGTGCCCACGGCCGGGTCGGCGAAGGTGGCGGGCTGCGACCTGCTGGCCATGGGGCAGAAGGAGCGGCTGCGCTACCGCCGGGACGTCGTCGGTTTCGTCTGGCAGCAGACCTCCCGCAACCTCCTGTCTTATCTGACCGCCGCCCAGAACATCACGCTCCCCATGCAGCTGCGCGGCGGCGGCCGCAACCGCGAACGGGCAGCGCGGGCCGAGTCGTTGCTCACGATGCTGGACGTCGCGGACTGCCGGGACCGCCGGCCCGCCCAGATGTCCGGCGGGCAGCAGCAGCGGGTGGCGATCGCGGTGGCCCTCGCCAACAACCCTTCGGTGCTGCTCGCCGACGAACCGACCGGTGAGCTGGACTCCGCGACCGGCGAGCAGGTGTTCGCCGCGTTCCGCCGGGCCAACGAGGAGCTCGGCACGACGATCGTGATCGTCACCCACGACCAGGCGGTGGCGAGCGAGGTACGCCGCACGGTCGCGATCCGCGACGGCCGTACGTCCTCCGAGGTCCTGCGGCGCACCGAGGTGGACGCGGCGACGGGGCAGGAGTCCCAGGTGGCGCGGGAGTACGCGATGCTCGACCGGGCGGGCAGGCTCCAGCTGCCCGCCGACTACACCGCGGCGCTGGGGATGGAGCACCGGGTGATGCTGGAGCTGGAGCAGGACCACATCGGGGTGTGGCCGGACGCACCGGACGCGCCGAAGGAGTAGAGCCGGCCGCGGAGGACCGGGCCCGGAGCCGGCCGTTCCGGCAAGAGGGGGGCTGTTCCGGCGGGAGGGGGCCGTTCCTCAGACGGTCCCGACCGTCACGGCGAGCGTGCCGAGGCCGCCGCCCGTGCCCCGCAGGGCGATCGAGCCGAACGGCGTGCGCAGCCGGAGCCAGGCGCCGGCCGTGAGCAGCGCGACGGGGAAGTCGGGGGCCGGGCGCAGGAAGCCGAGGGACTGCGCGGCGTGCACCGCGCGCAGCGGCAGTTCCGTGTCTCCGACGGTCCGGGACCAGATGTCGCGGCCGATCAGGTCGCGTTCCGCCCGGGTGCGCCGGTCCTCCGGCAACGCCGCGTCGCGGGACCGGAATTCGGCCACCGCGTCGGCGAGCCGGGTGCGGAGGTCCAGGGGTCCCGGCAGCCCGGGGCGTTCCCGCCAGCCTCCACGTGGTGGCAGCATCCCCGCCCACGGGGGCCCGGTGACGGCGGACGGGAGCGCGCTCACACCGGCCTCGCCGTCGGTGCCGTCCGTGTCCAGGGATTCGAGGAGTTCGCCGGCCGAGACCGTGACGTCGAACTCGTGGGTCGCCGACAGCCTGGCCGTCCGGATCGCGAGGACCTCGAACGACGGCGGCCGGCCGAATACGGCCAGTGCGCCGCCGCCCGCCTGGAGACGGACGGCGGCGGCCCGGTCGTAGTGCAGCAGTCGGCCGAGGAAGGCGGCGAGGTCCGCCGCCTCCCTCGCGTCGGCGAACCGCGGCGACCGTACGGGCACTGTCATACGACGGCGGGCTCCTGGTCGAGGTACTCCTGGAGGAAGAGCTTCTCCTCGGCGGTGATCCGCCGGGGCCGCTCCTCGGCCAGGTTGTAGGGCACGACGACCGTCGACGCCCGTACGTAGACCTGCTCGGGGTCCTTGACCTCGTAGGCGATCGTCAGGGACGCGGCCGTTATCTTCGTGACCCAGGACTCGATGGTCACCGGCGCGTGCCGGTGGACCAGCGGGCGCACGTAGTCGATCTCGTGCCTGGCCACGACCGAGCCGCCCGAGAAGGACGGCGAACCGTCCCCCGGCGCCAGCCGGAACATGAAGTCGATGCGCGCCTCCTCCAGGTAGCGGAGGAAGACCACGTTGTTCACGTGGCCGAAGGCATCCATGTCCGACCAGCGGAGTGGGCAGCTGTAGATGTGACGGGCCAACTCGATCAGCCTCGCGTGAGCTTCTTGTAGGTGGCACGGTGCGGGCGGGCCGCGTCCGCGCCGAGACGCTCGACCTTGTTCTTCTCGTACGACTCGAAGTTGCCCTCGAACCAGTACCACTTGGAGTCGCCCTCGTACGCCAGGATGTGCGTGGCGACGCGGTCCAGGAACCAGCGGTCGTGGGAGATGACCACCGCTGCACCGGGGAACTCCAGCAGCGCGTTCTCGAGCGAGGACAGGGTCTCGACGTCGAGGTCGTTGGTGGGCTCGTCGAGGAGCAGCAGGTTGCCGCCCTCCTTGAGCGTAAGCGCCAGGTTCAGACGGTTGCGCTCACCACCGGAGAGGACACCGGCGGGCTTCTGCTGGTCCGGGCCCTTGAAGCCGAACGCGGAGACGTACGCCCGCGAGGGCATCTCGACCTGGCCGACGTTGATGTAGTCCAGCTCGTCCGACACGACGGCCCAGAGGGTCTTCTTCGGGTCGATGTTGGCGCGGGACTGGTCGACGTAGGAGATCTTGACCGTGTCGCCGACCTTGATGGCGCCGGAGTCGGGGGTCTCCAGGCCCTGGATCATCTTGAACAGCGTGGTCTTGCCCGCACCGTTCGGACCGATGACGCCGACGATGCCGTTGCGCGGCAGCGTGAACGACAGGTCGTCGATGAGGACCTTGTCGCCGAAGGCCTTCGAGAGGTTCTCGACCTCGACGACGATGGAACCGAGCCGCGGGCCCGGCGGGATCTGGATCTCCTCGAAGTCCAGCTTCCGCATCTTGTCCGCCTCGGCCGCCATCTCCTCGTAACGGGCGAGACGTGCCTTGGACTTGGTCTGCCGGCCCTTGGCGTTGGAGCGGACCCACTCCAGCTCTTCCTTGAGCCGCTTGGCGCGCTTCTCGTCCTTGCGGCCCTCGACCTTGAGGCGGGTGGCCTTCTTGTCGAGGTACGTGGAGTAGTTGCCCTCGTAGGGCAGGGCGCGGCCCCGGTCGAGCTCGAGGATCCACTCGGCGACGTTGTTCAGGAAGTACCGGTCGTGCGTGACGGCGACGACGGCGCCCGCGTACTTCGAGAGGTGCTGCTCCAGCCAGTTCACCGACTCGGCGTCGAGGTGGTTGGTGGGCTCGTCGAGGAGGAGGAGGTCCGGGGCCTCGATGAGCAGCTTGCAGAGCGCCACACGGCGCTTCTCGCCGCCGGAGAGGTTGTTGACGGGCCAGTCGCCGGGCGGGCAGCCCAGGGCGTCCATGGCCTGCTCCAGCTGGGCGTCGAGGTCCCACGCGTTGGCGTGGTCCAGGTCCTCCTGGAGCTTGCCCATCTCGTCCATGAGCGCGTCGGAGTAGTCGGTCGCCATGAGCTCGGCGACCTCGTTGAAGCGCTTGAGCTTGCCCATGATCTCGGCGGCGCCGTCCTGGACGTTCTCCAGCACGGTCTTGCTCTCGTCGAGCTTCGGCTCCTGCATGAGGATGCCGACGCTGAACCCGGGCGAGATGAAGGCGTCGCCGTTGGACGGCTGCTCCAGGCCCGCCATGATCTTCAGCACCGTGGACTTACCGGCACCGTTGGGCCCCACGACACCGATCTTCGCGCCGGGCAGGAAGTTCAGGTTGACATCATCGAGAATCACCTTGTCGCCGTGCGCTTTGCGCGTCTTGCGCATGGTGTAGATGTACTCAGCCAAGAGAAACCGTCCGGCAGCAATAGAGGTGTGGGCAGATACACCCATCTTGCCTGACGTCCGTGCCCGGATGGAAACCCGTCCGGTCCCCGGTACGGGCCGGACCCCTTGGGGCGGCCCGCCCGGAGGGGCCCGGGGAACACGAAGGGCCTGGTACGGAGGTCCGTACCAGGCCCTTCACCGGCGCATTCCCGCTGCGCCTGTGCTCAGTCACTCACCGCTGGTCTGCGGCTTCTTGCGGCGGAGCATGAAGACCGCGCCGCCGCCGAGGACGACGAGGGCGATGGCGACACCCGCGATGACGGGGGTGGCGCTGGAACCGCCGGTCGCGGCGAGGTCACCCTCGGTGCCCGGGGTGCTCGCGGCGGGCGCGGGCGTGGGCTCGGAACCGGTCTGGGTCGTGGTGTCGTCACCCGGGGCCGGGGTGCCTGCGGTCTCGCAGTCCAGGACGCCCTTGAAGTTCTCGCTGAAGCCGCCGGGGCCGGTGATCGTGAAGTCGTAGGCCTCGTCCTCGCCGACCGGGACGGTCACCGTGCGGGTCTCACCGGCCGGGATGGTGTGCTCGGTACCGGCGAGCTCGAAGGTGAACGCCTCGTCACCGGTGTTGCTCGCGGTGATGTCGACGCCGCCCTTGGCGCAGTTCTTCTGCGCGGTGACCGCCGGGACGGC
The DNA here is from genome assembly GCF_030719215.1 of Streptomyces sp. Alt3. Taxonomy (NCBI): domain Bacteria; kingdom Bacillati; phylum Actinomycetota; class Actinomycetes; order Kitasatosporales; family Streptomycetaceae; genus Streptomyces; species Streptomyces glycanivorans. The sequence goes on along the minus strand of NZ_CP120983.1, from coordinate 5,403,236 downwards.
ACCCTTCTCGGCCCAGGTGGCGGTCGCCGTCGCGGAGACGGTCGACTCGCTGGAGCCGGCGAGGATCATGGTCTGGCTCTTGGTGAGCCCGGCGAAGACCCGGCCGACCGGCACGGACGTGGTGGCCTGGACGGTCAGCGAGGCGGAGCCGTCGGTGGCGTCCTCGGGGACGGAGAAGTACAGGTCGGAACCGTCGGCGGCCTCGGTGACGGCCTTGCCGGCCTTGTCCGTGACCTGGACCCCGCTGGCGGCGGCGTCGGCGGGCGGTGCCACCGAGACCTGGCCGGCGTCGGTGTGGACGGTGATCGGACCCAGCTTCTCACCGGCCTTGCCGGAGACGGCGGCCGGAGACAGCCCCACGGACGCCTTGGGCTCCGCGACGTTCTGCGCGTTCGCCTCCAGCCAGTCGGCGAGCTTCTCGGCGTTCTCGTCCTTGGCCGTCACATCGGCCTTGTCGGAGAAGCGCCAGATGGCGACCTGGGTGCCGGCGGCGGCGGTCTTCTCGTTGAGCGGGCCGGTACCGGCCTCCTTGGCGAGCGCCGCGAAGTCGTTGACCTGCGGGTAGGAGTGCTGCAGGATCCAGCGCACCTTGCCGGCGTCCGCGTTGGCACCGAGCGAAGACTGGTCCCAGGGGGTCTCCAGGTACTTCGCGCCGTCCTTGGTGGGCGTGTGGAAGTCGATGCAGTACGTCTGGATCGTGCCGCCGCCGTCGACCTTCATCTCGAACAGGCCGGCGGGCAGCTCCTGGGGCTTCTTGCCCTCACCGGTGTTGAGCTGGGCGGTGCCGTAGGTCTTCAGACCGTCCAGTACGGCGACCGCACCACCCTGGTGCGCACCCGACTCGTCCGCGGGCGCGGCCGTGGCGGCCGTCGCTCCGACGATCGTTCCCGCGGCGACCAGCCCGGTGGCCAGCATCGCGGCGGCCGTCCTGACGAGACCGCGGCCCTTGCTCGGGCCCACTGGGGAGCCCTCCGTCGCCGCCGTGGACGACGAAGTGAACGCTGAAGACACAGAAATCACAGAATTCCCCTCCGGGCGAGGCCTTCACGCGTGGTGTGCGTGTGGGAGGTGCCTCGCCAGCAAACTCAAGTGCCGCATGAGTACGGGGGAATCGTAAGGAGCGAGCGGAGGGGAATCCCCCGTCATGCCGTCAGATAAGCATTCCGACTCGTAATCGTTATAGCCCTGTTCGGCGCGCCCCCTCCCCTTCAGGACACCGATGTCATTTCTGTGGCCGGTTTCTGACGGTGCGTAGGCGCTGTCAGGGCGGGGTCGCATCTGACCACGCGCCGGAACGCGGCCGTGCCCCTCGTCAGGTCGTGTCCCACCGCCACCGCGTCGATGTCCACGGAGGTCCGCCACACCCCGTCCCGCTCCTCCTCCCGCACCTTCAGACGGCCGTGGACGACGAGCGGCTCTCCGACGGAGACCGAACCGGACAGGTTCGCCGCGAGTGTCCGCCGTGCCCACACCGTGTAGAAGCCGGTGCTGCCGTCCGTCCAGACCTGCTGCTCCCGGTCCCACCGCCGGGGTGTCACAGCCAGCCGGAATCGCGCCGTCGATCCCGTCGCCGTCTCCCTGAAATCCACCGGGGTCGCCGCGTTTCCCACCAGCGTCACCATGGTCTCGTTCATTTCCCGTCCCCGATTCCCCGCGGCATTCCGTCCGCTTTCCGTCCCGCCGGCCGCCCCGCACCGACGCGGTGCGAGGACCGTGCGGTCCGGCGCCCGGGGCCGGACCGCTGAGACCATGCTGGACGGAAACGCGGAATCCCGCCGGGGCCTGTGGATCACGCACCGGTTGTGGAAAACTCCGTCACCGCCACATAGCGTTCCCGCACCTCCCGGTAGCGCGCCAGTTCCGCCGCCACCGGATCGAGGACCCTGGCCCTGCCGCAGCCGGCCGCCGCCTCGCGCAGGCGCCGCTCCGCCTCCTGCCCGTACCTGCGCGCCGGACCCCGCGCCGCGGCCGCGCACGACCACTCCACGAGCGGTCCGCCGATCACTCCCGCCAGCATGAGCAGAGCCGGGGTGAGCAGGCCGGGTTCGATCACGCCCACGATCTGGCCGAGCAGCCACAGGCCCCCGAAGATCTGGAGCAACGTCATCGAGGCCTGCGCGAAGACGGCCGCCGGCCACCACGCGGGGCGCGGCGGCCTGGTGCCACGCGTCACCGGGGCCCCGGTGACGGGTGCGGTCGCCCTGCCCGACGACGCGGAGCCACGCTTTCCCCGCCCCGCCGCCGTGGTGGACCCGCCCTGCCCGACGGGAGCGGATCCGGTGTCCGTGTTGCCTCCGCGGCCCCGGCCGCCGCCTCCCGACTGCGCGTTCCGTGACAGGTCGTCCAGCGCCTCGGGCAGTCCCTTCGCCCCGTTCACCGCCGCCTCGCGCACGGCCTGGGCCCATGGCGTGGGCAGCCCGTCGACGGCGTCGTCCGCCAACTGCCGCACGGCCTGTTCCACCCGTTGCCGGGCGGTCAGCTCCTCCTCCGGAGGTGCGAGCACCTGCGCCATCAGGTCGAGGCCCCCGAGCTGCCGGGTGGACTCGTACCAGCGCCAGAGCCGCAGCCAGGGAGTCCCGCAGGCCCGGCCCGCGTTCCTGCGCCACTCACGCTCCGCCGCCTGGCCGGCCGCCGCCGCTCCTACGGCCTCCGCGAGGCGCTCGGTGAACTCGTCGCGGGCCCGCTCGCCGAGTCCGGGCCGCCCGTCGGCGACGTACACCGACCGGAGCCGTGCCGCGGCCGCGTCCACGTCGGCGGACAGCCTGCGCGCCGCCGCGGTGCGGTCCTGGACGAACCTGCCGAGCAGTTCACGCAGGTCGCCCACCCCGGCCCCGCTGAGCGCGGACAGCGACATGACCGTGGCGCCGGGTTCGCCGTGTTCCCCCACCGCCATGCCGTCCTCGTCGAGCAGCCGGCGCAGATCGTCCAGCACCAGGTCGGCGGCCTCGCCGGACAGCCGGTCGATCTGGTTGAGCACGACGAAGGAGATCTCGGCGTGCCCGGCGAGCGGCCGCAGATAGCGTTCGTGCAGGGCGGCGTCGGCGTACTTCTCCGGGTCGACGACCCAGATCACCGCGTCGACCAGGGCCAGCACCCGGTCCACCTGATCCCGGTGCCCGGTCGCCGCCGAGTCGTGGTCGGGCAGGTCCACCAGGACGAGACCCTGCAGCGCCTCGTCGACGGCCGTACCGCCCTGCACCGGCCTGCGCCGGAGCCGTCCCGGGATGGCCAGCCGGTCGAGCAGCCCCGCGGCACCGTCGGTCCAACTGCAGGCGATGGGCGCCGAGGTGGTCGGCCTGCGCAGCCCCGTGTCGGAGATCTGCACGCCCGCGAGTGCGTTGAAGAGGGTGGACTTCCCGCTTCCGGTGGCCCCCGCGACGGCAACGACCGTGTGCCGGGCCGACAGCCGCTGGCGGGCCGACGCCTCGTCGAGCACGCGTCCGGCCTCGGCCAGGGTTCCGCCGTCGAGCCGGGCGCGGGAGAGTCCCACCAGCTCGCGCAGCGCGTCCAGCCGGGGCCTGAGCGAGCTGCCGGGCATCGCGTACGCCTCGGCCTCGGGCCCCGGTTCGTCCTGCGGGGGCCGTTCGGCCTCCAGCCTGTCCTGCGCGGCCTCGGCGGCGCGGCGGGCGATGAGCCCGTCGTCCCAGCGCCGCACGTCGTCGCCCGGGACCTCCGCCGGCCCCTCCCCTTCGGGCCCGTGTCCTTGTCCGTGGTCCCGGCCCTGGTCAGTGACGGCAGTCATCGCTGCCACCTCGCCTTCTGCAGTAGGGACAGCGCTGCGATGAGTTCGGCCTGTGGTTCGGGGGCGACCTCGAGCCCGTCCAGCGGGGCGAGCCGGCGATCGCGCTCACCCTGCATGACCTGGTCCAGGCAGCCGGTGAGCAGCGCCCCGCCCTTGTCGCGGAGGCGCAGCGCCCCCTGGGCGCCGATCCGTTCGGCGAGCTGCTCCCCCGCGCCCCTGGCGCGGCGCCCGCCGAGGAGGGCGGCGGCCAGGAGCGCCGCCACCGTCTCGGCGTCGGGCGCCGCGTTGCGTTCGAGCAGCCGCGCCTCCTCCTCGGCGAGTTCCTCCAGCACCCGCCGCCAGCGCCGTACGGCCATGCCGATCCGGCCCTGGATGTCCTCGGCGGGCCCCCACCCTCCGGCCTCACGGCCCGCGTCCTCGAACCGGAAGATCCCGGCGGCGGGCTCGCGTTGCCAGGTCGCGCGGATCTGCTCGTCGGAGGCCGCCACCGCGCACTGCAGCAGGGCCACCAGGCTCTCCACCAGCGCGTCCAGGAGTTCTCCCGCGGTGCTGTACAGCGGGTATCCGCGCCACCGGGTGCGTGCTCCGCCGGCCAGCACCGCGCCGTTGCCGAGCCGCCGCCGCACGCGTGCCAGCTCCTTCCCGTACGCCTCCTCGACCACGCCGGTGAGCCGCACGGCCGCCGCGTACTGCGCCGCCACCGCCCCGGCCAGCTCGGGCATCCGCACGTTGAGCGAGTCGATGACCCCGGTCGCCGTGCGTCCCACGGCCTGCTGACGGGCTGCCGGGTCCTGCGCCCGGTGGGTGAGCCAGGCGCGCAGGGGCGCGACGGCGGTGGTGGGCAGCAGTCCGCTGCCCCCGCCCGCGGACTCGGGGAGCTCCGGGATGGTGAAGCGGGGCACCTCGCCGAGACCGGCCCGGGTGAGCAGGGCGGCGTACTGCCGGGACACCTCGGCGATCACCTGGTGCGGCACCCGGTCCAGGACGGTGACCAGGGAGGCGTCGTACTCCTTGGCGGTGCGCAGCAGGTGCCACGGCACGGCGTCGGCGTACCGGGACGCGGTGGTCACCATCACCCATACGTCGGCTGCGCAGATGAGCTCGGCGGCCAGGACCCGGTTGCGTACGACGAGGGAGTCGATGTCGGGTGCGTCGAGCAGCGCGAGTCCCCTGGGCAGGGTCGCCGCGGTCTCGACCCGCAGCACGGTGTCGTCCCGGTCGCCGTCGATCCCCAGGTGGTCGAGGCCGTCCGGGTCCGGGACCTGCCCCGGAGGCAGCCACACCCGTGTCAGCTGGGGCAGCACCCGCACCCCGGCGAACCAGTGGTGGTCGTCCGGGTGGCAGACGAGCACGGGGGTGCGCGTGGTGGGGCGCAGCACCCCGGCCTCGCTGACCCGGCAACCCACCAGCGAGTTGACGAGCGTCGACTTGCCCGCGCCGGTGGATCCCCCGATGACCGCGAGCAACGGCGCCTCGGGGTCCTTGAGACGGGGTACGAGGTAGTCGTCGAGCTGGGCGAGCAGTTCGGTCCGCGTCTGCCGGGCGCGCGGGGCGCCCGGCAGCGGGAGTGGAAGACGCACGGCAGCGACACGGTCGCGCAGGGCGGAAAGTGCGTCGATGAGCTGGGGCCGTACATCCATGGTTACCACATGTGAAGAATGCCCAATTTTGGAGCCATTTTGAAGCGTATAGGCCCCTCTGCGCGGCGAATCCATCCCGGGGGACAGAGGGGACGAGTAGGGCGCAGGCATAACGAGTGCACAACGCCCGGGGCGCGAGGCGCGAAAAGCGATGCATGAATCGCACCTACCTGCGATTATCGGTTCGCTTCACCGAACCTCCACATCGTGCCACGCAGGTGAAGCAACCGGGACGAGGTGATCTGAGCCCTATCCTTGTCCCGGCAAGGTCCGCGGATGGCTTGAACCAGCGCCCTCCGGGGCATCAGGCCGACACCCGGCCCCCGTAGCTCAGTGGATAGAGCAGGCGCCTTCTAAGCGCTTGGCCGCAGGTTCGAGTCCTGCCGGGGGCGCTCAACGTGCACCACTGTGAGGCCCTCCACCCCGGAGGGCCTTTTCGCTGGTCAGGGGCACGTTACCGAGTGATGCGTAGCGGGAACGTAAGCGCCGGACCGGCCTCATGTGACCACGAGGACGGTCCGGCGCTGTCCGGCTGTCACCGGGCTTCCGACCGATCGGGCGTGTACAGCGAACGGCCGGCGCCCGCGCGTGGACCGTCGTATCGTGCGCTTGCGGTAAGCGTGAGGCAGCGGGGGGTAGGTCGCCGTGCCCGTGACCGCCCGCCCTCTTCCGCTCCTCGACACACTCACCGAAGCGCAGCGCCGCGGCGCCGACCGCGTGTTCCGTGCAACGCCCCTGCGTACCGAGCCGACGAGTGCGGCGTAGCGAACGCGTGAGCGCCGGGCCGGCCTCGCTCGGCTGCGAGGGCGGTCCGGCACGGTCGGTCTTCCGGGTACCGGGGCGGCGCGCGGCGTGACTCCGTCCGCCGACAGACCCCGGGACTCCTTGCTCCTGGGACGATCAGCGATTCACTTCTTCACCGGCGGGCAGGTCCCCGTGTCCTCGCCGATGGAGTTGATCTCGGCGTTCGACCGCGAGTCGTCCGCGTAGTCGATCTGGTCCGTGCACTTCGTGTCAGGGTCCTTCGGCGTACCCGACCCCTCACCGGCCTTCTGCACCGGCGGGCACGTCCCCGTGTCCTCGCCGATGGAGTTGATCTCGGCGTTCGACCGCGAGTCGTCCGCGTAGTTGATCTGGTCCGTGCACTTCGTGTCAGGGTCCTTCGGCGTACCCGACCCCTCACCGGCCTTCTGCACCGGCGGGCACGTCCCCGTGTCCTCACCGATGGAGTTGATCTCGGCGTTCGACCGCGAGTCACCCGCGTAGTTGACCTGGTCCGTGCACTTCGTGCCGGACTCCGCAGGCGTGTCGGACGACTTGCCCTCCGCGGTGCCGGACTGCGGGGTGTCCGAGGCCGTCACCGACGAGCTGCTCGCAGAGGAGGACGCGTCGCCGCCACCGTCGTTGTTGCATGCCGTCAGCGCCAGGCCGAGGGCCACGGCGGTCATGGTCAGTACCGAGATCTTCCGAGTGCGCATGCTGGTCTTTCCTCTGCGTGGGGGAGCGGGCGACTGGGCTGGGCGGTTGTTCGCCCGTGTGGCTTTCTGCCTCCCGAGACGGCCGGTGGGGTTGCACGAGTTGCCTCTTGATCGTCTTCAGGACACGTTCGTGACATGCCGGTGGTCGCGTCGTGAAGTCCGCATCGGGCATCGACGCGGGTGAGCGCAGCGCGCGCGGGAGCGCCGGACCACCCTCCAGGTCGCGCAGGGGAGGTCCGGCGCCGGGTTCCCGTCAGGCGGGGTACGGGTTCGCCTCGCGCGCCGCCCGGAGGGCACCCGCCCACCAGGCCAGTTGTTCGAGCAGCGTCTTGGCGTACCCGGGGGCCCCGGGGTCGAGGGGGCGGCCGTCCTCCCACGCCGTGTAGTAGTTCGGGAAGGCGAGACCGTCGCGGATCGTGACGGCGTGCAGTTCGGTCAGTACGTTCTCCAGGTGCAGCACCGCGTGCCGGCCGCCCGCCGCCCCGCCGTAACTCACGAACGCGACGGGCTTGGCCGTCCACTGGGTGAAGTGCCAGTCGATGGCGGCCTTCAGCGACGCGGGATAGCTGTGGTTGTACTCCGGCGAGACCACGACGAACGCGTCGGCGCCCTCCAGGGCCGACGTCAGCGCCGCCATCCCGGCCGGGCGGGGATAGTCGTCCCCGGCGTACTTCGGCGACGCCGCCGGAAGCTCCAACGGGATGTCGAGATCGGCCAGATCGACGATGCCGACGTCGAACGCGCCGTGGGCTGCCGCCTGTTCGGCGACCCATGAGGCCACGACCGGGCCGAACCGTCCCTCGCGAACGCTTCCGACGAGGATCACCAGCTTGTGCCTGTTGCTGTCCATGCCCTCACGATCGGACCACGCCGCGGCCACAGCCAGACCGTGCTCAGGCTGGCCCCCGCAGGGCCTCCCTCGGCCCTCCGCGATCCGCCCGCCGCGCCCTATCCTCGAACGCATGGGGACGCCGTTGGGAGACTTCATCCGGGCCAGACGTGACAGCATCCAGCCGCAGTCGCTGGGCCTGCCGGACCACGGGCGGCGCAGGGCACCGGGGCTGCGGCGCTCGGACCTCGCCGGGCGTGCCGGTATCAGCGTGGAGTACTTGACCCGCCTGGAGCAGGGCCGTGACCGCAACCCCTCGGTCGCGGTGGTGAACGCGGTCGCGGACGCGCTCAGCCTCAGCGCCTCCGAGCGCGAGCATCTGCGCTTCCTCTCGAAGATCACCGGCGGCGAGTGCACCGCCCACGCCCGGCCCGCACCGCCGCTCCGGGAGGTCCGCCCGCAGGTACTGGAGACGCTCCGCCTCCTCGAACCGGGCATCGCCATGGTGACCAACCGGCTGGGCGACGTCCTCGCCCGCACCAGCGCGTACGAGTCGGTGACCGGCGGGACCGGGCTTCTCGACTCCGACGCCCCGAACCTCACCCGCTACGTCTTCACCGACCCCCGCGCCCGGACGTTCTTCGCCGACTGGGACGCCGTCGCCGACGAGCAGGCCTTCGACCTGTGGCTCGCGCCGTCCATCGGGAGCTCCGAGCGGCTCACCGCGGAACTCGCCCCCGTAGCGGGCCCCGACTTCACCCGCCGCCTGAACAGCCATGAGGTCCCGCGACGCGGAGCCCTCCGCCTCAAGCACCCGGCCGGGGGCGAACTCCGACTGCTCCGCGAGACGCTCGACCTCGCCTCGGACGCCCAGCAACTGGTCGTCTTCCTCCCCGCCGACGAGGAGACGTCGCAGGCGCTGGCCCGGCTCCCCGACCTGCCGACGCACGGGCGACTCCGGGCCATCTCGTAACAGCGGTCCGGCCGGAGCTCCCCCAACTTCACTCAGCGGCCCGACCGTTCCAGCAGCGCGGGTACGTCCGCGAAGGAGTCGACCACGTGGTCCGGGGTGCCGTCGGCCGCCGCGTGGGTCTCCGGCCGGTACTTGCCTGTTCTGACCAGTGCCCCGGTGATGCCGTGGCGCTGGGCGGCCAGCACGTCCGTCTCGATGTCGTCGCCCACCATCAGCGTCCGGGCGGGGTCGGCACCGAGGTGTGCCAGCGCCGCGGCGAAGAACGCCCCGGACGGCTTGCCGGTGACGACGGCCTCGGTGCGCGCGGCGCGCTCCAGGCCGAGGAGGAAGGCGCCGGTGTCGAGGTCGAGTCCGCCGGCGGTGCGCCAGTACAAATTGCGGTGCATGGCGACGAGGGCCGCGCCCCGCTGGACGAGGTGGAAGGCCCGGTTGAGCGCGGCGTAGGTGAAGGCGGAGCCGGCGCCGCCGAGGACGACGACGTCGGGGACGGCGCCCTCGGTGTCCTCCTCCTCGACGAGGGGCACCCCGGACAGGTCACCCCGGACGTCACCGGTGTTGATCAGCAGGCAGCGGGCTCCGGGGTGGTGCTCGCGCAGGTGGGTCGCGGTGACGGCGGGCGCCGTGAGGATGTCGTCGGGACCGACGGAGAAGCCCGCATCCGCGAGCCGCCGGGCGATCGCGGCGCGCGTCCGGGACGTCGTGTTGGTGACCAGCGCCAGCGGCACCTCCGCGGCCCGCAGGGCCTCCATGGCCTCCACCGCACCGGGCAGCGGCTCCCAGGACACGGTGAGTACGCCGTCGATGTCGATCAGGACCGCGCCGATTCGCTCCATACGACCGACCGTCCCCGACTTGCCGAACCGGCGCAAATGGGATTGTTTCGAAGGTGGGGGATGTGCGTGTGCGTTCCGTGCTCCCCCACTGACGAGTACCTCTCCTGGAGGTGAACCACCGTGCAGTTCACCGACCGCACGGACGCCGGGCGCCGGCTCGCCGCGGCGCTGCGGCATCTGGGGAAACACGAACCCGTCGTCCTGGGGCTGCCGCGCGGCGGGGTACCGGTGGCCTACGAGGTCGCGCAGGCCCTGGGCGCCCCGCTCGATGTGATCGTGGTCCGCAAGCTCGGGGTCCCGTACCACCCCGAACTGGGGTTCGGCGCCATCGGCGAGGGCGGGGTGCGGGTCATCAGCGAGGAGATCGTCCGTCGTACCGGGGTCGGCGAGAAGGACCTGGTGGCCGTGGAACGCACCGAGGCGGCGGAGCTCGTCCGGCGGGCGCACGCCTACCGGGAGGGGCGGCCCCGCCTGTCGCTGGAGGGGCGCGCGGTGGTCGTGGTGGACGACGGGGTCGCCACCGGGGCGACCGCGAGGGCTGCCTGCCAGGTGGTGCGGGCCCAGGGCGCCGCCCATGTCGTCCTGGCCGTACCGGTCGCGTCGCCGGATGTCGCCGCCAGGCTGCGCGAGGACGTCGACGAGGTCGTCTGCCTGTCCACGCCGAGCCTCTTCTCCGCCGTCGGCGAGTGGTACCGGGACTTCTCCCAGACGTCCGACGAGGAGGTCGTCGCCCTGCTGGCGCGGGCTTCCGCCGATGTCGCCACGGCCGAGGAGGTCGAGGTGGACGCGGGCGGGGTACCGCTCTCCGGGGATCTGGTGCTCCCGGCGGACGCCGGGGCGGTCGTGGTGTTCGCCCACGGTTCGGGCAGCAGCCGCCACAGTCCGCGCAACCGTTCCGTGGCCGCGGTCCTGAACCGCGCCGGCCTGGGCACGCTGCTCTTCGACCTGCTCACGCCCGGTGAGGAGGTCTACCGTGCGAACGTCTTCGACATCGGGTTGCTCGCCGGGCGGCTGGCCGACACCACCCGCTGGCTGAGGAACCGCGTGGATCTCCCGGTCGGCTCGTTCGGGGCGAGCACGGGAGCGGCTGCGGCGCTGCGGGCCGCCTCCGCTGCCGACTCGGGCGTCGGCGCCGTGGTCTCCCGTGGCGGGCGCCCCGATCTGGCCGGTGCCGACCTGTCCGGGGTACGGGCTCCCACCCTGCTCGTCGTGGGCGGTGACGACACCACGGTGATCGGCCTCAACCGGCAGGCGCAGGCCGCGCTGCACTGCGAGAACCGGCTGGAGATCGTCCCGGGTGCGACCCATCTGTTCGAGGAGCCGGGCGCCCTGGACCGGGTCGCGGACCTCGCCCAGGACTGGTTCACAGCACATCTTCTTCCGCGTCGTCCGTAACCTCCCAGGACGCACCGAACGTACGAACTCACTTTCACAAGAAGTGATTTGACAGAGCATCAGCTGTCGTAGGCTCCCGTTCGGGCATTTTCGGCAGGGACGAGCAGGGGAGGCTCCCCATCAGCACCGACGGCGACATCTTCAGACCTCTTGGCCCCCAGGATCCGGGCGAGACCGCCGGGTACCGGCTCCTCGCCCGCATCGGCGAGGGCGGCATGGGCACCGTCTACCTCTCGCACACCCGGGGCGGTCAGGCCGTCGCCCTGAAGCTGATCCGGCAGGAGTTCGGGGACGACCCCGAATTCCGCCGCCGGTTCGAACAGGAGGTACAGGCGGCCCGTCGGGTGCAGGGCTACCACCTGGTACCCGTGGTCGACCACGACACCTCGGGGCCCCTCCCCTGGCTGGCTTCGGTCTACGTCCCCGGAGTGTCGCTCCAGAACGCCCTGGAGACGTTCGGGCCGTTGCCCCTCCCCGCCGTGTTCCAGCTCGTCGGCTGCACCGCGCAGGCCCTGGCCGCGATCCACGCGGCGGGTGTCGTGCACCGCGACCTCAAGCCCGGCAACGTCCTTCTCGGCCCGGCCGGGCCCTGCGTCATCGACTTCGGCATCGCACGCGCCGTCGACGCCACCCAGCTCACCCGCAGCGGCGGTCTCATCGGAACCCCGCAGTTCATGTCGCCGGAACACGCCCTCGGTGACTCCGTCGGACCGGCCTCGGACGTGTTCTCCCTCGGCCTGATCGCGGCTCTCGCGGCCACCGGCCGCCACCCCTACGGATCGGGCGGCGTGATCACCGTCGCCGCGCAGATAGCCAACACCTCCCACCGGCCTCCCCAGCTGGACGACTACCCCGACCCGCTGCGTCCGCTCCTGGAGCGCTGCCTGACCGCCGACCCCCTGGAACGCATCGCGCCGGCCGAGCTGGCCCAGCTGTGCGAGCAGGCGGCAGGCCGGTCACTGCGCGACTTCGACGACTGGCTGCCCCCGGCGCTCGCCGCGGAGATCTCCCGGCGCGAGCAGGCCTCCCGGCAGCCCCTGCCGGCCCCCGACCGGGGCACGGCGGAGACCGGGCCGGGTCAGGGAGCCACGGTGCCGCCCGGCACCGGCCCGGGCCTGCCGCCCGCCTCCTCGGGCACCTGGGCGCCGGCCCCGCCGGGCACCGCGCCCCGGCACCCCACCACGGCCCCGCCCGCACCCACGCGGCCCGCCCGGCGCGTCCCGCCCGCCCTGCTGGTGGCCGGGGCGGTGATCGCGCTCGTCATCGCCGTCACCGCGACCTGGATGATCGCGAGGCCCGACGGCGAGGGCACAGACACGTCCGCGGGCCCGCGTACGACCGCGGGAACCGGCAGCACCTCCGCGTCCCCGAAGGAGAGCGCGTCCGCCGGGCCGGGGCAGGGGGGATCGAACGCCCCGGCGGAGCAGGCCACCTACACCGAGGTCTTCGCGGGCAAGCCGCTCACGATCCGCGCGCCCGCCTACGGCACCGGCACCCACGTGGACCTGGACGCACCGAAGCTGTTCCCGAAGGGCATGATCGGCGAGGTCGAGGACCTGGAGATGACGTATCAGGACTGGTCCAACGACGACCTGCAGTTCCTCACCCCCATGGGCAGGAGCGCGGGCAAGGAGCCGCAGCAGTGCCGCGACGGTGCCGACACGGACACCCTGCCGTCGAGCATCCTCGCGGAGGACCTGAAGGCCGGCGAGGTCATCTCCGAGGGCACGATCCTCTGCACGGTCACCGCCGAGGGCAACCTCGCGATGCTGGAGATCACCGACGTCCTTCCGAACTCGGTGAAGGGCGACCTCGCCAACGAGCTGCCCGACTTCGTGACGAAGCTGACCCTCTGGAAGATCGACGAGTAGCGGCCGGCGGCGCGGAGGCCGATCCGATGGACAAGCACCTCACCACCGACTTCCACGAGGCCTGCTTCCTCGTGGACCTGTCCAACGTCGTACGCGACCGGAGGCTCGGGGAGCCAGGCGCCCGGTCGCTGCGCCGGCTGCGGCTGCTCGTGGAGGCCGCGAAGGCACTGGCACGCGACCCGGACGTCAAGCTGTATCTGGTCGCTGACACGAGCCTGCGCCACGGCGGACGCCGGGAGTTCGGCGATCCGGCGGACATCCGGCTGCTCGGGAGCTGGGTGCGCCGCGGCCTGGTCGAGGAGCTGCCCGACGCCGACGACCGGCTGCTGGAACTCTGCGAGCTGACCGGCATCCCGGTCGTCACGGGCGACCGCTTCCGAGGCGCGCGGGGTGAACGCCCCTGGCTCCAGGGGAACACCGACGACTTCCTGGAGCCACTCCCGGGCCCGGGCGGAACCGTCCGTCTCGTACCCGTCGACATGGGCGTCGCCGCCGCCGTGGCCATCTCCATGAAGCTGGAGGAGGACGCCCTCAAGAAGCAGGGCCTGCTGGACTCGCGCCGCAGGCCCCGCTTCGACGTGGTGAGCCGCAACTGGCGCTGCGAGGACCGGCGCTGCACGCTCTACGACACCGCCAGGGGCGCCGCGGCGCTGCTCCCCCGGATGCGCCGCGGCGCACCGACGTGCGAGGTACACGGAGGTGTCCTCTCCGACGACGGCCCCCGCACCGCCACCGTCCAGCTGAAACTGCTGCTGGACGGGGAGCTGAAGGCGAGGTTCACGCTGGAGAACGGCACGACGGTGCCCGTCGGCAGGGCCCCCGGCCCGGCGGGGATCGCCCTCCACGGGCTCGTCCCGCCCGAGCGGACCGCCGGCCTCAGCCGCGTCCACGTGAGCCTGCGGATCAGCGACGGGATCGTCCACGTCCTGGACCGGAGCAGCTACGCGACCACCCGGTGGCGCTCCTCCGCGGGGCGTGGCGGGCCCGGTGCCTGGCGGGCGCTCGGCACGGCGGAGGAGCGCTTCGGCGGCGGGGACGAAATCCTGCTGGTGGAGGGAGTGGTGCTGGCCCGGAGCGGGCGCCGCTTCCCCACCGAGCTGGCCCAGGAGTGGCAACGGCGCAGGCCGTTGCCACCCGGCGCGGCTGACGTGACCAGGAAGCACTGACCCGGACACGTCGTCCGGGAGCCACCCGGCCCGCGTCAGCCCCGTCCCCTCGTCTCAGCGGCCGGCGGCCGCCCTGCCGTACGGAACGAGTCGCACGGGCCCCACCAGGCCGTACTTCTGCCGCTGCGCCACACCGAAGACGGGCGCGTTCGACACCCTGAGCCGGTTGAGCAGGGTCGTGGCGACCTCAACCTCGATGGTGTTGGTCCCCCTGCGCAGATACGGACCGACGTCGACGGCGGTCGTCACCTGGTCCGCGGGCGGCAGATGGCGCCCGTTGACGGTGACCCGGTAGGTGTCGAAGACCTCGCCCAGCTCCAGCGTCGCGCCGTGACCGCCGGTCCAGGGCCGGCCGAGGCCGAGGGTGACGCGGTAGCGGCCGATGCCGGAGGAATCGGCCAGCTCCGGGATCTCGGACCAGGGGACGAGCCCGTCGAGCTCGACCGTGCGGCGGGTCCTGCGGGTGGTGGAGGGGGTGGCGCCCGGGGTCCAGTCCTCGGCCGTCAGCGTCCAGCGGGTCAGCGGGACCGGCTCCGGTACGTCGTCGATGACCGCCGTGACCGTGCGGCCGTCGCCGAGGGTCGTGGCGTACGTCCCCGGGCGGGTGTCCCGGATCTCGGGCCTGCCGTCGGCGGCGCGGCGCACCTCGGCGGCCTCGGTCGCGGTGGCGTGCCACTGCGGGGCGGGGCCGGTGGCCCAACGGCCGGGCCGGGCGGTCGCGATGATCGTGGTCGCGCCGGGTTCGAGGGTGACGCGGATCCGCAGCCGTCCGTCGGACAGCCGCGTGTAGGCCGCGAGCGGTTCGATCGTGCCGGTCCACGCGTCGAGGCGGTACGGCACGACGTCGCGGTGGCGGGTGGTGAGCGTGACGTCGTGGCTGATCCGGGTGCCGGTCGAGTTCTTCCTGCTGACCGCGTCGTTGGCGAAGAAGTAGTAGTCGGCGTCGCTGTCGGCGCGGTGGTTGTGCAGCAGCATCGACGGTTCGGCGTACTCGACGTCCCGGGTCAGGCCGAGCGCCGCGATGCCCTGCGGGACGTCGGGGCGGTCGGGGACGTTGCTGACGGTGGGCTGGGCGAGGAGCTTCCGTATCAGTGCGAGGAGCCTGTCGTTGTCGCCGGTGCGGGGCATGCCCGGCACATGGCCGTCGCTCCAGTCGCCGATGACGATGATCGGCAGGCCCTTGCGGGCGTAGCCGAGGAGTTTCTCGGCCACGTCGGTCTGGAGGGTGTGCTCACGGCCGATCATGACGTCGCCGTCGACGAGCAGCGCCTTGTACGCCGGCCCGTCGGGCGCGAGTACGCCGTTCCTCACCACGGCGTTCGGGAGGTCGAGCAGGCGTGGGCTGAGGAAGAGGTGGGTCCAGCCGACCGGTACACCGTCGGCGGTGAACCAGGACGCGCCGAGTCCGGAGCCGGCGTAGCCCTTCTGCCACAGGACACCGACGTCGACCTTGTTGACCCCGGTCTGAAGCACCTGCTGGGTGCGGCTCAAGTAGCCCGCGATGTCCGGGAAATGTCCCCAGGTCGGCTGGCGCGGGCCCCAGGCCTCGCCGTAGCCCGTACCGCCGTTGTACGGGGAGAAGGCGGCGAAGCCGGGCCAGGCGGCGCCGGGCGCGGAGGCGTAGGCGAAGCCGTGGAAGACGGCCTGGTTCACTCCGGCCGCGTACTGGGTCACGAGCTTCTTGAGCGTGGCGTCCCAGGTGGTGGCGTAGGCGCCGCCCGCGGTGCCGCCGGCCTCGTTGGAGAGGATGAGCTTGCCGCCCATGTCCCGGCCGCCCGCCAGGGTGCGGAAGTCGTCGAGGTTCTTGAAGCCGAGCGACTCGCCCTCGGAGATGTCGAGGACGGCCGCCTTGTACATGGCGTCGGTCTGGAGTCCGTACGGCTGGATGCGCAGCTGGAGCCCGAGGGAGTGGGCCCATTTCTGCACCGGCAGCAGGTGGTTCTCGACGTACAGCTCGGTGACGACCTCCATGAAGTCCCGCCGGACCGCCTTGTTGGTGACGGCGTCGAAGGCGAAGACGTACTTCTCCTTCGTCTGGAGGAGCGCGGGCAGGTACGGGGCGAGGGCGTAGCCCGTGCGGCGTTCGAACTCGGCCGCGATGCCCGGGGTCCAGAGCGTGGCGTGCGTCTCCATCTCGATGGAGTCCTCGAAGAGCGCGCCGCCGTTCTCGCGCAGCAGCGCGCGCATGCGGGAGGTGAGGATGTGCTCCTCCCAGTGGTCGATCACCGCGCGGGTGCCCGCCGCGCTGAAGTGGTCGACGACGTAGCTGAGCGGGGAGGTGTGCGCGGGGCCTTCGGGGCGCTGGCCGGAGCCCCGCTCCCAGCAGGCGATGACGAGCCATGTGCCCTCGTCGGGGGCCGTCCACTCCAGGGTTCCGTCCGCGGGCACGCGGGAGGTGAGATCGGTGACGGTGTCCAGGTCGAGCTGTACGGGTGTGGCCGTGGGCGAGGCACCGGCGGCGACCCGGGCGGCCAGGGCCCGGTGGAGCGTGCGGGTGGTGACGCCGGAGCCCGGGGCGGTGACGGGCTCGGGCAACGGCCCGGAGTACGCGCCGCCGGCCGGGAGGACCGTGACGCCGTGGGCGAGCTCCTTGACCGCGCCGGGGCTGTCGGGCGTGATGCCGGGGACGGCCGCCGGCCAGGCCGGACCGAGGGTGAGGTCGACGACGATGTCGCGCTTGCGGGCCCTGCGCAGAGCGGTTTCGACGGCGTCGGTCCAGGCGCGGGTACCCCAGCCGTGTCGTACCGGGTCGACGGGTTCGGAGAGGCTGTGGGTGACCGCGGCGATCTCGACGCCGCCGAATCCGGCGGCCGCGATCTGATCGATCTCGCGCTCGATCTCGTCGCTGTCGACCAGCGCGTCCGGCCACCACCAGCGGAACTTGGGCCGGACGGGAGCGGCAGGGTCGGCGAAGCGGCGGGCGAAGGCGCCCTTGGCGGCGGGGCCGCCGGCCGGGGAGGCCGGCGCGGCGGTCGCGGTCCCCTCGGAGAGGGGCAGCGCGGCGAGGGCACCGGCCGCCGCGGCCATCCCGAGGACGGCCCGTCGTCGGAGGCTGCTCAGCGGGCCTGTCCCGTCGTCCGCTCCGGCTCTCGTCGCCGCTTCGTTCCCGGCCGTCTCTCCGGAGCCCGGTCTGTTCTGCATCTCGCCACCCTGCTGGTTCGCCCGTCGGCACGCATGCCGTCCGAGCGGACGGACATGCAGGTTTTAACGTTTCAATATCCCGGCAGGAAGATACGCAGACCGCCACGTCGACCACAAGAGCCGTGCACGACCTCCTCCCCCACGGGCGCCGCGAGTCGGGAGAACCGATGCGGAGCAGTGCGGACAACAAGTGACGAAACACCCTGCGCCACAGGGCAGTTCCCCGCCGGAGAGCATCCCGGGGCCGCACAGCAGGGGGCCCTCTCGCGCCGATGAAGGCATAAAACGATTCAACCGCGCCTCGACGTCACCCCCAGGATGAAGCGCTCCACACCCCATCCCCCGGTCCACTCGCCCCGCAGGCTCCGCACAGGAGACCGCGAACCTCCCCGTCGAGACCCCGGGTGCCGCCACGACGGCACTTCGGGCCGGGGCGTCGCGACCTATCCTTTCCGGAACGGTCCAGGGCGGGGAGTGGTGCGATGACGCGGATCCGGCGGATGGAAGGTGCGGACCTCGCCGCGCACACCGAAGGGATCCGCCAGGTGTACGCCGACGTGTTCTCGGCGCCGCCGTGGAACGAGGGCCCCTCGGCGGCAGCCCGGTACGCCGAGCGGCTCGCCGGCGACGCGGCGCGCCCCGGGTTCACCGCAGCCCTGGCACTCGACGGGGACGCCGTCACCGGCTTCGCCACCGCCTGGACCACACCCGGCACCTTCCCCTCCGGCCGCAGCTACGGGCATGTCGCCGAGGCGCTCGGCCCGGACCGGGTCACGGCGTGGCTGTGCGGGGCCGTGGAAGTGGACGAACTGGCCGTGTCCCCCGGATGCCGAGGCACCGGACTGGGGGCGGCGCTGCTGTCGGCGGTCACCGAGGACGCACCGGGCGGTCGGTGCTGGCTGCTCACATCCGTGCACGCCGAGGCGGCACTGCGCTTCTACCGGCGCGCGGGCTGGCACCAGGTCCAGGTGCCGGTTCCCGGCAGGGCGGGGCTGACCGTTCTCCTCGGACCGGCCCATCCGGCAGCCGCGGACCCCGCCGTCCGGACCTGAACGGGCGGCACCTGGTGCGCACTTGCGAGTGCAGCGATGCATGACCGTTATATGAATCGATTCAAGCGCACGGAAGATAGTGGACTGCCCTGAACGCTGTCAAGGGCGCCCGCCCCTCACCCCCTTTCAGGTCGTACATCGCGCCTCTTCCTGGAACTTCTCGGCATCAACCCATTGACTGCGCCCGCAATCCCCGTTTAGCTTCCGAGCAACCTGATTGAAACCTTTCACGGCGGGTGGCGCGGAACGGTCCCACCGCTGAGGAGCTCCCATGAACCAGTCCGCCCCGGACCCGGCCCCGGTCCTGGCCTTGAAGGGCGTGAGCAAGTCCTTCGGTGCCGTACGGGCTCTGCAGGACGTGTCTTTGCAGTTGTTCCCCGGCGAGGCCCACGCACTCGCGGGGGAGAACGGCGCAGGCAAGTCGACCCTGATCAAGGCCCTCGCCGGAGTGCACCGACCGGACAGCGGCGAGGTGCTCCTCGACGGCGAGCCCGTCGTCTTCCACGGCCCGGCGGACGCACGCGACGCCGGCATCGCCGTCATCTACCAGGAGCCGACGCTATTCCCCGATCTCTCCATCGCGGAGAACATCTTCATGGGCCGTCAGCCCCGGCGGTCCCTGGGGCGCATCGACCGCAGAGCCGTGCACGAGACAACCGCCGCACTGATGCGGAGGCTCGGGGTCGATCTCGCCCCGGACCGGCCCGCCCGCGGGCTGTCGATCGCCGACCAGCAGATCGTCGAGATCGCCAAGGCGCTCTCCTTCGACGCCCGCGTCCTGATCATGGACGAGCCGACGGCCGCCCTGACCGGCAGCGAGACCGCCCGGCTCTTCGCCGTCGTCCGCGCACTGCGCGCGGAGGGCGCGGCGGTGCTGTTCATCTCCCACCGCCTCGACGAGATCTTCGAGCTGTGCCAGCGCGTCACGACCCTGCGGGACGGCCGGTGGATCTCCTCCGAGCCGCTCGAGGGGCTCACCGAGGACGACCTGGTGCGCAGGATGGTGGGGCGTGACCTCGACGACCTCTACCCCAAGCAGGACGCCGAGGTCGGCGAGGTCGCCCTGTCGGTGCACCGGCTGACCCGCGAGGGCGTCTTCCGCGACGTGTCCTTCGACGTCCGCCGCGGCGAGATCGTCGCGCTCGCCGGGCTTGTCGGTGCCGGGCGCACGGAGGTCGCCCAGGCGGTCTTCGGTGTGGACCGCGCCGACGCGGGCGAGGTGAAGGTGGCGGGCACGGTGCTGCGCCCCGGTTCGCCGACCGCCGCGATGGACGCCGGTCTCGCGCTCGTACCGGAGGACCGGCGCCAGCGTGGTCTGGTCATGGATATGTCGATCGAGCGCAACATCGGCCTCACCGGCTTGAACGAGGTCCGCAAGCGCGGGCTCGTCAGCCGGGCTCTGGAGCACGACAGGGCCGCCGACTGGGCGGTGCGCCTCCAGCTCAAGTACAACCGGCTGGCCGACACCGTGGGCGTGCTCTCGGGCGGCAACCAGCAGAAGGTCGTGCTGGCCAAGTGGCTGGCGACCGGGCCCGCCGTGCTGATCGTCGACGAACCGACCCGCGGGATCGACGTCGGCACCAAGGCGGAGGTCCACCGGCTGCTCTCCTCACTCGCGGCGGACGGCCTGGCCGTACTGATGATCTCCTCCGATCTCCCCGAGGTCATCGGGATGGCCGACCGGGTGCTCGTGATGCACGAGGGCCGGCTCGTCGCCGAGATCCCGCGCGGCAGCGCCACCGAGGAGTCGGTCATGGCCGCGGCCACCGGACGCAATGAAAGGGCAGCGGCATGACCACCACCATCGGGAGTCCCCCCGACACCGCGAAGGCGCCGGAGCGGAGTGCCTCCTCGCTCGTGGACGCGGTCTTCCGGGCGCGCGAGATCTCCATCGCCGGGGCGCTGGTCCTGCTGATCCTCGGAACCTACCTGGCCAACCCGCTCTTCCTGTCCGACCAGGGCGTCAAGGACCTGCTGCTCAACGCGTCGATCCTGGTGCTGCTCGCGGTCGGCCAGTCCGCCGTGGTGATCACCCGGAACATCGACCTGTCGGTCGGCTCGGTCGTGGGCCTCTCCGCCTTCGCCTGCGGCAAGTTCGTCGCGGGGACCGACCACGGGGTGCTGACGGTGATGCTGCTCGGCATTGCCATCGGTGTGGTCTGCGGCCTGGTGTCCGGCGCCCTCGTCAGCTTCGGCAGGGTCCCGGCGCTCGTGGTGACCCTGGGCATGCTCTACATCATCCAGGGCATCGACTACTGGTGGGCGCAGGGTGAGCAGATCAGCGCCTCCGACGTGCCCGAGGCGGTTCTGGGCCTCGGCAGCGGCAGTGTCCTGGGCGTCCCGTACCTGCCGCTGATCGCGCTGGTCCTGCTCGCGGCGACGGCGTACTTCCTGCGCGGCTACCGCTCGGGGCGCGAGCTGTACGCGATCGGGTCGAGCCCCGAGGCCGCCCGCCTCGCCGGAATTCCGATCCGCCGCCGGGTGCTCGCCGCGTACGCCTTCTCCGGGGCGGTGGCCGGCTTCGCCGGGGCCCTGTGGCTGGCCCGCTTCGGCACCGTCGTCGCGGACAACGCGCACGGCTGGGAGCTGACCGTCGTCAGCGCCGTCGTCGTGGGCGGTGTCGCCATCACCGGCGGCACCGGCACCGTATGGGGCGCGGCGCTCGGCGCCCTGCTGCTCACCACCATCGGCAGCGTCCTGGTCGTGCTGAAGGTGGACTCCTTCTGGCAGGGCGCCATCACCGGTGCCCTCCTCCTGCTGGCCATCAGCGTCGACCGGATCGTGAACCTGCGGATGACCGCCGCACTGAGGAAGAGGAACGCCCGTCATGACCACGGCGCCTGACACCAAGGCGGCTCCCACGCCGCGGGCCGGATCCAAGCCCTCTCCCGTGCGCAGCCTGGCGCTGCGCTGGGACACCGCGGTCGGTGTCCTGCTGGTGGCGGTTCTCGTCGTCGGGCTCGGGACCACCGAGGGCTTCGGTTCAGCTGAGAACCTCGCGTTCGCCTTCAACGACATCGCCGAGGTCGCGATCATCGCCCTGCCGATGACCCTCCTGGTCGTCGCCGGCCAGGTCGATCTTTCGGTCGCCTCCATGCTGGGCCTGGGCAGCGCGCTGACCGGTGCGCTCTGGGAGGCGGGCTGGGCGTTCGAGACGATCGTCCCGGTGGTGCTCCTGGTGGGCGTCGCCGGAGGTCTCCTCAACGGCTGGCTGGTCACCAAGGTGGGGCTGCCGTCCCTGGCCGTCACCATCGGCACCCTGGCGCTCTACCGCGGGCTGGCCTCGGTGGCGCTCGGCAGCGACGCGGTGACGGACTTCCCGCAGGTCTACGCGGACTGGGCCGTCGACACCACGACCGTCCCGGGCACCTTCCTCACCTATCCGGTGCTGCTCTTCATCGTCCTGGCCGCGGTCACCGCGGTGGTGCTGCACGCCACCGGACTCGGCCGCTCCCTCTTCGCGATCGGCTCCCAGGAGGAGGCCGCGTACTTCGCCGGCATCCGGGTCAAGCGGATCAAGCTGCTGCTCTTCGTCGTGACCGGGCTGTTCTCCGCGTTCGCGGGTGTCGTCTTCACCCTCCGGTACGGAAGCGCCCGCGCGGACAACGGACTCGGCTTCGAAATGCTCGTCATCGCGTCCGTCCTGCTCGGCGGCATCGACTTCGACGGCGGGAAGGGCACTCTCTTCGGCGCGGTCGCCGGTGTCCTGCTGATCGGTGTCCTGAAGAACCTGCTCACGCTCAACGACATCGCCAACGAGGTGCAGGTCATCGTGACCGGACTGCTGCTCGTGGCGTCCGTCCTGACCCCACGGGTCATCGCCACGGTCGTCGAACGACGGCACCGGCGGGCCGCGAACACCCCCGCGCCCCAGCCGTGACCCCTCCCCCTCTCCCCCGTCTCCGTCCTTCCCAGCTCCTTCATCGAAAGGCACACGCCGCCATGATGCTCCGCAATGCCGCCGGGCGCCGCGCCGTCGCGACCGCAGCCACCGCCGTCTCCCTCGCCCTGGCCCTGACCGCCTGTTCCGGCACCACGAAGGACAGCAAGGAGAGCGGGGGCGCGAAGGCCGCGAGCTCGGCGAAGGCCGACCCGGACGCCCCGCTGAAGAAGGGCCTGAAGATCGCCTTCCTGCCCAAGCAGATCAACAACCCGTACGAGAAGATCGTCGACGAGGCGGGCATCGAGGCGGCGAAGGAGTACGGCGGCACGGGCAAGGAGGTCGGCCCGTCCGACGCGAACGCGTCCTCGCAGGTCTCCTACATCAACACCCTGATCCAGCAGCGCCAGGACGCCATCCTCGTCGCGGCGAACGACCCTAACGCGGTGTGCGGCCCGCTCAAGCAGGCGATGAAGAAGGACATCAAGGTCGTCGCGTACGACTCCGACACGGCGAAGGACTGCCGGCAGCTCTTCATCAACCAGGCCAGCTCGGAGGAGATCGGCCGCAGCCTGGTGAGGCACCTCGGGGAGCAGATCGGCTACAAGGGCAAGGTCGCGATCCTGTCGGCCACGCAGAACGCGACGAACCAGAACACCTGGATCGAGTTCATGAAGGAGGAGCTGAAGCTCCCCGAGTACAAGGAGATGGAACTGGTCAAGGTCGCGTACGGCGACGACGCGGACCAGAAGTCGTTCCAGCAGACGCAGGGCCTCATGCAGGCCTACCCGGACCTCAAGGGCATCATCTCCCCCACGACGGTCGGTATCGCCGCCGCGGCACGCTACCTGAGCGACTCCTCGTACAAGGGCAAGGTCGTGCTGAACGGTCTCGGCACGCCGAACCAGATGCGCAAGTACGTCAAGGACGGCACGGTCGAGCAGTTCTCGCTCTGGAACCCGGAGGAGCTCGGGTACCTCGGCTCCTACGCGGCCGCCGCGCTGGCATCGGGGCAGATCACCGGCGCGGAGGGCGAGAAGTTCGAGGCGGGCAAGCTCGGTGAGTACACGATCGGCAAGGACGGCGAGGTCATCCTCGGCGAGCCGACCGTCTTCGACTCCAAGAACATCGACACGTTCGACTTCTGATCGGGGGCCGACTCCATGCAGCGCGTCTGTTTTCTGCTGAAGGTCCGTGAGGACCGCAAGGACGAGTACCGCGAGCGCCACGCCGCGGTGTGGCCGGACATGCTCGCCGCGCTGTCGGAGGCGGGCTGGCACAACTACTCGCTGTTCCTGCGCGAGGACGGCCTGCTGGTCGGGTATCTGGAGACGGAGGACTTCGACGCGGCCCGGAACGCGATGGCCGCGACGGAGGTCAACGCCCGGTGGCAGCGGGACATGGCCGAGTTCTTCGAGCAGTCGGAGGCCGCCGACGAGGCCATGGTCCCGCTGACCGAGGTGTTCCACCTGGCCTGACCGGCGTCCGCCCCGGCTGTCCGTGACGGCCGGGGCGGACCTGGGTCAGGACGCGGCGAGCGCACCCCGTACGTCCGGGTACTCCACCTCGTCGGGGAGCGTGTAGCCCAGGGCGGTCAGCCGTGAGGCGACGTCCGCGGGGCTCCGGCCCGTCAGGCTCGCGCTGCGCAGGACGTTCTCCAGGTGGACGTCGTCGAGGTAGGACCGGTCGACGGTCTCCAGCAGCCGGACGTCCGCCTCGTCGGCGGTTTCCGGCAGCTCGGCGTTCTCGTGCAGCCAGTGCCCCAGCTCGGTCAGCCTCGCGGTGATCCCGGCGGGGCTCCGCCCGGTGGCGAGGGCGGCGCGCAGGATGTGCCGCATCCGAAGGCCGACGACCGTGTTCCTCTGCAACCAGGGCCGGCAGCCGTCGAGTTCCTCGCTGAGGATGACGAGGTCGTCGTCCTGCGGGGAGTCGGGCACCGCTGCGCCCGGTCCCCCGACCCCCAGCACCTTCAGCCTGGCCACGATGTCCGCGGGCCGGCGCCCCGTCTCCCGCGCGACGGCGAGGACGTGCCCGAGGGGTGCCGACGCGTAACGGCCGGGATAGCGGGCGTGGTGGGTGTCACCGAACCTGAGGATCCGCTCGTCGTCGGGCTCGGGGGTGTACGGGAGCCGGAGGCCGAGAGCGGACATGCGCGTGGCGGCGGCATGTGGGCTGCAGGCCAGGTACTCGGCCGCCTCGAGCACATGGGCGGCGGACACCTCGTCGCCCCATCCGAGCCAACTGCCGTCGCCCCGGCGGTCCGTGCGGATCAGCATGACGTCACGGGGGTTCGGCGACCCGGGGAGCGGTCCGCTGTCGCCGAGCCGGTAGCCGAGGGCCGTCAGTCGGCGGGCGATGTCGGCGGGAGAGCTCTTGGCGTGCCCCGCCGTTTCGACGATCTCGCGCAGTGACACGGGCTCACCGACATCGATCCACTGCTGCGAGTAGCTGTCGTGCCCCTTCCTCTTGACCAGCTCGGCGTCCTCGATGCCGATGGAGTCGGGCCAGAGGGCTCCGGAATGCTGGACATCGGTGTGTCCCAGGGCGGCCAGCCGGGCGACGACCGCGGTGGGGGCGTGGCCCCGTACGGCCGCGGCGTACAGCACATGCGCGTACGGCACCTGCCCGGTGGGGCTCAGCCAGGGGCGCCGGCCGTTGAGATGGCGGCTGACGAGCAGAAGGTCGTCCGGGTCCTGGAACTCGGGGGTGTATCTCATCGTGCGGGCCTTTCGACAGCGGAGGAGGAGCGGCCGGGCTCGGCGAGGGCGGTCATTCGCTCACGGCGACGTACCGGTTGGGCCCTGTCCCGAGCTCGGGAAACCTTTCGTCCTCCTCTTCGTTCCGTGCGGTGAGGTCCACCCGCACCCCCTGCGGCTCCAGCTCCGTCCAGATCCGCAGCATCATGTCCTCGCTGAGGAAGTGGTGCGAGAGGTCGAGCTCCCGCAGGTGGCCGAGCGACTGGCCGGTCAGGAGCGCCTCCGCGCCCCCGTCGCCGAGGGTGCCCATCGACAGGCTCAGCGAGCTGAGCCGGCGTACGACCGGGGCGGAGGCCAGGGCCGCCGCCAACTCGTCCTGGTGCGGGCCGTTCTGCAGCCCCAGGTGTCGCAGGGCGGGCTTGCCGGTGCCGGCGAGCAGGGGGGCCAGGTCCTCGGCCGTGGTGCCACCGCCGTAGTCCTCGTCGCCCAGCCACAGCTCCAGGCGTTCCAGGGACGGCAGGGAAGCGGCGGCGATCTGGGCTGCGGCGGCGGGCGGCAGCCCGCCGGACTCGACGCGCAGCACCCGAAGCCCTTCGTGGCCCGTCACGGGGAACCGCAGCCCGTCGCCCCCTCGCACGGCCAGTTCCCGCAGGCCTGGAAACGTCTCCAGGAGCTCCGCGAGATCGTCCAGAGCGATCGTGGAGATCATCGCCTCCTCGTCCTCCAGATCGCCGAGGAACAAGGCTTCGAGCCCGGTGAACCGGGGAGCCAGATCGATCAGCTCGTGCAGACCGCTGCCGCCCTCGCCGTCGTACCAGGGGCTGCCGAAGACCAGGGCGCGTATCCCGCCCAGGTCGACCGACTCGGTGAACCGCCCCCAGTAGGATTCGTATTCTTCGTCGGACGAGTACGGCCCGCAGTGCAGACGCCAGGCCACGGCTCCCGCGTCGGGCAGATCCGTGGGGTCCGCGTACGGCGGAAAGGTGAAGGCCGGCAGTCCGTGGAACTGCGCGACATGGTGGACGTACGACAACTCGCGTCTCCTGAAGGCCTGTTCGGTTGGTGTCGTAGTTTTCTACCAGCCGCCACCGACAGGACGGGCCCGGTCGGGGTACTCACCCGCCGGGCCCCGGTCGGCCGTGTCAGCCGAGCTCGCCCTCGTCACCCGGCGGTTCGTCGTCGCCGCCGCTCCTGATCCGGTCGGCCTGCTCGATCATCGTGGCGAGCCTCTCCACCGCGCTGTCCTCGGTGGATGAGGCCAGCTTCCTCGCCCGGGTGGCGAGTTCGCCGAGCGCGGGCGTCCCGGGGAGGTCGCCGCCTCGCAGGGTGTCCGCGAAGTACGCGGCCACCGCGGTCACCTGGAGCCGTGCGCCTGCACCGTCCCAGAGCTTTCCGCCGACCGCGCCGGTCTCCACCGAACCGGTCTCCTCGTGGGCCTTCCGCGTCTTCGGGTCCAGCCAGCGCACGGTGGCCGTCGCGACGTGGCCGGAGGCACCCTTGCGGAGCCGTACGGCGTAGAGCGCGGTCACCGTGTGGCCGGGGCCGACCTCACCGCCGTCGACACCGTCGTCACGGAAGTCCTCGTCGGCGACCTTGCGGTTCTCGTAGCCGATCAGTTCGAACTGCTGGACCGTCCTGCGGTCGAAGGCCACCTGGGCCTTGGCGTCACGGGCCCGGAGTTCGACATGGGCGGGAAGCTGGTCGACGAAGACCTTCCTGGCCTGTGTCTCGTCGGCGATGTAGGTGGTGTTGCCGTCGCCCTTGTTGGTGAGGCGTTCCATCAGCTCGTCGCCGTAGTCGCTGCCGACCCCGACCCCGAAGAGGGTGATGCCGTACTCCTTGCGGGCGTCCCCCACGCGTTCCAGGATCGCGTCGGCACCGGTCTCGCCGGTGTTGGCGAGGGCGTCGGAGAGCAGGACGACCCGGTTGGTGGCGCCCTTGCGGTGACCCTCGACCGCCTCCCCGTAGCCCCGTTCGACGCCGGCCGCCACGTTCGTGGAGTCGGCGGGCTCCATCTCCTCGATGGCGTCGCGGAGCTTGGCGCGGTTGCCCTGGAGCCGGGTCATCGGAAGCCGGGTCTCTGCCTCCTCGCTGAAGGTGACCAGGGACACGGAGTCGTCGTCGCGCAGTTCGTCGGCGAGGATCCCCAGCGAGGTCTTCGCCAGGTCGAGGCGGCCCGGTTCGGCCATGGAACCGGAGATGTCGACGACGAAGGTCAGTGCGGCGGGAGGGCGTTCAGCGGTGTTCGAGGCGGCCTTGGTGGCGAGCCCGACCCGGACGAGCGACCAGTCCGCGGCGTCGGAACGTGCGCCGTCGACGCTCACCGCGAAGCCGTTGCCCTTCGGGCGCTCGTAGCCCTGGCGGAAGCTGTTGACGAACTCCTCCGGGCGCACCGTGTCCGCTGCCGGCAGCTGTCCGTCGCCGAGGGTGCGGCGCGCGTATCCGTAGCTCGCGGTGTCCACGTCGAGAGCGAAGGTCGACAGGTAGTCGGGCGCCGCGCTCTCCCGGGCCGGGCCGTCCTCCGCCCGGCTCGCTCCGTCCTCCTGCTGCGGTGCCGCGGACCCGCCGGAGGGCTGCCTCCCCCCGGCGGGTCCGCCACTGCCGGCACCGCGGTCGAATCCGGAATCGCTGGTCGTACCCGATCCGCTGCATCCGGTCATCAGGATCCCGCCCACCAGGAGGAGCGCGAGCCCTCCCCGATACGTCCTTGCCCTGCGGTCCATCCGTACCCCCCACGTCGTAGACATCTGTGAATGTGACGTGTGAGGAGGCCGGGCGGAGTCGTCAGAAGCGTTGCGGAACCGTCTCGATGGCGCAACGGCGGGCGGTGGCGTGGCGGAACGTCAAGGTCAGGACACGATGTCCTTACGACTGAACCCGCGGAAGGCGAAGGCGAACAGGATCAGGGCATAGGTCACCGACACCGCGGCGCCCTTGACCATGCCGCCCCATTCGAGATCGGGCTGGAGTGCGTCGGCCCAGGCGAACTGCCAGTGCGCGGGCAGGAACTCACGCCAGTCCCCGAGAGCGGTGACCGCGTCCAGGACGTTGCCGACGATCGTCAGCCCGACCGCGCCTCCCACGGCGCCCAGCGGTGCGTCCGTCTTCGTCGACAGCCAGAACGCCAGCCCCGCGGTGACGAGTTGCGAGACGAAGATGAAGGCGACGACCAGTGCGAGGCGGGGCACGGTGTCCGAGGTGGCCAGCGCGCCCCCGGTGGGAAGCTTGAGCGGCCCCCAGCCGTACGCGACGGCTCCCGCGCCCAGTGCGACGAGCGGCAGCAGCACCATTGCGGCGAGGCTGAAGCCGAGTGCCACGACGAGCTTGCTCCACAGCAGCCTGGCCCGGGGCACGGGTGCCGCGAGGAGGTAGCGCAGCGAGGACCAGCTGGCCTCGGAGGCCACGGTGTCCCCGCAGAACAGGGCGACCGGGACGACGAGCAGGAATCCGGCGGAGACGAAGAGGCAGGTCGCCGCGAAGTTCGCCCCGGACTCCGTCGCGACGTCCATGAGGTTGATCCGCGAGCCGCCCCCGCCGCCTCCTTCGCCACCCGGCGTGCCGCCGATGGCGAAGGCGATGATCAGGATGAACGGCAGGGCCGCCAGCACCCCGCCCATGAGCAGGGTGCGGCGCCTGCGCAGCTGCCTCATCGCCTCGACGCGCAGCGGCAGGGTCCGGCGGGCGTGGTAGCCGGGGGCTTCGGCGAGGGCCTGGATCTCTGGTGCGGAGCTCATGCGGATCCTTGGGAGATGAGGGTGAGGAACGCGTCCTCCAGGCGGCGGTGCGGCCCGACGCCCGTCACCGGCACGTCGAGACGCACCAGTTCGGCGACGAGCTGCGCCGCGGTGGCGCCGTCGAGACGGACCAGCAGCCCGTGGCCGTCGTCCGTGCGGACGGCGGAGCCGATGCCCGGAAGGGCGGCCGCCTTGTCCACGAGTGCTTCGGTGACCTCGGCGCCCGTGGTGACGAGCAGCATGTCCCCGGAGCCGGTGATCTCGGCGACGGGTCCGGCCTGGACGAGCTGTCCGCGGTCCATGACCACCAGGTGCGTGCAGGACTGTTCGACCTCGGAGAGGAGGTGGCTGGACACGATCACGGTCCGGCCGCCGGCCGCGTACCGGATCATGACGTCCCGCATCTCGCGGATCTGGGGCGGGTCGAGGCCGTTGGTCGGTTCGTCGAGGATGAGCAGGTCCGGCATGCCGAGCATGGCCTGGGCGATGGCGAGACGCTGCCGCATGCCCTGGGAGTAGGTGCGCACGGCGCGGGCCAGGGCGTCGCCGAGCCCGGCGATCTCCAGGGCCTCGTCGATGTGGGCGTCCTCGGCGGGCCGCCCGGTCGCCTGCCAGTACAGCTCCAGGTTGGAGCGGCCGGACAGGTGCGGGAGGAAACCGGCGCCTTCGACGAAGGACCCCACGCGGGACAGCACGGGCGCCCCGGGGCGGATCGCGTGCCCGAAGACCCGGATCTCGCCGGCGTCGGGGGTGATGAGCCCCATCAGCATGCGCAGGGTGGTGGTCTTCCCGGCGCCGTTCGGTCCGAGGAGGCCGAGGACCTGACCCTTCTCGACGCGGAAGCCGAGGTCGCGCACCGCGTACCGGTCGGTGGACT
The DNA here is from genome assembly GCF_030719215.1 of Streptomyces sp. Alt3. Taxonomy (NCBI): domain Bacteria; kingdom Bacillati; phylum Actinomycetota; class Actinomycetes; order Kitasatosporales; family Streptomycetaceae; genus Streptomyces; species Streptomyces glycanivorans. The sequence goes on along the minus strand of NZ_CP120983.1, from coordinate 5,373,929 downwards.
TGGCGTACTTCTTGGACAGGCCCGTGATCTGCAGAGGAACACCGGTCAGGGCCGGGTCCGGGGCGGGGGTGGCGGTGCGCCTGCGTGCGGTGAGCAGGAGGGCCGCGGCGATGACCGCGGCTGCTGCGGGGAGGCCCCAGGTCCACCAGGGCAGGGTGGCCGCCGCGGTCTTCACGCCGGGTGCGGTGGGCACGGTCAGCGCCCCGTCGAGGGTGACGGTGTACGTCGCGGGCTCGGCGGGTGAGGCGTAGGCGAGGTCGGTCGCCGAGAGGACGAGGCGGAGCCGGTGTCCGGCGTCGACCTCGTGGTCGACGGCGGGCAGGGTCAGCTCGACCGGCTTGCCCTGCTCGGCAGGAGTGATCCGGTAGGGGGAGACGAGCTGGGAGGGCAGCACCTGCTGCTTCCCGTCCGGCGAGACGTCGTAGACCTTGCCGAACAGCACCGCGTCGCCGTGGTCCGCCTTCACGTCCACGGTGACGGTGGGAGATCCGGTGATGTGGACGGAGCGCTCCAGCGGGGCGGACTCGAAGCGTGCGTACTGCCCGGGGAAGTCGAGGGAGAGCCCGACGCCGAGGGACGAGAGCTGGGAGAGCCCGCCCCCGATGCCGGGGAGGGCGGAGACGGAGGGCGGGGCTGCTCCGGCGGGGTTGCGGAAGGTCTGGGTGAGGCCGTCCGGTGCCTTACGTCCGCTGCCTGCGCCGCCGGTGGCCGGGGTGTCCTGGTCCCCTCCGCCGGTGGTGTCGTCCTGCCCGCCACCACCGGTCATGCCGCCCTGGCCGCCGCCCGTCGCGGGCTGCTGCCCGGCGCCGGTCAGGGGGATCTTCCGTCCGCCGCTGGTCAGCCCGGGGTAAGCGTCGCTGTCGGCACCGCGCTTCAGGGCGGCGCCGTCGGTGGAGTCGACGCCACCGGTCCGGGTCACACGGAAGCCGGGCCCGGTGTCGGCGCCCTCGTCCTTCTTCAGATAGCGGTCGAACCAGTCACCGACCCGGCCCTGGACGCGATCGCCCTCGTCGTCCCCGCCGTCGTGCCCTCCGGAGATCCAGTCGACGGACACGGGTGCGCCGTTGGCCTTGATGGCCTCGGCCATGGCGTCCGCCTGGCCGAGGGGGAACAGGGAGTCGCTCTGGCCCTGGAGGATGAGCGCCGGCACGTCGATCCGGTCGGCCACGGCCTCGGGGGAACGTTCACTCAGCAGTTCACGCGCGGCGGTGTCCGGCTTGCCGCTGACCGCGACCCGCTCGTACATCTCGCACAGCTCCTTCTGGAACCTCTGGCAGCCGCCGCCGGAGCTGACGAAGATCCCGGCCCAGAGCTTCTTGAACACGCCGTCGGGGAACAGCGCGTCGGCGAGGTTCCAGTAGCTGATCACCGGTGCGATGGCGTCGACGCGTTCGTCGTACCCGGCGGCGAGCAGGGACACGGCGCCGCCGTACGAGGCGCCGGTGACACCGACGCGCGGGTCGCCCTTCGCGTCGAGCTCCACCTCGGGCCGGTCGGCGAGCCAGTCGATGAGCCCGGAGACGTCCTTGACCTCGCCGTCGGGGGCGTTGAGGGTGATCTCCCCGGTGGTCCTCCCGAATCCCCGGGCGGACCAGGTCATGACGGCGTACCCGTCGGCCGCCAGCTTCTCGGCCTGTGCGCGCACGTCGTTCTTGCTGCCGCCGAAGCCGTGTCCGATCAGGACGGCCGGCCGGCGCCCGGTGCCTCCGGACGTGAAGTACGAGGTGTCGACCGACACCCCGTTCATCTTCAGCATCTGGTCCTGCCGGTGCACGGACGGCTCACTGTCGTCGGCGGTGGCGGTCCAGGTACCGGCGCCCACGAGCACGGCGAGGGCGGCGACGACCGCGGCCCACCGGCCTCGGGTACGGGGCAGCCGGTGCCGCCACCGGGAAGTCGGGTTCTCCATGACTCGACCCTAAACGGAGCGGCCCGGAGGCCGGGGCGCCCCCGGGGGGAGGTGCGCGGCATCCCTGGGAGGTACGTCCGGCCCTCCTCGTACTCCGCATGCGGTACACCCGGCCCCACGAAAGGGCACATACGCGCACATCCGCACCAGTCGCGCCACCACCACCGCGGGGCTCCCCTGCGCGCTTCCGAGGACGGAGCCGTGGAGGTGCCGGCCCTCAGCGGCCGGCCGGCACCGGAGCACCGAGGCCGGTGAGGGGTGTTTCGACGGGCAGGAGAGCGGATGCCCTGTCGGTCTCGCCCGTCCTGACGAGTGCGTGGATCTCGTGGGCGAGCGGCGTGACGTCGGTGACGGAGACCAGCCACTCGTCCGCGTAACGCCGTGCCGCCTCCCCGCTCAGTCCGAGCTGGAGGGAGCGGTGCGGCAGCGCGTTCAGGTGGAGGTCGCGTTCCGGGTCCCACTGGACGCGGGTGGGGCTGCGGCGCAGGTTCCGCCGCCAGGTGGCCTGGTCCGGGTGCACTCCCCTGACGTAGTGCGAGAGTTCGGCGTTATCCAGGGCCCAGGCGAGGCCCTCGCGGGTGATCTCCACGGCGAGTACGGTCTCCTGGCCCTCCTTGGTGCCCCAGCCGCAGCGGTACATCATCCACAGGAAGCTGGGCTTGATCCACGTCATGCGGTCGCGCTTCCAGGCGGGCGGGAAACGCCCGTCACGGGCGGCGGGCAGTCCGATCGCGGGTTGATAGGCCTGGTACACGGTGACGGTGGAGTCGGTGTGCCGCGCGCGGATCTCGTGACGCGGCTGACCGGTCTGGTCGTTCATGCGCCTCAGCATGAGGGCTCTCCGCGCCTTACGGCATCCGGTTTTCGCCGCGTGGACCGGGCCGTCCCGGTCTCGTCGGTGATCGCGGGCCACGCGCCGGCGACGGACGGGGCGGGCACGGCGACGGACGGGGCGGGCACGGCGACGGACGGGGCGGGCACGGCGACGGCTCCTTCCCGCCGCCTGCGCGGTGGGAAGGAGCCGTCGCCCAGGGGCCGCCCGCGTCAGCGGGTGCCGAGCAGGACGCGCCAGGTCTCCGGGCCGACGACGCCGTCGACCTTCAGGTGGTGCTTCTTCTGGAATGCGACCACCGCCGACTTCGTCTTAGAGCCGTAGGAGCCGTCGAGCGCGAGACCGTAGCCGTAGACGTTCAGCTGTGTCTGCGCCGCCTTCACCGCCTGGCCGGTCGAACCGGACCGCACCGTCCTGATCAGCTTGGACCAGGTGTTCGGGCCGATGACGCCGTCGGCGGCCAGGGACCGGGACCTCTGGAACGTGATCACAGCGGAGCGGGTCTTCGTGCCGAAGACGCCGTCGGCCTCGACCTTGTGGCCCCCGGCGGCCAGCAGCCGCTGGGCGGACCTCACGTCCGCGCCCCGGGAACCGCTCTTGAGGACCGGCCAGGAGACGCTCGGGGAGGGAAGCTGCCCGCCACCGCCACCGCCACCCAGCTTGACCGGACGGAAGGGGTCGTAGTTGTCACTGCCGATCCCGTACCTGAGCTGCCGGTGGGTCGTGCCGTACGTACCGCGCTGTTCGTACGCCCAGTAGGCACTGTGCGACGCGTTGACCCACTTCTCGAAGATCACCACATGGCGGAAGTCGCCGTCGGTGGTGCTGTAGTCGATCAGCAGGTCACCCTTCTTGAGCTGACTCACGCTGCTGAGCCGCTTGGTGACACCGTTGCGCGAGTCGGCCAGTCCCACGGTGTTCAGGCCGGGCTTCCCCAGCCCGAGCGCCATCGACACGAAGCCGGAGCAGTCCTGCCGGTATCCGTCCTTCCAGTTGCGCTCCATGCTGTAGGGGACCGGGCCCCCCTTGTCGGCCGTGAGCCACGTGCGGGCCCGGTTGATCATCGTGTCGCGCGAGAGCGTGGCCGTGGCCATCGTCGAGAACTCGCCGGCCTGGGTGACGAGCGCGCTGTCGGCCTCGGGCTCGGGCCCGTAGTCGGTCTCCTGTCCCGCGGCGACCGTCACCGGATCCGAGGAGTCACTGATGGCGATCGACGTCACGGCGATTGCGGACGCAACGCCTCCGGCGGCAACACCCATGAGAGCGAGACGCGTACGCCGCGTGAGCTGGCTTCGAAGAGACATGATTCCCCCGTATTCCTTCTGCTGTGGCACATGTTGTGGCACGCCGACCCGGGTGGGCCGAGCGGGTTCCGAGCACTTGCCGTACTTCGGGGACTACGTGAGCCCCTGGCGAAGAATCACAATGGCAAACTTTGCAGCCCGGGCCCAGCCCTGTACGGAAGCCACATCAGTCAGTGACGCGACCCCGACAATGTCTCGGCTGTGTGACTGCCGCTCAGGGGCGCCGCGTGGGCACCGGGCGGAGCGCCGGCCAGCGGTCGAGGAGCGCGCGTCGCAGGTCCGACGCGAGAATCCGGAGTCTCCGCAGCTCCCTGTGGTCCGCCGTCGTCGCGGCGACCACTCCGAGCCGGTGGACGAGGCGTTGGCGGGCGGTGGCCGTGCCCCATCGCCAGTCCTCGTGCGGGAGCCGGGCCAGATGGTCGGTGCTGCCCCGGTGGGCGCGCTGGACCAGGGCGTCGCCCCGGATCAGCCAGCCGGCGCAGGCGTCGGCGAGACCGGCGTCCGGGAGCGGGGTGCCGGTCCCGGCGTGCCAGGCCGTGCGGTAGGCGGTCTCCGCGCGTTCCAGCAGGGGGCCTGCCGCCCTGGTGACGCACCAGCAGGTCGGGAACCCGACGCGGAGATAGGCGAGTTCCATCAGGCCGCTGCCGAGGGAGGCCTGCTCGAAGTCGATGAACCTGACGCCGTCGGGGGTGTGCAGGTCGTTGCCGGGGCACGGGTCGCCGTGGAGCAGGGCGGTCCCTTCCGCCCGGCCGAGGCGGTCCACGAGGGCGTGGAGCTCGTCCCGCACCCCGGGCCCCTCGGTGACCCCGAGCGTCCCGGCCAGGGTGAGGAACGAGCTGACGTCGGCGGCGGTCGGGCCCTGCCAGCGGGGAAGGGCACCGGCGTCCTCGGGGCCGGCGGTGCTGTGCAGCCGGGCGAGGGCCGTCGCGTAGTCGACGATCCACTCGGCGGCGGGCCGCCGGTGGTCGAGGTGTTCGAGGACGAGGACCCGCTCGGCGGGGTCGGTCCCGAGGAGGGCGGGCACGACCGGGGAGCCGGGCGCCCGGCCGGCGATGCGCAGGGCCGCCACCTCGCGCGTGTACCGCTCGTCGGCCTCGGGGGCTTCCACCAGTTGTTTCAGCACGGCCGGCCGACCGGCCAGCTCGATGCGCCAGACCCGTGAACGGGGGCTGCTCTCCAGGAGGGACGGGTCCGCGGCGGGCGGGCCCAGCCGGTCCCTCAGCGCCTCACCGAACGGAAGCTGCGACGGCGTCTCCATGGGGCCAGTGTTCCACTGCGGGCTCCCGCGTCTCCCTGGTTTTCCGGGGGGACGCGGGAGCCCGGAGGCCGGATCAGTGGTTGCGGGGGAAGCCTAGGTCGACGCCCGCCGGGGCGTCGGCGGGGTCCGGCCAGCGGGTGGTGACGACCTTGCCACGGGTGTAGAAGTGCACGCCGTCGTTGCCGTAGACGTGGTGGTCGCCGAAGAGCGAGTCCTTCCAGCCGCCGAAGGAGTGGTAGCCCACCGGCACCGGGATCGGGACGTTGACGCCGACCATGCCGGCCTCGATCTCCAGCTGGAAGCGGCGGGCCGCGCCTCCGTCGCGGGTGAAGATCGCGGTTCCGTTGCCGAAGGGCGACGCGTTCATGAGGGCGACGCCGTCCTCGTACGTCTCCACGCGCAGGACGCACAGGACGGGGCCGAAGATCTCGTCGCGGTAGGCGTCGGATTCGGTGGAGACGTTGTCCAGGAGGGACAGCCCGATCCAGTGGCCGTCCTCGAAGCCCTCGACGGTGTGGCCGGTGCCGTCGAGCACGACGTCGGCGCCCTGCGCGGCGGCGCCGGTGACGTAGGAGGCGACCTTGTCGCGGTGGGCGGCGGTGATGAGCGGGCCCATCTCGGAGGTGGGGTCCGTCCCGGGGCCGATCTTGATCTTCTCGGCGCGCTCGCGGATCTTCGCCACCAGTTCGTCCGCGACGGAACTCACCGCGACGACCGCGGAGATGGCCATGCAGCGCTCACCGGCGGAGCCGTACGCGGCGGAGACGGCGGCGTCGGCCGCGGCGTCCAGGTCGGCGTCGGGGAGGACCAGCATGTGGTTCTTCGCGCCGCCGAGCGCCTGGACACGCTTGCCGTTCGCGGAGGCGGTGGCGTGGATGTACCGGGCGATGGGGGTGGACCCGACGAAGGAGACGGCGGCGACGTCGGGGTGGGTGAGGAGCCCGTCCACGGCGACCTTGTCACCGTGCAGGACGTTCAGCACACCGTCGGGCAGGCCCGCCTCGGCGGCGAGCTCGGCCAGCAGGTTGGCGGCCGACGGGTCCTTCTCGCTGGGCTTCAGGACGAAGGTGTTCCCGCACGCGATGGCCAGCGGGAACATCCACATCGGCACCATGGCGGGGAAGTTGAAGGGCGTGATGCCCGCGACGACGCCCAGGGGCTGGCGGATCGAGGAGACGTCGACCCGGCTGGAGACCTGTGTCGACAGCTCGCCCTTGAGCTGGGTGGTGATGCCGCAGGCCAGTTCCACGATCTCCAGGCCGCGGGCGACCTCACCGAGCGCGTCGGAGTGCACCTTGCCGTGCTCGGCGGTGATCAGTGCGGCGATCTCGTCGCGATGGGCGTCGAGCAGGGCCCGGTAGCGGAAGAGGACGGCGGTACGGGCGGAGAGCGAGGAGGTGCCCCAGGTCCCGTACGCCGTCTTCGCGGCGGCGACCGCGGCGTCGACCTCCTCGGTGGAGGCGAGCGCGACCTGGGTGGTGACGGCGCCGGTCGCCGGGTCGGTGACCGGACCGTGGTTGCCCGACGTGCCCTCGACGGTCTTGCCACCGATCCAGTGGTTGACGGTCTTCATGAACGGGGTCTCCTTCACAGGTGGCGGCGTCGGGCTGCGATCTGCCGGTCGTACTCTTTCCTGGCCTCGACCGCCGGCGGGCGGGTCGCGGTTTCGGCTACGGGAACATCCCACCACGCCTGCGCCGGGGGAGGCCCCGACACTGTGTCTGCCGTTTCGGTCTCGACGTAGACACAAGTGGGACGGTCCGCGCCGCGCGCCTCGGCGAGGGCCCGGCGCAGCTCACTCACCGACGCGGCGCGCAGCACCCGCATGCCCAGCGAGGCCGCGTTGGCTGCGAGGTCGACGGGCAGCGGGGCGCCGGTGAACTCCCCCTCCGCGGTGCGGTGCCGGTAGGCGGTGCCGAGGCGTTCGGCGCCGACGGACTCGGAGAGGCCGCCGATGGACGCGTATCCGTGGTTCTGCAGGATGACGAGCTTCACGGGTAGTCCCTCCTGCACGGCGGTGACGATCTCGGTGGGGTTCATCAGATACGTGCCGTCCCCGACGAGGGCCCAGACGGGCCGGTCCGGCGCGGCGAGCTGGACCCCGAGGGCGGCGGGGATCTCGTATCCCATGCAGGAGTAGCCGTATTCGACGTGGTACTGCCGCGGGGAGCGGGTCCGCCAGAGCTTGTGGAGGTCGCCGGGGAGGGAGCCGGCGGCGTTGATCAGGATGTCGTCCTCGGTGACCAGTTCGTCGAGCAGTCCGAGGACCTGGGCCTGCGTGGGACGGGCGTCCGGGTCCGCGGTCGAGAAGGCCGCGTCGACGCGCTGCTCCCAGCGGCCCTTGGCGTCGGTGTACTCGGTCTCGTAGGCGGGGTCGACGCGGTGTCCGCGTGCGCCCAGGGCCTCGGCGAGCGCCTCGATCGCGGTACGGGCGTCCGCGACGAGGGGCAGCGCGGAGAGCTTGTGGGCGTCGAAACCGGTGATGTTGAGGTTGAGGAAGCGCACGGCAGGGTCGGCGAAGAGGGTGCCGGACGCGGTGGTGAAGTCGGTGTAGCGGGTGCCGATGCCGATCACCAGGTCGGCCTCACGGGCGAGCGCGTCGGCCGTGGCGGTGCCGGTGTGGCCGACGCCGCCCACGTCGGCGGGGTGGTCGTGGCGCAGGGAGCCCTTCCCGGCCTGGGTGGAGGCGACGGGGATGCGGGTGGCGGCGGCGAAGGCGGCGAGGGTCTCCTCGGCGGCGCTGTGGTGGACTCCGCCGCCCGCGACGATCAGGGGCCGGCGCGCGGCGCGCACGGCGCGGACGGCCTGGTCGAGTTCGTGGGGGTCGGGGCGGCCTGCGGACGTTCCAGACCCGTGTCGCGAAGAACTCCTCCGGCCAGTCGTACGCCTCGGCCTGCACGTCCTGCGGCAGCGCGAGAGTGACGGCACCCGTGTCCGCGGGGTCGGCGAGGGTGCGCATGGCCTGCAAAGCGGCGGGGATCAGCGCCTCGGGTCGGGTGATCCGGTCGAAGTAGCGGGACACGGGGCGCAGGCAGTCGTTGACCGAAACGTCGCCCGAGTGGGGCACTTCGATCTGCTGGAGCACGGGGTCGGCGGGCCGGGTGGCGAAGGTGTCCCCGGGCAGCAGCAGTACGGGCAGGTGGTTGACGGTGGCGAGCGCGGCGCCTGTGACGAGGTTGGTGGCGCCGGGGCCGATGGAGGTGGTGACGGCGTGGACGGACAGCCGGCCCGACTGGCGGGCGTATCCGACGGCGGCATGCACCATGGCCTGTTCGCTGCGGCCCTGGAGGTACGGCATCGCGGGGCCGGCTTCGACGAGCGCCTGTCCGACTCCCGCGACGTTGCCGTGGCCGAAGATGCCCCAGGTGGCGCCGATCAGACGCTGACGGCGGCCGTCGCGCTCGGTGTACTGACGGGCGAGGAAGGCGATCAGGGCCTGCGCGGTGGTGAGCCTGCGTGTGGGCGCGGTCGTGCCGGAGGTGCGGCGTGATGCGGTCACCGGGTGGCCTCCGGACCCTGGAGCGGCAGGCGTGGGTCGACGGGCTGCCCGGGCCAGGTGTCGCGGATCCAGCGGTGGTCCGGGTGGTCGCGGATGAGCCACTCGCGCTGCTCTCCAGGGCCCGCCATGACGTTCAGGTAGTACAGGGTCCGGCCGGGCGGGGCGATGGACGGGCCGTGCCAGCCGTCGGGGATGAGGACGGCGTCCCCCGTGGCGACTTCGGCGAGGACGTCCGTGCCGCCCTCGCGGGACGGCGACACCCGGTGGTAGCCGAGGCCGTCGCCCTCGACCTCGAAGTAGTAGATCTCCTCCAGCACGGATTCGGCACCGGGGTGGTGCTCGTCGTGCTTGTGCGGCGGGTACGAGGACCAGTTGCCGCCCGGGGTGAGGACCTCCACGGCGATGAGCCGGTCGCAGTCGAAGGTGTCGGCGGCGGCGAAGTTGTTCACCTGGCGCGAGCAGGTGCCGGCGCCGCGGAGTTCGACCGGTACCTCCGGCGCGGGGCCGTAGCGAGCGGGGAGTCGTCGCTCGCACTTCGCTCCTGCCAGGGCGAAGCGGCCTCCTGCGCCGGAGGCGATCTGGGCGCGGGCGTCGCGAGGGACGTAGGCGAAGTCGGTCACGGCGCCGAACACGTCTTTTCTGCCCAGCAGTTCAAAGATCTCACCTGCTGTGTGCACCGTACAGCCACCGGACAACGGGAGGACGATCCATTCGCTCTCCCCGGTTACCAGAGTGTGAACACCACCCGGTTCGAGCTCCAGGACGCGCAGACTCGACCGCTCCCACCCGGCCCGCTCGGGACCGATGTCGAGGGCGTAGGGGCCGCTCGCCGCGTGCCCGGCCCTGAGGTGGTACCTCTGCTGCTCGTCGGACGTCGTCGTCATGGCACCATCCCTACCCGTCGTCAGGCCTCGTTCACAGAAGTCCTACGGCCGTGTCGACCGCTCCCGCCACGTCACCGTCGGCGGGGTAGAGCAGCGAACGCCCGACGACCAGCCCCTGGACGGTCGGCAGCCGCAGCGCGCCGCGCCACCGCTCGTAGGCCGTGTCCGGGTCCTCCGAGATGTCGCCGCCGAGCAGGACCGCGGGGAGGGTCGAGGTCCGCATCACCCGCTCCATGTCCTCGGGGTCGTGTGTGACGGGGACCTTGAGCCAGGTGTACGCGGAGGTGCCGCCGAGCCCCGAGGCGATGGCGATGGACGTCGTGACGGCGGCGGCGCCGAGGTCGGTGCGGATTCCCGCGGGGGTTCGCCGACAGAGGAAGGGCTCGACGAACACCGGCAGCCGGTGGTCGGCCATGGCGTTCACGGTGCGGGCGGCGGTGTGCAGGGTGTCCAGGGAGCCGGGGTCGTCGTGGTCGATCCGCAGGAGCAGCTTGCCTGCGTCGAAGCCCTGCCGGGAGAGGTCGACGGGGCGGTGGCCGGTGAAGCGGTCGTCCAGTTCGAAGGAGGCTCCCGCGAGCCCGCCGCGGTTCATGGAGCCGATGACGATCCTGTCCTCCAGCGCGCCGAGGAGCAGCAGGTCCTCCAGGACGTCGGCGCCCGCGAGCACCCCGTCGACACCGGGACGGGCCAGGGCGAGGCAGAGACGTTCGAGCAGGTCGAAGCGGTCGGCCATGGCCAGGTCGTCGTCGCCGACGGCGAGGGCGCCACGGGCCGGATGGTCCGCGGCGACGATCATCAGCCGTCCGGTGGGCCCGAGGAGGGGGCGTCGGCGGCGGGCCCCGGCGGCCTCGGCGACGGCCTCGGGGCGGTGGGCGCGGAGCCGGACGAGATCGGCGACACCGGCCGCGGCGGGCGAGGTCATGGGGCTTCATCTCCCGTGGCCGCGCCCACCACGCCGTAGGCGAGGGCCTGTTCGACCTCGTGCGGGAACGGCATAGCGGAGGAGCAGGCGAGCCGGGAGGCGACGATGGCCCCGGCCGCGTTGGCGTAGCGCATGACGTGTTCGATGTCCCAGCCGGCGAGCAGACCGTGGCAGAGGGCGCCACCGAAGGCGTCCCCGGCACCCAGGCCGTTGACGACGTCGACGGGGAGGGGCGGGATCTCGGCCGTGGTGCCGTCCCGGTGGACGGCCAGGACCCCGCCCGGGCCCTGTTTGACGACGGCGAGTTCGGGTCCGGCGGCGAGCAGGGCGGTGGCTGCGGCGTGGGGTTCACGCTCCCCCGTGGCGATCTCGCACTCGTCGAGGTTGCCGACGGCGACCGTGGCGTGGGCGAGCGCCTCGCGGTAGTGGGCGCGTGCGGCTTCGTCGTCGCCGCCCTTCTGCTCGCCCCAGAACATGGGGCGCCAGTCGAGGTCGAAGACGGTGACACGAGGAACTCCCGGCGCCTCCGGGGACTCGGCGCGGGCCGACGCGGCCGGGGCTCCGCTGTCGGGGTGACTGTGCGAGGTCTCGGCGCGGGCCCGGCCGTCCGCGGCCTCGGCGCGGGCCCGGAGTGCGGTGAGGGTGGCGGTGCGGCTGGGCTCGGCGCACAGCCCGGTCCCGGTCATCCAGAAGACCCGGGCGGCCCTTACCGCGTCGAGGTCCAGCTCCTCGCTGCGGATCTCCAGATCAGGGGCCTTGGGCTGCCGGTAGAAGTAGAGCGGGAAGTGGTCCGGCGGGAAGATCTCGCAGAAGGTGACCGGGGTCGGGTACTCCGGGACTGCGCTCACCCACCGGTCGTCCACACCGAACTCCCCCAGCGCCTGGTGGAGGTAGTCGCCGAAGGCGTCCCGTCCGGTCCGTGTGATCACAGCCGTACGCCGTCCCAGCCGGGCGGCGGCCACGGCGACGTTGGACGGTGAGCCGCCGAGGAACTTCCCGAAGGTCTCGACCCGGGCCAGCGGTACACCGGTCTGCAGCGGGTAGACGTCCACCCCGATCCGCCCCATGGTGATCACGTCGTACGGCTCAGGCATACGCATCCCTTCGACCCGGTACTCCGACCGGTGCTCCGGCCCGGCGCAGCACCTCTGGAGTCGGCCACGGCCGGACGGCCGCTCCCAGGTCTAGCCCTCGTCCGGAACCCTGTCAACACTTTGTCCGGACATTCGGACGAACTCTTGACACTGTTTCCCGAGGGCTGGAGGGTGGGCGATATGACCTCCTCCGTACCCTCTTCGGCCCGCATCCGTATCGGCTCGGCACCCGATTCGTGGGGGGTGTGGTTCCCCGACGATCCGCAGCAGGTGCCCTGGGAGCGATTCCTCGACGAGGTCTCCGAGGCGGGCTACGAGTGGATCGAACTCGGCCCGTACGGTTACCTGCCGACCGACCCCGCCCACCTCGCGGACGAGACCGCCCGCCGGAATCTCGCCGTCTCCGCGGGCACCGTGTTCACCGGATTGCACCACGGTCCGGCGGTCTGGGACCGGACCTGGGAGCATGTCGCCGGCGTCGCGGCACTCACCCGGGCGATGGGCGCCGGGCACCTCGTGGTCATCCCGTCGTTCTGGCGGGACGACAAGACGGGTGAGGTGCTGGAGGACCGTACGCTCACCGCCGCCCAGTGGCGCGACCTCACCACCCAGACCGAACGTCTGGCCCGCGAGGTGCGTGACCGCTACGGGCTGCGGATCGTGGTGCACCCGCATGCCGACACGCACATCGACGGCGAGGAGAACGTCAACCGCTTCCTCGACGCCACCGATCCCGAACTGGTCTCCCTCTGCCTCGACACGGGCCACTACGCGTACTGCGGCGGGGACAGCGTCGAACTCATCCGGACCTACGGCGAGCGGATCGGCTATCTGCACCTCAAGCAGGTCGACCCGGCGGTGCTCGCCGATGTCGTGGCGGACGAGGTTCCGTTCGGCCCGGCCGTGGCGCGCGGTGTGATGTGCGAGCCGCCGGGCGGAGTGCCCGCACTGGAGCCGGTGCTGGACGCCGCACGCGCCCTGGGCACCGACCTGTTCGCCATCGTCGAGCAGGACATGTACCCCTGCCCGCCCGACAAGCCGCTGCCCATCGCCCGCCGCACCCGCGAGTTCCTCCGCATCTGCGGGCCCGCGCGACCGTCCTCCTGAGTCCCGACCCTCCGAGTCACTGGATCCTCTCCAGTCACCGCGGTCACCGCGGTCACCGCGGTCACTGCGGCCACTGCGGCCACTCGCCGCTGCAGTCACTCCTCTGTCACGTATGTCCGGGTTCCACCGGTCCTGTGTCACAGCCTCGCGACGTCCCCTGCCCGGACCTTGAGCCCGTCGTTCACCGGAACAGAGGTGCACGGACGTACGGAGAGGTGTCATTCATGACGGACAGAACGCTCTGGTCGTACAAGGACATTGCGGCGCACATCCAGGTCCGGCCGGACACGATCCGTTCCTACCGCAAGCACGGTCTGCTGCCGCCTCCTGATGACGTCCGGCACGGGAAGCCCTATTGGTTCGTGGAAACCGTCCTCGCGTGGATCGCGTCCCGGCCCAGCAACCGGGGCCGTTGAGCCGGGGACCGACACCGAGGCCCTCGAACCGGAGCTGTCGGGTCGGGGCCGGGGCCGGTGGTCCTGGCTGTCGGGTCGGGTCGACGGGCTGGGCGTCGGGTCGGGGCCGGCGGTCCGGGCTGTCGGGTCGGCGGGCCGGGCTGTGGGGGCGGGCGGTTCAGGTCGCCCGGACCTCCGTCAGCCCGCTCCGGGCCCGGCCTCCGGGCTCGTCGACCGGTGCTCAGGCCTCCCTCGCCGGCTCGATGATCGTGACGCCCGCTCCGGGCGCGTTGCCCATCGCGGCGAGGGCCGCCGGGGCGGCGTCCAGGGTGATGGTGGAGGTCACCAGCAGGTCCGGCCGCAGCGCCCCGGCCCGGACCATGTCCATCATCGGCGGGTAGTCGTGGGCGGCCATGCCGTGGCTGCCGAGGATCTCCAGCTCCAGGCCGATCACCCGCGCCATGGGAACGACGGGATCACCGGCGGCCGAGGGCAGCAGCCCGACCTGGACATGACGGCCCTGCCTGCGAAGGCTCCGCACGGAAGCGGAGCAGGTGACCGGGGAGCCCAGCGCGTCCAGCGACAGATGGGCCCCGCCGCCGGTCAGTTCGCGCACCGCCTCGTCCGCACCGGCGGGGTGCGAGGAGGCGTCCACACATGCCGAGGCACCGAATGCCCGCGCCAGCTCCAGGGCACGCTGCGAGACGTCGACCGCGACGACCCGGGCTCCGCACGCCACCGCGATCATCACGGCGGACAGCCCGACACCGCCGCAGCCGTGCACGGCCACCCACTCCCCCGGCGCCACCCGCCCCTGCCCCACGACGGCCCGGAACGCCGTGGCGAACCGGCACCCGAGCCCGGCCGCCGTGGCCGACGACAGCCCGTCGGGCACCGCGACCAGATTCACGTCGGCCTCTTCCAGCGCCACGTACTCGGCGAAGGATCCCCAGTGCGTGAAGCCCGGTTGGGTCTGACGTTCACACACCTGCTGGGCGCCGGCCGCGCAGGCGGGACACCGGCCGCAGGCGCAGACGAAGGGCACGGTGACCCTGTCGCCGGCACGCCAGTTACGCACGCCGGGGCCCACCTCCTCGACCACCCCGGCCAGTTCGTGCCCGGGTACGTGCGGGAGGACGATGTCCGGGTCGTGGCCCACCCAGCCGTGCCAGTCACTCCGGCAGAGCCCCGTGGCCTCCACCCTGACCACCACTCCCGCGCCGGAGGGGACGGGATCCGGAAGGTCCCGGACCCGGGCCTCCTGCCCGAACTCCTCGAACACCACTGCCCGCATCGACTCCGCCTCCCAAGATCCGGCCACCGTCGGGCGACCAATGCCGGCCGACAGCCGTGGGCCGTCGGCCGGCTGTCGTAGAACGTCATCCGTCTGCCGTCATGCTGCTGCCGTCGTTCGGCAACCGGGGTCCGGCCGTCGCCGGCCCGCTCGTGATCCGGCGAATCTACGCCCCGGCCGTGATCTTGTCCCGCTCCCGCCCGGTTGCCTCGGGCCGCTCCTCGTCGTCCTGGCCGGGGGTCGGGGCCGGCTCTCCCTCGCTCAGCCCGAACCGCCGGTGGAAGGCGCGCAGCGGCGCGGGGGCCCACCAGGTGACCCGGCCCATCAGCTTCATCACGGCCGGCACCAGCAGACTGCGCACCACCATCGCGTCCATCAGCACGGCCAGCGCGATCCCGAGCCCGAGCATCTTGGTATTGGTCACCCGCGAGGTGCCGATGGCGACCATCACCACGGCAAGGATCACGGCGGCCGCGGTTATCAGTCCGCCGGTGCGGCGGAGCCCGAACGTCACCGCGTGCTCGTGGTCGCCGGTCCGGTCGTACTCCTCCTTGATCCGGGAGAGCAGGAACACGCCGTAGTCCATGGAGAGACCGAAGGCCACGCAGAACATCAGCACGGGCAGTGTCGTCTCTATGTCACCTGTGCTGGTGAAGGAGAGGATCCCGGAGAGGTTTCCGTCCTGGAAGACCCAGACCACCGCTCCGAACATCGCGGTCAGGCTGAGTGCGTTGAGGACGACCGCCTGGAGGGGGATCAGGACACTCCCGGTCAGCAGGAAGACCAGCAGCAGTGTCACCACGACGATGATTCCCACCGCCCAGGGCAACCGGTCCGCGATGGCGTCCTTGGAGTCGACCAGGACAGCCGCCGTGCCGGTGACCGAGGTGTCGAACGGCGCCGGCTCGACTCGCAGCTTCCGGACCAGATCCTGGGCCCCCTGCCCGACGGACTCCCCCTCGGGCAGGACGTCGTAGTACGCGAAACCGTCCCCGGTGACGGGGCCGTTCACCTGCCGCACTCCGGGGAGCGCCTCGATCCGCTCCTTGAAGTCGGCATACCGGCCGGGGCTCGCCTCGCCCTCCGCGAGGACTTCGAGTCCGCCGCCGGGGCTTCCGGGGAAGCCATCCCGTATGTGTTCCTGGACGACGCGCGACTCGGCCGTGGCCGGCAGTTGCCGGTCGTCCGCCGTGCCGAACCTCACGCCGAGGAACGGGAGCCCCAGGAGCACGAGTCCGACCGTGGTGACGACGGCGAAGACGGGAGCCCTTCGCATCACGAGCACCGAGAAGCGGGCCCATCCCTTGCCCGGGTCCTCGGACGCGTCCGAGGAGGCGCCCGGCCCGGAGACCTGCTTCCCCCTGCGGCGGCGCAGCGGTTGGCGCAGGTCGAGTGCGTTGACCCGTGGGCCGAGCAGCATCAGGGCTGCCGGCAGCAGGATCAGGGCAGCGGCGGCGGCCAGCAGCACCACGGCGATGCCCGCGTAGGCGAAGGAGCGCAGGAAGTACTGGGGGAAGACCATCATCGCGGCCAGCGACACCGCCACCGTCAGCGCGGAGAAGAGCACCGTGCGTCCCGCCGTGCGCAGGGTGGTGCCGATCGCCGTGCGGGGGTCTGCCCCGGCGGACAACTCCTCGCGGAACCGGCGCACGATGAACAGCGCGTAGTCGATGGCGAGCCCCAGCCCGAGGGCCGTGGTGAGGTTCTGGGCGAAGACGGAGACATCGGTGAACTCGGTGATGCCGCGCAGCACCGCGTTGGTCCCGAGGATCGCCACGATCCCGACACCGAGCGGCAGCAGGGCGGCGACCGCGCTGCCGAAGACCATGACGAGCAGCACCAGCGTGACCGGCAGAGCGATGAGCTCGGCTCGCAGGAGGTCTTCCTGGATGATGCTCTGCATCTCGTGCTGGACGGCGACGGGCCCCCCGACCGAGACCTCCACCGGGCCGTGCGTGCCCTGGTAGACGGGGGCTATCCGGTCCAGGATCTCACCGGCGCCCTTCTCGTCGCCCCCGATCCGGGCTGCGACGATCGCTTCGTGCCCGTCCGCGGAGCGCAGAGCGGGAGCCTTCGTCTGCCAGTACGAGCCGACGCCAGTGATCCCGGGCTCGGCCGACAGCCGGTCGGTCAGCCGGGCAGCCTCGGCCGCCACCGCGGGGTCGTCGACCGAGGCGCCGCCGCTGTCGACGAGCAGGAGCAGATTGGGCTGCGACGCCGGGAACTCACGCTCCAGCACCCGGGTCGTCCAGGTCGACTCGGCGTCGGGTGCCTCCCAGCCGCCGCTGCCCATCCGGTCGGCCACTCCACTGCCCGCGAACACGGCGAGCGCCGTGATCACGAGAGCGGCCAGCAGCGCGAGCCGTGGCCGCGCGGTGACGAAGCGGGTCCACCCCCCGACGCGCTCCGAGCTGTTGACTTCCGACATGGTGCGGTGTCCCCTTCACCGGGACCCGGGCTGCGCAGGGCAGCATGGGTCAGCCATTGCCCCGTACACTGACAAACACGAGTCCTCGCTCGTGTTTCATCAGAATGCGAGTGACCACTCGTGTTTGTCAACCGCGTCTTGAGAGCTGGGGATCGACCGTGCCGGAGGCCAGAGCGGAAGAAACCGCCACACCCGAACCGAGCGGCGGGCCCGGCAAGCCCGGCGGCAGAGCAGGCGACGGGCCGGGCGCGGGGACCGGCACCAGAGCCGGACACGGGCCGGACGCAGGAGCCGACACCGGGACCAAAGCCGGAGCCGAAGCCGGGCCGGGCGGCGCGACCGGCCGGCCACGCCGTCGCCAGGCGCGCGGCGAGGCCCGCATCGCCCAGCTGCTCGAAGCAGCCGCCGACGTCTTCTCCGCCAGCGGATACAACGGCGCCAGCACCAACGCCATCGCCCGCGAGGCGGGCGTCTCACCCGGCACGCTCTACCAGTTCTTCCCCAACAAGGAAGCCATCGCCATCGAGCTGGGCGAACAGCTCATGCACCGCTGGCGGGAGACGTACGGCGCCGCGTTCGTCATCAGCCGCATCGAGCTGCCGCTCGACAGGCTGCTGGACACGGTCCTCGACCCGCTGATCGCCTTCAACTGCGAGAACCCGGCCTTCGCGGTGCTCACCCACGGCTCCGAGATCCCGGGCGTGATCTCCCGGGAGCACGACGCCCTGCACGCCACCATGCTCACCAGGACGGAAGCACTCCTGGCCGCCTATCTGCCGGATCTTCCCCCCGACCAGGTCGCCCGCACCGCCGAGATGTCCTTCGTCCTCTTCAAGGCCGGACTCGACCTGATCATGTCGCACGAGGATGCCGAACGGGAGGCGTACACGGAGGAGTTGAAGACCGTGATGTACCGCTACCTGGAGCCCCTGGTGTGCGACACACCCGGCAGGGCGACCGGACGGAACATCGATACCCCCTAGGGGTATAATTTGGGGTGCGGGCAGGCTCACCGGGCCTTCCGGTGCGCCCTCGCGCCCCATCCGTCACACGATGTGTGCCTGCGAAGAGGAGAACGCCATGACCACCGAGACAGACACGCCCCGGACCTCCGGTTCCTGCTGCTCGTCCACCGGCTCCTGCGGCGAAGGGGCGGCCGACGCCCGGACGGAGGGCGTCACCGCGGTGTACGAGGTCAAGGGCATGACCTGTGGTCACTGCGAGGGAGCGGTCTCCGAGGAGATCTCCGGACTGGAGGGGGTGACCTCGGTGAAGGCGGAGGCGGCCACCGGCCGGGTGACCGTGGCCTCCGCGGCAGCCCTGACCGACGAGGCCGTACGCGCCGCCGTCGACGAGGCGGGCTACGAGCTCGTGGGCCGCGTCTGAGACGGGCCCCTCTCCCGCCCGCCGGCGCACGGCCTGCCGGGCACGCGCCATCGGAGCGCGTGCGCCGACACGGGAGCGCGGCAATGCGGGAGCCCGCACTCCGGCACGGGGCGTCACCACGCGCCGCCGCTGCGGGAGCCACGCTCGGCTCGCACCGCCCAGCGCCTGCCCTCGGGCCGGTTCCGCCACCAGGAAGCAGATACTGGTGGGGAAACGGCCCGACTGTTCGACCCAGGAGTCCGCACACATGGCCAGCACCACGGCAGCCGAGACCCCGGTGGCCGAAACCTCCGACGCCGAACTGACGATCGGCGGGATGACCTGCGCCTCGTGCGCGGCCCGCGTCGAGAAGAAGCTCAACCGGATGGACGGGGTGACCGCCACCGTCAACTACGCGACCGAGAAGGCCCGCGTCTCCTACGGCGCGGGCACCACGCTCGACGACCTCGTCGCCACGGTCGAGAAGACCGGGTACACCGCACAGCCCGTCGTCCGCCCCGCCCCCGCGCGACAGCAACCGACGTCCGAGGCGCAAACGCCACCGCGCACCCCACCGGCAGGCGAAGCCGCCGCGGCCGGGCTCGTGACCGGCACCACTCATGCCGCCGCCGGGCTCGTCACCAGTTCCCCCCGCGACCCCGCCCAGCACGAACCCGGCACCATCCGCGACCCCGCCGGGCACGAGCCCCCACCTTTCCGCGAGGGCGGCGGGCCCAGGGGTGACGACCCCGTCGAGGCCGCCGAGCGCCGGGCCGACGAAGCCCTCGCCGCGCTCCGGCACCGCCTCCAGGTCTCGGCGGTGCTGGCCGTGCCGGTGGTCCTGATGGCCATGGTCCCCACCCTCCAGTTCGACAACTGGCAGTGGCTCTCCCTCACCCTCGCGGCCCCCGTCGTCGTCTGGGGCGGGCTGCCCTTCCACCGCGCCGCCTGGACGAACCTGCGGCACGGTGCCGCGACCATGGACACCCTGGTGTCGATCGGCACGCTCGCCGCCTTCGGCTGGTCGCTCTGGGCCCTGTTCCTCGGCACGGCGGGCATGCCGGAGATGCGCCACGGGTTCGAGATCACCGTTTCCGGGTCCGACCCCTCCTCCACCATCTACCTGGAGGTCGCGGCCGGAGTCGTCGGCTTCATCCTGCTGGGCCGCTACCTGGAGGCACGGTCCAAGCGGAAGGCAGGTTCCGCCCTGCGCGCCCTGCTCCGTCTCGGGGCGAAGGATGTCACGGTCCTGGTTCCGGACACGGGGCCGGAGCAGGGGGTCACCGAAATACGCGTCGCCGTCGACCGGCTCCTGGCCGGCGACCGGTTCGTCGTACGGCCCGGCGAGAAGATCGCCACGGACGGCACCGTCGTCGAGGGCTCCTCGGCCGTCGACGCCTCCATGCTCACCGGGGAGTCCCTTCCGGTGGACGTCGCTCCGGGCGACTCCGTCACCGGCGCCACCCTGAACGTGTCCGGACGGCTGGTAGTCGAGGCCACCCGGGTCGGCGCGGACACCCAGCTGGCCCGGATGGCCAGGCTCGTCGAGGACGCGCAGAGCGGCAAGGCCGCCGCCCAGCGCCTGGCGGACCGGATCTCCGCGGTCTTCGTCCCCGTGGTGCTGCTGATCGCTTTGGTGACGCTGGTCGCCCAGCTGCTCGCCACCGACGACATCACCGCCTCGTTCACCGCCGCCGTGGCCGTGCTGATCATCGCCTGCCCCTGCGCCCTGGGGCTCGCCACGCCCACGGCCCTCATGGCCGGCACGGGACGGGGCGCGCAGCTCGGCATCCTCATCAAGGGCCCCGAGGTCCTGGAGACCGCACGGAGGATCGACACGGTCGTCCTGGACAAGACCGGGACGGTCACCACCGGCCGCATGACTCTCGGGCGCGTCCACACCGCTCACGGGACCGCCGAGGCCGACCTGCTCCGCCTCGCGGGCTCCCTTGAGCACGCCTCCGGGCATCCGGTGGCCCGCGCGGTGGCCGCGGGTGCAGCCGACCGCACGGGCGCGGCGTTCCGCGCACCGGCGGACTTCACCGACGTCCCCGGTCTCGGGGTGCGCGGCACTGTCGAGGGGCACGTCGTGCTGGCCGGCCGGGCGAAGCTCCTCGCCGAAGCCGGGATCACCCTCCCGCCGTCACTGACGGGCGCCATGGCGCAGGCGGCGGGCCGGGGGAGCACGACGGTCGCCGTGGCCTGGGACGGCGAGGCGAGGGGGATCCTGGAGGTGGCCGACACCGTGAAGGAGACCAGCGCGGAGGCCGTCGCGGAGCTCCGGGCACTGGGCCTGGACCCGATCCTGCTGACCGGCGACAACCGGGCCTCGGCAGACGCCGTGGCCCGCGCGGTCGGCATCGACACGGTTCACGCGGAGGTGCTCCCGGAGGAGAAGGCGCAGGTCGTGCGGCGTCTCCAGGGCGAGGGCCGGTCCGTCGCGATGGTCGGCGACGGCGTCAACGACGCTGCCGCACTCGCCGTGGCCGATCTCGGCCTGTCGATGGGCACCGGCACGGACGCGGCGATCGAGGCGGGCGACCTCACGCTGGTGCGTGGAGATCTCAAGGTGGCCCCTGCCGCCATCCGGCTGTCGAGGCGTACTCTGTCCACCATCAGAAGCAACCTCTTCTGGGCTTTCGGCTACAACGTGGCCGCACTGCCTCTCGCTGCGTTCGGGCTGCTCAGCCCCATGATCGCGGGTGCGGCAATGGCGTTCTCGTCGGTCTTCGTCGTGACGAACAGCCTGAGGTTGCGCTCCTTCACATGATTTCCACAAAGAGACTTAGATCACACCGATTCGAGGGTAACCATCTGATGGGTTGGTGAGTCTAAGAGTGCGATGCCAAGGATGTCTTGGGGGACGTCCGATGGAGTGTCTTGGGGGACGCTCCTGGCAAGTGTTGGCCGGGGCACGTGCACCGGGGAGCTTTGAGCGGCCCTCCTGTCCGTACGTACCCCGGCGGCCCGCACAGCAGGACCGAACTGAATAGGCACCACCGCACAACAACGGGAGTTCAGGCTCCCTGCAGACGCCCGGCCGGATCCCGTGGGGGGAATCCGCTCCGGGATATGGGAAGCGCCCTGTCCGTCGACCCGTGGGGGGATCGGCGGCGGGGCGTTTCTCGCTTGTGCCACAGGCCGGCCGAATGGCCACCACAACGGCACCGGACAAACCCCTGAACGCCGAATCGCCCCGGACACCGCGCTCCGAAGTGTGCGAGCGCGGTACGCGGGGCGAAGGATGCCGGCCGTGAGCGGCCGGGTTGGAGCAGCTGCCCTAAAGGCTTCAGCGGCCCTCGACCGGGACGAAGTCGCGCAGGACCTCGCCGGTGTAGATCTGGCGCGGGCGGCCGATGCGGGATCCCGGCTCCTTGATCATCTCGTGCCACTGGGCGATCCAGCCGGGGAGGCGGCCGAGCGCGAACAGCACGGTGAACATCTCGGTCGGGAAGCCCATGGCGCGGTAGATCAGGCCCGTGTAGAAGTCCACGTTGGGGTAGAGGTTGCGCGAGACGAAGTACTCGTCGGAGAGCGCGTGCTCCTCCAGCTTGAGCGCGATGTCGAGCAGCTCGTCGGACTTGCCGAGCGAGGACAGCACGTCGTGCGCGGCAGCCTTGATGATCTTGGCGCGCGGGTCGAACGACTTGTACACCCGGTGGCCGAAGCCCATCAGGCGGACGCCGTCCTCCTTGTTCTTCACCTTCTGGATGAAGGAGTCGACGTCGCCGCCGTTGGCCTGGATGCCCTCGAGCATCTCCAGGACCGACTGGTTGGCGCCACCGTGCAGCGGTCCCCACAGGGCGGAGATGCCGGCGGAGATCGACGCGAACATGTTGGCCTGCGAGGAGCCGACCAGACGCACGGTGGAAGTCGAGCAGTTCTGCTCGTGGTCCGCGTGCAGGATGAGCAGCTTCTCCAGCGCGGAGACGACGACCGGGTCCGGCACGTACTCCTGGGCCGGGACGGAGAAGGTCATGCGCAGGAAGTTCTCGACGTAACCGAGGTCGTTGCGCGGGTAGACGAACGGGTGACCGATCGACTTCTTGTACGCGTACGCCGCGATCGTCGGGAGCTTGGCCAGCAGCCGGATCGTCGAGAGGTGACGCTGTTCCTCGTCGAACGGGTTGTGGCTGTCCTGGTAGAACGTGGACAGCGCGCTGACGACCGAGGACAGCATCGCCATCGGGTGGGCGTCGCGCGGGAAGCCGTCGAAGAAACGCTTGACGTCCTCGTGCAGCAGCGTGTGCTGGGTGATCTCGTTCTTGAAGGCCGACAGCTCGTCGACCTTGGGAAGGTCGCCGTTGATCAGCGTGTAGGCGACCTCGAGGAACGTCGAGCTCTCGGCGAGCTGCTCGATCGGGTAGCCGCGGTAACGCAGGATGCCCTGCTCGCCGTCGAGGTAGGTGATGGCGGATTTATACGCGGCCGTGTTGCCGTATCCGCTGTCCAGCGTGACCAGGCCAGTGTTGGCCCGGAGCTTCCCGATGTCGAAGCCCTGGTCGCCGACGGTGCTGTCGATCACCGGGTAGGTGTACTCGTCATCGCCGTACCGCAGTACTACAGCGTTCTTGGTGTGCTCGCTCACGTCATCCCTCACCGACGTAGTGCCTCTTCTTCGAGGTGCCCTGACTGTCTCCACCCTCCCCCATTTGGCTCAGGAGAGTGCACTCGGGGTCGTCCATTGGACCTACCCACGGCACTGAGTGCCGTCAACTTTCTCATCCTGCCCCCTTGACCGCGGTTCCGGAAGAGCTCAGTGATGTTTCCCACCGTTTTGATCGATCATTTTTTCGGGAAGTCTTCCGCCGTACCGCCGCTGAGCCGGAAATCCAGTGCCGTACAGCGCCTGCCTGCGGAAACGGTGCGGACCGCCTGGCCGATGGCCTTGCGCGAGCCGACCAGCACGACCAGCCTCTTGGCCCTGGTCACGGCGGTGTACAGCAGGTTCCGCTGGAGCATCATCCAGGCGCTGGTGGTGACCGGGATGACGACCGCCGGGTACTCGCTGCCCTGCGAGCGGTGGATGGTCATCGCGTAGGCGTGGGCCAGTTCGTCCAGCTCGTCGAAGTCGTACGCGATCTCCTCCTCCTCGTCCGTGAGGACGGTCAGCCTCTGCTCGTCCACGTCGAGTGCTGTCACGACACCGACCGTGCCGTTGAAGACCCCGTTCTCCCCTTTGTCATAGTTGTTTCTGATCTGTGTCACCTTGTCGCCTACCCGGAAGACCCGGCCTCCGAACCGTTTCTCGGGCAGACCCGGGCGGCCGGGGGTGATGGCCTGCTGGAGCAGCCCGTTGAGATGGCCGGCGCCTGCCGGGCCGCGGTGCATCGGGGCGAGGACCTGCACGTCACGGCGTGGATTCAGGCCGAACTTGGCGGGGATGCGGCGGGCGGCGACATCGACGGCCAGCACCCCGGCGTCCTCCGTCTCGTCCTCGACGAACAGGAAGAAGTCGTCCAGCCCCTGGGTCAGCGGCGGCACCCCGGAGTTGATGCGGTGGGCGTTGGTGACGACGCCGGACTTCTGGGCCTGCCGGAAGATGGTGGTCAGCCGGACCGCGGGGACGGGGCCGCCCTCGGCCAGCAGATCGCGCAGCACCTCCCCCGCGCCGACCGAGGGCAACTGGTCCACATCGCCGACCAGAAGGAGATGGGCACCGGGTGCCACGGCCTTGACGAGCTTGTTGGCGAGCAGCAGATCGAGCATCGACGCCTCGTCGACGACGACCAGGTCGGCGTCCAGCGGCCGTTCGCGGTCGTACGCCGCGTCCCCGCCGGGCTTCAGCTCCAGCAGCCGGTGCACGGTGGACGCCTCGGCGCCGGTCAGCTCCGAGAGGCGCTTCGCCGCCCGCCCGGTGGGAGCGGCCAGCACGACCTTGGCGTTCCGGGCACGGGCCAGCTCGACCACGGAGCGGACGGTGAACGACTTCCCGCAGCCGGGTCCGCCGGTGAGGACGGCGACCTTCCTGCTGAGCGCGAGCCGGACGGCCGCCTCCTGCTCGGGGGCCAGCGTCGCCCCGGTACGCCGCGCGAGCCAGGCCAGCGCCTTCTCCCAGTCGACGTCCTGGAAGCCGGGCATCCGGTCCTCCGGGGTACGCAGCAGGCGCTGGACCTGGGCGGCCAGGGAGATCTCGGCGCGGTGGAAGGGCACCAGGTACACGGCGGTGACGGGCTGTCCGTCCTCGGGGCCCGGCACCTTCTCCCGTACGACGCCTTCGGGATCCTCGGCGAGCTCGGCCAGGCAGTCGATGACCAGCCCTGTGTCGACCTGGAGCAGCTTCACCCCGTCGGCGATCAGCCGCTCCTCGGGCAGGAAGCAGTGCCCCTGGTCGGTGGACTGGGAAAGGGCGTACTGGAGCCCGGCCTTGACCCGCTCGGGGCTGTCGTGCGGGATGCCCACGGCCTGGGCGATGCGGTCGGCGGTGAGGAATCCGATGCCCCAGACGTCGGCGGCCAGCCGGTAGGGCTGGTTCTTCACGACGGAGATCGAGGCGTCCTCGTACTTCTTGTAGATGCGGACGGCGATCGAGGTGGAGACGCCCACGGTCTGGAGGAAGACCATGACCTCCTTGATCGCCTTCTGTTCCTCCCAGGCCGCGGCGATCATCTTCGTCCGCTTCGGACCGAGGCCGGGCACCTCCACGAGCCTCTTCGGCTGCTGCTCGATGATGTCGAGGGTGTCGACGCCGAAGTGGGTGGTGATGCGGTCGGCCATGACCGGCCCGATGCCCTTGATCAGGCCGGAGCCGAGGTAGCGGCGGATGCCCTGGATCGTGGCGGGAAGGATCGTCGTGTAGTTCTCGACGGTGAACTGCTTGCCGAACTGCGGATGGGACCCCCAACGGCCCTCCATGCGCAGCGACTCGCCGGGCTGCGCCCCGAGCAGCGAACCGACGACGGTGAGCAGATCGCCCGCACCACGGCCGGTGTCGACGCGGGCGACGGTGTACCCGTTCTCCTCGTTGGCGTAGGTGATGCGCTCCAGGACGCCTTCGAGGACGGCCGTGTTCGGCGTGGTGGACATGTGCCGACGCTACCGGCCGGTGCCGACAGAACCGGAACCGTCACATGGCGACCCCAGCGGCCACCGGTCACGTCGCAGCGATGGCGATCAACGCCTGGTGCGCATCGGGTGCCACGGACGCACTCGCCGACGGCCGTGAAGCGCGGACCGGGACCGCCGGCGAAGCGGGGGTCACCTGCCGGAGGGCGCCCCCCTCAGGACGTAGGAGAGGCAGACCAGCAGCAGGCCTGTGACGGTGAGCGCCATGCTCACGCCGAAGCCGGCGAAGCGCACGGCCGCTGCGGCCAACGCGAGCACCAGAGCGCCCGCACCCCACACCATCGGCTCTCGCACGGAGCCGCGCAGCCACGGGATCGCCACCCGTCCCGTGACCGCCGTCATCACCCCGGCGGATCCGAGCAGCAGGGCGATCACGACGCTGAGCAGAATGTAGAACGTGGGCACGCGCTCTCCCCTCGACCACTACGGCCGCCGTCCTCGCAGCGGTCCGGTCCGAAGATAGCAACACAGGGATCCCGCGGCCTCGACGTGCGGACGACAGCATCATTCCGCGCTGACCACGCCTATTTTGACGGCACGTCATATTGCGCCCCAGGGCCGCCGGCGGCCACTACCGCTACGGCCCGCTGTGGGCCACGGTAGACCCCTTCGGCGGCCCGGTCGGTGCCGGTGTCGCACTCCTGAAGGCCGGCTGGTCCGGGTTCTTCCAGAAGGCCGCGGCCAAGGCCAACGGCAAGAAGAAGTGCATGGCGCTCGGTGCCGGCGGAACCCGGTACGGCCCCGGAGTCGCCTACGGCGGGCCGTACCGCTACACCCGTCGCTGCTTACACCCGTCCGTCCGCGAGCGACCGGCTCGCCCTGAACACACCGCGCCCGCGGGCCCACAGAACTCGCGGGCGCGGTACGTCCTGCGAAAGGTGCCTCGGCGAAGCCGGGGGTGCCCTCCGGACGGCCTTCGGGCCGGGCGTGGAACGGCGTTCACCCGCACCTGCGGGGGTAGTGGAACCCATGGTTGCGGGAAGGCCGCCATGCGGCACGGCGGGCGTCGGCCCCCGTGCTCCGGCCTGCGGAAACACCCTGCTGAAGCCTAGAGTCGGTGCTTCTGGAAGGGGGCTCCGGATGGACCGGAACATACGCTCGGTGGACGATGTACTGGCGCTCATGGACAGCCTGTTCGCCCCGGAGGCCGACCGGTGGACCAGCGAGGCGGGGGCGTGGTGGGACGGGTTCTACGAGGACCGGTCGAGGCCCGTGCCGTTCTTCGTGGACAAGCCGGACGAGAACCTCGTCTCCGCGCTCGACCGGGGTCTGATCGCCCCCGGCCGCGCACTCGATCTCGGCTGCGGGCCGGGGCGCAACGCACTGTTCCTCGCCTCGCGGGGCTTCGAGGTGGACGCCGTCGATCTGTCGCCGGGGGCCGTCGCGTGGGCCGAGGAGCGGGCCGCCGAGGCGGGGGCGGACATCCGTTTCCGCTGCGGTGACGCCTTCGCCGAGGGAGCGACGACCGGGCCGTACGACCTGATCCACGACTCGGGCTGCCTCCACCACCTGCCGCCGCACCGGCGTGTCAGCTACCTCCGGCTCGTGGAACGTTCCCTCGTGCCGGGCGGGCACCTCGTCCTCACCTGCTTCGCCTCCGGCGCGATGGGTTCCGAACTGCCCGACTCGGAGCTCTACGGCACGGGTGGGCTGCAGGGCGGACTCGCGTTCACGCCCGAATCGCTCCGCTGGATCTTCGAGGGGATGGAGGAGGTCGAGCTGCGCCGGATGCGGGACGAGCCGGCCGAATCCCCCTGTTTCGGCGAGGACTTCCTCTGGGCCGCGCTCTTCAGGAAGCCCGAGGGGCCCGGGCCCTTCGGGCCGTGACCGCCGTGGTCCCCGCCTCCACCAGGTGAGCGGGGGCGTCCGGCGCCGCGACCCCCGGGGCGAAGCCCGGCAAAGGCTGTGCCGCCTCAGCCAGGCCGGCCGGGCAGCCGTCGTCGTACGCGCCGGACCTGGCGGTTGTCGGCGACCGCGTCGAGGATCCGGCGCCCGGCACCGGCCTCGTACGCCGGGCCCTCCAGCCGGAGCAGGGCGCCGCCACGGATCACGGCGTACGCGACCGGGGCGTCCGCCTTCGGCAGGGTGACAGGATGGCGTCCGTCCGGGAGCTTCAGGCGGGCCGGGAGACGCAGCAGCGCCGTCGGGCCGTCGGCGTCGGGGGCCACTTCGGCGGTGGTCTTCAGGCCGGACACGGTGACCTTGACGGAAGCCGGCGTTCCGGGCCCGGCGGCCACGTACGGCAGCGGGAGCGTCCGCTCTCCGCGCGCGGAGTTCGCGGCGGCGGCATCGGCGGTGTCGGGACCGAGCCGGCGCAGGCGCTGGTCCACGTCGAGGGTGAGCTGGCCGACGCCGGCCGTCCGGTACGGCAGGGCGAGCCGTCCGCCGACGAGCGCCGGGCCCGCGGCCGGGGCGCCCGGGGCTCCCTGCCCGATCACCCGGACCATGCGGTCGACGCCCAGCAGGTTGACGAACGCCCACACGTCGTACACCCCGCGCCCGACCGGCTGCCCGCCGGCCAGCCGCTGCGGATCGAGGTGGAGGCGCCCCGAGGCGCTGAGCCCGGACCGGCCGTCGCCCAGGGGCCGGAGCCTGACCTCCAGATCGCCTTCCGGATACCACCAGTCCTCCCGGTCCCGGTCCTTGACGACGATCTCCGCGTAGGCCATCCGGAACGGGTCGCGGACCTCCCAGCCGTCTTCCGCCCCCGGTACGCCGGTCAGCAGCTCCGGGTCCAGCCACCACGTCCCGTCGCGCTCGGTCAGCACGACCGGCTCGCTGTCGCCGCGCAGGAGTTCCACCGTGAGGTCGGCGACGAGGCGGCCGTCCTGCCAGTGCGGTGTGCCGAGCTCGCTGCGGACGTTCACGGCGCGGATGTGTTCGGCGAACGCGGACGCCCCGTCGAAGTCGCCGCCCTCCAGCAGTTCGGCCCTCAGGCCGCTCACCGCGGGCAGTCCGCGCCGCACGGCGGCGGGGAACTCCTCCAGCGCCACCTCGCGGGCGGTCTCGAACCGCCGTCGCTGTTCGGCGGGGTCCTCGCGCAGGATCTCGGGCTCGCGAGCCCTGGACAGGACCTCGACGTGGTAGAGGCGGTGCAGGAGCCGGTTCTGCAACCCGTCGACGTCGTCGGAGGGTTCGGTGCCGCCCTTGATCTGGCCGATGACGGTGCGGAGGTTGGGCCAGAAACCGTGGCGCGGATTGAAGCGGTGGCGGGTGTTGTTGCCGCCGTCGTCCCGCTTCATCCAGTAGTAGCAGGGGTAGTCGGCGAGGACCGATATTCGCTCCGCCTTCAGGTAGGCGGCGGTGACGAAGGCCAGGTCCTCCATGATCCAGGGGCCCTCGGGGAAAAGCAGCCCGTGCTCCTCGACGAAGGCCCGCCGGAACATCTTGTGCGGCGACATGCTCTGCATGAGTTCTTCGTTCTCGATGGTGCAGCTGTCCAGAGTGTGCCGGAACAGCCGCCGGGGCCGCACCATCGTGCTGGACATCTTGCCGATCACCACATCGGCCCGGTTGCGCGTCGCGTGGTCGTACAGCCGCTCCAGGGCTTCGGGGCCGAGCATGTCGTCGTGGTCGACGAACTGCACGTACTCGCCCTTGGCGTGCCTCATGCCCCGGTTGCGCGGCCCGCCCGGCCAGCCGGAGTTGGGCTGGGTGTGCACCTGGACGTGCCGGTGCCCGGCCGCCAGTTTCTCCAGCCGTGCCAGGGTGTCGTCCGTGGACCCGTCGTCGACGTAGATGACCTCGTACTCGTCGGCCGGAAGGCTCTGCCCGAGCAGCGACGGCGCGCACTCGTCGACGTACTTCCCGGTGTTGTACACGGGGACGATCACGCTGACTTTGACTCTTGGCATTCCCACGGACCTCACTGTTGGCATGCGCGGGGTACCTGGGCCGTCCCCCGCGGGACCGGGCTGCGGGGGGCCGCGACCTGATCCGTCTACAGAAACCTTCCGGGCGCTCCACGGACGGCTCACGAAAGCGGAATGGGGCCCGGCCATGAGGCCGGACCCCC
This sequence comes from Streptomyces sp. Alt3, assembly GCF_030719215.1. Taxonomy (NCBI): domain Bacteria; kingdom Bacillati; phylum Actinomycetota; class Actinomycetes; order Kitasatosporales; family Streptomycetaceae; genus Streptomyces; species Streptomyces glycanivorans. The sequence continues at coordinate 5,344,558 of NZ_CP120983.1, read as the reverse complement.
CTCGCTTTCCCCCTCCGTCGGGCTTCCCGATCCCCCCGGACCCCTCCCCAGAAGTCCCGACGCAGAGTACGACCGGGGAAGGTACACAAAGGTTGCACGCCTTGACGATCTCTTTACCTTTGTGTCGCGGACCCGCTCTCAGCAGGCATGTTCCAGGTACCGGGCGGCCACTTCACCGATCACTTCGGCGCCGTCACGCGCCCAGAGCCCCTCGTTGAAGATCTCGACCTCGATCGGCCCGTCGAATCCGGTGGCCTCGACCTGCCGCCGCATGGCACGGAAGTCCACGCAGCCGTCGCCCAGTTGCCCCCGGCCCACCAGAACGCCCGCCGGGAGCGGGGTGATCCAGTCGGCGAGCTGGAAGGAGTGGATCCGTCCGCCGGCGCCCGCCCGGGCGATCTGCGTGGCGACCTGGTCGTCCCACCAGATGTGGTAGGCGTCGACGACCACCCCGACCTGCTCGGCAGGGAACCGCTCCGCGAGGTCCAGTGCCTGGGAGAGTGTCGAGACCACGCACCGGTCCGAGGCGAACATCGGGTGCAGCGGCTCGATCGCGAGCCGGACACCCCGCTCGTAGGCGTACGGCGCCAGTTCGGCCAGGGCGTCGGCGATCCGCTCACGTGCCGCGTGCAGGTCCTTCTCCCCCGCGGGGAGCCCGCCCGAGACCAGGACCAGGGTGTCGGTGTTCACGCCCGCGGCCTCGTCGACCGCCGCGCGGTTGTCGTCGAGCGCGCGGGCGCGCTCGGCGGGGTCGGTCGCGGTGAGGAAGCCGCCGCGGCAGAGGCTGGTGACGGTGAGACCGGCGTCCTTCATCAGCTGTCCGGCGCGCTCGACGCCGTACTCCTGGACGGGGGCGCGCCACAGGCCGACCTGGCCGATACCCGCCTTGGCGCAGCCCTCGACGAGCTCGGGCAGGGACAGCTGCCGGACCGTCTCCTGGTTGACGGACAGGCGGGAGAGTTCGGTGCTCATCGGCTTCCTCCGTGGACGGTCAGCAGGGCGCGCATCCGGGACTCCGCAAGCTCGGGGTCCGGGAACAGGCCCAGCCGGTCGGCCAGTTCGTACGCCTTCGCCAGGTGCGGCAGCGAACGGGCCGACTGCAGGCCGCCGACCATCGTGAAGTGGTCCTGGTGGCCCGCCAGCCAGGCGAGGAACACCACGCCCGTCTTGTAGAAACGGGTCGGGGCCTCGAACAGGTGCCGCGACAGTTCGACCGTGGGGTCCAGCAGGTCGCGGAACCCCTGCACGTCCCCGGTGTCCAGGACCCTCACCGCGTGCGCGGCGAGCGGGCCCAGAGGGTCGAAGATGCCGAGCAGCGCGTGACTGAAGCCCCGGTCGTCACCCGCGATCAGCTCGGGGTAGTTGAAGTCGTCGCCGGTGTAGCAGCGCACCCCGCTCGGGAGACGGCGCCGTACGTCGATCTCCCGCTCGGCGTCCAGGAGCGAGATCTTGATGCCGTCGACCTTGTCCGGGTGTTCGGCGATGACCTTCAGGAAGGTGTCCGTGGCGGCGTCGAGGTCCGAACTGCCCCAGTAGCCCTCCAGCGCCGGGTCGAACATCGGGCCGAGCCAGTGCAGGACGACCGGTTCGGTGGCCTGGCGCAGGAGGTGGGCGTACGTCTCCAGGTAGTCCTCGGGGCCGTTCGCCGCGGCGGCCAGCGCGCGGGAGGCCATCAGGATGGCCTGCGCCCCGCTCTCCTCGACCAGGGCGAGCTGCTCCTCGTACGCGGCGCGCACCTCGGACAGGGAGGCGGGGCCGGTGAGCTGGTCGGTGCCCACACCGCAGGCGATCCGGCCCCCCACGGACCTCGCCTCGGCGGCGGAGCGGCGGATCAGCTCGGCCGCACCGGCCCAGTCCAGCCCCATGCCGCGCTGCGCGGTGTCCATGGCCTCGGCGACCCCCAGACCGTGCGACCAGAGATGGCGGCGGAAGGCGAGGGTGGCGTCCCAGTCGACGGCGACGGGGTCGTCGGGGCTGATGTCGGCGTACGGGTCGGCGACGACGTGGGCGGCGGAGAAGACCGTACGGGAGGCGAGCGGCGCCCCGTCCGGCGCCAGGTCGAGCGGCGTGGCCCGGGGTTCGTACGGTCCCTGCGGGAGGTGGATGGTCACAGGCTCAGCTCCGGTACGTCGAAGCGGCGGCCCTCGGCCGATGACTTGAGGCCGAGCTCGGCGAGCTGGACGCCCCGGGCGCCCGCCATGAGGTCCCAGGTGTAGGGCTCGTCGAGGACGATGTGGCGCAGGAAGAGCTCCCACTGGGCCTTGAAGCCGTTGTCGAACTCGGCGTTGTCGGGGACTTCCTGCCACTGGTCGCGGAACGGCTCGGTGACCGGGAGGTCGGGGTTCCAGACCGGCTTGGGGGTGGCCGAGCGGTGCTGGACACGGCAGTTGCGCAGGCCCGCGACGGCGGAGCCGTGGGTGCCGTCGACCTGGAACTCGACGAGCTCGTCTCGGTTGACGCGGACGGCCCAGGAGCTGTTGATCTGGGCGACGGCGCCGCCCGCCAGCTGGAAGGTTCCGTACGCGGCGTCGTCGGCGGTGGCGGCGTAGGGCTTGCCCTGCTCGTCCCAGCGCTGCGGGATGTGGGTCTGCACGTGTGCCGAGACGCTGGTGACCTGGCCGAACAGCTCGTGCAGGACGTACTCCCAGTGCGGGAACATGTCGACGACGATGCCGCCGCCGTCCTCCGCGCGGTAGTTCCAGGAGGGGCGCTGGGCGTCCTGCCAGTCGCCTTCGAAGACCCAGTAGCCGAACTCGCCGCGCACGGAGAGGATCTCGCCGAAGAAGCCGCCGTCGATGAGGCGCTTCAGCTTGAGCAGGCCCGGGAGGAAGATCTTGTCCTGGACGACGCCGTGCTTGATGCCGGCGTCGCGGGCGAGGCGAGCCAGTTCGAGCGCGCCCTCGACGTCGGTGGCGGTGGGCTTCTCGGTGTAGATGTGCTTGCCGGCGGCGATGGCCTTCCTGATCGCCTCGACGCGGGCCGAGGTGACCTGGGCGTCGAAGTAGATGTCGATCGACTCGTCGGCGAGCACCGCGTCCAGGTCGGTCGACCACTCGGTCAGGCCGTGCTGTGTGGCGAGTGCCTCCAACGCGTGGGCGCGGCGGCCGACGAGCACGGGTTCCGGCCAGAGCACCTGGCCGTCACCGAGGTCGAGGCCGCCCTGCTCGCGGATCGCGAGGATCGAGCGCACCAGGTGCTGCCGGTATCCCATGCGTCCCGTGACGCCGTTCATGGCGATGCGCACTGTCCTGCGTGTCACGAAAGTTCCCTCCATACAGCCGTAGCAAGCGCTTTCTATGCGGTATGACGCTAGCCTGCCGACAGCGGCCCGGACAAGGGGGTCCGCTTCACAACTCCTCGGAGGAGAGCCATGACAGTCACCCTGGCGGACGTCGCGGCCCGCGCCCGGGTGTCCCCGGCCACCGTGTCCCGTGTCCTGAACGGCAACTACCCGGTGGCCTCGTCCACCCGGGAGCGGGTCCTGCGCGCGGTGGACGATCTGGACTACGTGCTGAACGGCCCGGCCAGCTCGCTCGCCGCCGCCACCTCCGACCTGGTGGGGATCCTCGTCAACGACATCGCCGACCCGTTCTTCGGCATCATGGCCGGGGCCGCGCAGAGCGAGATCGGCGGACCGGGCGACGGATCGGGCCGCGGCGGCGGCGAGAAGCTCGCCGTCGTCTGCAACACCGGTGGCTCCCCCGAGCGCGAACTCACCTACCTGACCCTGTTGCAGCGCCAGCGCGCCGCGGCCGTCGTCCTCACCGGCGGGGCGCTGGAGGACCCGGCTCACCAGGCCGCGATGGCCGTGAAGCTGGCCAGGCTCGCGGACGCGGGCACCAGGATCGTCTTCTGCGGACGCCCCCCGCTGCCGGACACCGACGCGGTGACCGCAGCGCTGGCCTTCGACAACCGGGGCGGTGCCCGGAGGCTCACCGAGCATCTGATCGGCCTGGGGCACCGCCGGATCGGCTACGTCGCCGGGCCCCTGGAGCGCACCACGACCCGGCACCGGCTGGAGGGCCACCGCGAGGCCATGAAGGCGGCCGGGCTGTACGGCGACGAGGAGAACGTCACCGTGCACGGCCCCTACGACCGCAGTTCCGGCTACGACGCCACGCTCGAACTCCTGCGCCGCGAGCGCGAGGTGACGGCCGTCGTCGCCGCCAACGACACCGTGGCCCTGGGCGCCTGCGCGGCGGTCCGGGACCTCGGGCTCCGCATCCCCGAGGACGTCTCGGTGGCCGGCTTCGACGACCTGCCGTTCTCGGTGGACGCCGTACCGGCGCTGACGACCGTGCGGCTGCCGCTGTTCGAGGCGGGGGCACGGGCGGGCCGGCTGGCCATGGGCAAGGAGACACCGCCGCCCGGCGGCGTCGCGACCATCGCCGCCGAGCTCATGGAACGGGGATCGACGGCGGCACCCTCCCGCTGACCTGGCACTCCCGTACCGGCCGGGCCCCGTACCCCGAAAGATGGGGGCCACTCCCCCATGTGCGGGACCCGGGCGCCCTCCAGGATGGGCACGGGAGAACCGCTGGGGCCTCCCTGGACCGGGGAGGTGAACGCGGTGATGGAGAAGGAAGCGATCGGCGGTACGGCGTCATCGGACGGCGCGGGCAGCGAGGACCACGCCCCCGTACCGGACACCGCCGGCCTCTTCGGATTCCGGGAGCACGGCGAACCGTGGTGGGTTCCCGGCACGGTCGGGCCGCGTCCGGCGGCCGAGCCCGAGTGGGCCTGCTTCGCCCGGGAGGCCGTCGGCCGGGCGCCGCGCGCGGCGTGGATCGAGGACCGGGCCTACCCGGACCTGACCGGCTTCGTCCCGGTCGTCGCCCCGTTCGCCGCCCGGGCGGCCGACCGGCTGGTGTCCGCGCCGTCCGGGGACGGCGGCGCGCGGCCGGCACCGGCCGCCTGCTCCGCCGGTGTGCTGGACGGCTTCCGGCGCGACGTGGAACGTCGCCTGGCCGTGCTGGCCGCCCGGACCCTCGTGTCGGAGCTGCACGTCGCGCGGGTCGGCGGCAGGCTGACGGGACCGGGACCGCGTGAGCGCTTCCGGGACTTCCTGCGGCTGACCGCGAGCCGGGCGGGCCTCGCCTCGCTGGTCACCGCCTATCCGGTCCTCGCCAGGGTCCTCGCGCAGGCGGCCATGAACGCGGCGGACGCGTTCGCCGAGATGCTCGGCAGGCTCGCCGCGGACGGTGTGCCCCTCGCTTCCTCCACGGTCCTGGGGGACCTGGGCGCGGGACGGCTCACCGACTACGGGCCGCACACCCTGACCGAGGTCGAGGCGGGTACGGGGGACAGCCACCGCGGTGGCCGGTCGGTGATGCTGCTGCGGTTCTCCGACGGCGCCAGGCTGGTCTACAAGCCGCGGCCGCTCGCCGCGCACCGGCACTTCGACACCCTGGTGCAGTGGTTCAACTCCCTGGAGGGGACGCCCGGTCTGCGGGCGCCCCGGGTCCTGGACCGGGGCGCGTACGGCTGGGCCGAGTTCATCGAGGACTCCCCCTGCGGATCGGCGGCCGGGACCGCGCTCTTCTACCGGCGCCTGGGTGCGCTGCTGGCCCTGCTGCACGTCCTGGACGGCACGGACCTGCACCACGAGAACCTCATCGCGTGCGGGGCGCATCCCGTCCTGGTCGATGTGGAGACGCTGTTCCACCCGCCTCTGACACAGGTCCCGCCCGCCGATCCGGCCGCCCGTGCCCTGTACAGCTCGGTGCACCGTGTCGGGCTGCTCCCGCAGTTGCTGGTCGGGGACACCACCGCGCTGGACATGTCCGCCGTCGGCGGCGGCCGGGCGGCCTCCTCCCCGCTGGAGACGGCTTCCTGGGCGGCGGCGGGCACCGACACCATGCATCTGGTGCGCACCACCGGGCGGTTCGGCGCGTCGGCCAACCGCCCCACCCTGGACGGGGCTCCGGCCGATCCGTTCCGGTTCACCGACGCCCTGTGCGACGGTTTCCGCGCCGCGTACACCGCTGTCAGCGACTCGCGCGCCGAACTTCTGGGCCAGAAGGGCCTGTTGCGGCTCTTCGCGGACGACGAGACCCGCTTCGTGCCCAGGCCGACCTGGACGTACGCCACGCTGCTGCACGAGTCCACCCACCCGGATCTGATGCGCGACGCCGCCGAGCGCCAGCAGGTGTTCGCGCTCCTGCGCACCGGCGCCCTGGGCACCCCCGCGCTGGCCGGTCTGGAGGACGAGGAGATCGCGGAACTGTGGCAGGGCGACGTCCCGGTGTTCACCACGCGTCCGGACTTCACCGAGGTGTGGAGCGGCTCCGGGCGCAGGATGCGAGGGCCCGCCGGGCCCACCGGGCTGGCGCGGGTGGAGGCGAAGATCCGGGCCCTGGACACCGTGGACCGGCTGGACCAGGAACGGATCATCCGAACGGCCATGGTGAGCACCTCCACGGAGCCCCCGCACGGCGCCGCCGGGTCCGCGCGGCCCAGGACCGAGGCCACCGCGCCGGAACCGGAGCGGCTGCTGTCCGCCGCCCGTTCGGTGGGTGACCAGCTCGTCTCGCTCGCGTACCACAGCGGCAGCCGGACCAACTGGATCGGCCTGGAGCTGCTCGGCGAGCGCTACTGGCGCCTCACGCCGCTGGCGGCCGACCTCGCGGGCGGCTACACGGGGCCCGCGCTGTTCCTCGCGCAGCTGGCGTCGCTGACCGGCGCCGCCCGGTACGCGGACGCGGCGCGGGCCGCGCTGGCACCCCTGCCGGGCCTGCTGGACGCGCTGCACCTGCGCGGGGACGACCTCGGGATGCTCGGTTCCGGCGCCTTCTCCGGCCTCGGGGGCATCGCGTACGCACTGACCGAGGTCGGGACGCTGCTGGACGACAGCCGGGTCCTGGACTGGTCCGGGCCCGCCACGCGGCTCGCCTGCGCGGCGAGTTCGGCCGAGGAGGGGCTCGGGGTGCGCGGCGGTGCGGCCGGGGGGCTGGTGTCGCTGCTCGCCGTGCACCGCGCCACCGGCCGGACCGAGGCCTGGCGCGGTGCCGAGCGGTGCGCCGAACGTCTCGTGGCGACGGCCCCGCCCACGTCCGGGGGCTTCGCGGACGGGGCGGCGGGCATCGGCTGGGCACTGCTGCGGTTCGCCGGGGCGGGGGGCGGCCCACGCCACCGGAACGCCGGGCTGGAGGCCCTGCGGGGTGCAGTACGGGGTGCCGGGAGCGGCCGGGCCTGGTGCGAGGGGACGTCCGGGATCGCGCTCGCGGTCGCCGACAGCCCCGAGGCCCTGGCCGATCCGGTGCTGCGCGACTGGCTCGCGGAGCAGGCCGGTGACGTGGCCCGGGCCGCGCCCCAGACGGACGACAGCCTGTGCCACGGGGAACTGGGCGTACTGGAACTGCTCGGTCATGCCTCCCTGCCCCGGCTGCGCCCCCACTGGCTGCGCCGGACCGGCACGCTGCTGGCCGCCGCCGACCGGGCGCAGTCGCACTGCGGGACGCCCGGACACGTACCTCACCCCGGGCTGCTCACCGGCCTGTCGGGCATCGGACACGGGCTGCTGCGGGCGGGATTCCCCGACCGCATCGGGCCGGCACTGCTCATGCGCCACTCCACGGGGGCCGACCGGACCCACGTACCCATGACGTTCTCGATCAACGACCAGAAGAAGAGGCAGAGATGACGCAGATCAGCGAGTCGGCCGGATACGTGGACGTCACCGCGGCGCACGAGGGCGCCTTCGAGCACCCTGCGGGCCGGATATCACTGGGGAACAACGGGGGCCTGGGGCTGAGAAGCAGACTCCTCAGCGCCTCGGACGGGGACGTCGTCAACGGCCCCGACCTGCCATGGACGACGTTCACGGTACCGATGTAACCGATTCCCGCCACCGTGCACTTCATGACGGGAATGTGCCTACTGCCGCACTCTGTACGGCTCCAGTAGCCTGCGGCCATGCGTGCGAATTCGCCGGTCGTCGTCGGACGTGACGAGGAGATCGGTCTGCTGAGCAGCGCCCTGGACGCCGCGCGACGGCGTTCGGGGCGCGCGCTGTTCCTCGTCGGCGAGGCGGGGATCGGCAAGTCCCGGCTGGTGGGCGAATGTGCCTACCGGGCCTACGGGCTGGGCATGCCGGTGCTGCGCGGGCGGGCGGGCTCCACCGGCCTGGTCGTGCCGTTCCGGCCCCTGGTGGAGGCCCTGTCGTCCCACTTCCGTGCGGCGGGCACCCCGAAGGACCCGGAACTCGCCCCGTACCACCCGGCGTTGGCCAGGCTGGTCCCGGAGTGGCGGAGCGGGGCGCCGGCCGGATACACGGAGACCGTGGTCGAGCTGGCGGAGGCCCTGCTGCGGCTGTTGTCGGTCCTCGGCCGGGACACCGGCTGCGTGGTGCTGCTGGAGGACCTGCACGACTGCGACACGGAGACCGTCGCGGTCGTGGAGTACGTCATCGACAACCTGGCGGACCTGCCGGTCCTGCTGCTGGGCACCCTGCGCCCGGAGCAGGGGACCGCCCTGGACCTCGTACGCTCCGCCGAGCAGCGTCACACCGCGACGGTGGTGGAGTTACGCGGGCTCGGCGACGCGCACGTACGGACCCTGACCGGGGCCTGTCTGGAGACGCCGCCCGAGCTGATACCCGAAGCGGTGCAGAGCCGTCTGGTCGAACGCGCGGCGGGCAACCCCTATCTGGTCGAGGTGCTGCTCGACGACCTCCTCGACACCGGCAGGCTGCGGCGCACGGAGACCGGATGGGAGGCGGCGGACCAACCGGACGGAAGCCTCCCGTCGCGCATCCTGCGGAGCTGGGCCCACCGGCTGGACCGGATGGACGAGCCGGTGCGGGACCTGCTGCTGACGGCTGCGACCCTGGGCGGCCAGTTCTCCGTGGCCGTGCTCCAGACCGTCACCGGGCTGGAGGACCGGGCCCTGTTCACCCACCTGCGGTCCGCGGTCGAGACCGGTGTGATCGCCCCCGACGGCGCGGCCCCCGACCGCTACACCTTCCGCCACGCCCTCACCGCCGAGGCGCTGGTCTCCTCGCTCGCGCCGGCCGAGCGCGCCGCACTGGCCCGCCGTGCCGCCGCGGCGGTCGAGCGGTCGGGGGAGCCGCTCGACGAGGACCGGCGGCAGCTCGTGGCCACGCTGGAGCTCGCGGCGGGCAACCGCGCGCGGGCCGCGCTCCAGTTCGCCGAGGCGGGCCGGCGGATGCTCGCTTCGGGTTCGCACGGTTCGGCCGTGGTGCTGCTGGAACGTTCCCTCTCCCTGGCGGCGGACGCCGATCTCGCGGCCGTCACCGAATCCCTGGCAGTGGCCCGGGCCGAGGGCGGCGATCTCGACGGGGCCCTGGCGCTGGCCGACGGCCTGCCGCCGCTCCCCGCCCGCTCTGAGGCGGCCGCCCGGCGCGGGGACGCCCACATCAAGATCGCCTGGGTGGCGGTCATGGCGGAGCGCTCCGAGGACACGGCACGTCAGATCGCTGCCGCGCGAGCACTGTTCGGCCCCACACCGTCCCCCGCCCGCCGCGCCTCGCTCGCCGTCGTGGACGGTCATCTCTCCCTGCTCCCCGGGGAGGACCGGCGGGAGCCGGAGGCAGCGGAACGGGCCGCGCTCGATGCCGCCGGGACCGCCGAGGCGGAGGGACTTCCGGTCGTGGCCTGCCAGGCCTGGCAGTTGCTCGCGCTGCTCCACCGGGAGCGGGGCTTCGACGCCGCCGACGCGTGTCTGGAGCGGATGCTCACCCTGTCCACCGAGCACTCCCTGCCGCTCTGGCGGGTGGAGGCTCTGGTGCGCCTGGGGGTGAACGGCTTCATGCGGACCGGTGACGCGGCCCGCCTGCACTCGGCACGGGCGGCCGCGGCGGAGCTGGGTTCCCTGCTGCTGGCGCAGACGGTCGACGGGCTGCTCGCGATGAACGCGGTGATGTGCGCCCGGTGGGACGAGGCGGAGGAGATCACCGGGCGTTCGGTGGAGGCGAGCGCCAGGATCGGCAACCACGGCGCGCACCGCTATCTGCTGCTGGCCGGGGCGGCGGCCGCGGCGCACCGGGGCCGCCGGCGGGAGACGGACCGGGCCCTCGTCGCGTTCCGCAGGGCGGGTGGGGAGCAGTCCGCGCTCGTGCCCCTGCGGCTGGGGTTCTGCGGGGCGATCGGGGCGTTGCTGGAGGAGGACCGCCCCGCTGCCGCGGCGGCACTGGACGCCGCCCTTGCCTGGGAGCGCGACCACCCCAGCTACTACTACCTGAGCGGCCGTTACGGACTGCGCCCGCTGCTGCGGGTGCTGTCGGGCGACGCGGCGCGCGGGGAGTACGAGGAGGTGGCCGGGGCACCCGGCGCCGCCCTGGCCTGGAACCGGCAGTTCCTCGAACTGACGGAGGCGGTGCTGCTGGGCAGGGAGGGCGACACCGCGGGTGCCGCGCGGCGGATGACGTCCTTCCACGCCCGGTCCGTGGCCTTCCCTGTGGCCCGTCATCTCGGTCTGCGGCTGGTCGCGGACGCGGCGCTCGCCGACGGGTGGGGCGAGCCGGTCGTGTGGCTGCGCACCGCCGAGGAGTTCTTCCACTCGGCCGGGGTGCAGCCGGCGGCCGCGGCGTGCCGGGCGGCGCTGCGGCAGGCGGGGGTGAGCGTGACCCAGCACCGTGACGGACGGGACCGGATCCCTCCGCCGCTGCGGACCAACGGGGTGACCCCGCGCGAGTACGAGGTGTTCGTGCTGCTGGCGGAACGGCCGGGCAACCAGCAGATCGCCCGGCGGCTTTCCATCTCACCCCGCACGGTGGAGAAACACCTGGCCAGCCTGCTGAGCAAGACGGGCCGGGCGAACCGTACGGCCCTGTGCGAGTTCGCCGCCGAGTGCGTGGTCGACGTGCCCTGAGCAGGCGTTCCCCCATCCGGCCGGCCTACCCGCCCGCACCAGGCCCTCGGGATGGGGGAACAGGCCCTCAACATGGGGGCATCGGACGGCGGGGGTCGGGTGCGTCGCCCGGAAGATGCGGGGCGGTCACCGATGTGCCCCGTTCCGCGTCGCGGCAGCATCGGCACGGTACGGCAGCTCGTCGCCCCTCCCCCGGCCAGGAGGCCCGCTGATGCCCCTTCCCCCCGTCCGCCCCGGCTCCCCCGCCACGGTGTACTTCTCGCTGCTCGGGCCGCTCTCGGCGGTGATCGACGGCAGGCCGCTGCCGCTCGGACCACGCAAGCAGAGGCTGGTCCTGGCCACCCTGCTGTCACGGCCCAACACCCCCGTGCCGGTGGACGTGCTCACCGACGTGGTGTGGCCGGAGGGCCCGCCGCGCACCGCGCGCAAGAACCTCCAGGTCTATGTCAGTGCCGCCCGCGCGCTGTTCGGGGCCGTGGACGGCGACGACCGGGGCCGGGTGGTGCACGACTGCGGCGGCTACCGGCTGCGGGTGGAGGAGGGAGAGCTGGACACCCTGCGCTTCCGGACGCTGGCCCGGGCGGGCCGGGCCGCGGGTGAGCGGGGCGACCTGCGCACCGCCGCCCGGCTGCTGCGGGAGGCACTGGACCTGTGGGGGGAGCGTCCGCCGCTGCACGACCTCCGGGACTCCGCCGGGGTCGCGGAGGAGGCCGAACGCCTGGAGGCCCGCTGCCTCACGGTCTACGAGGACTGGGCCGAGGCCGAGATCGAGACGGGCCGGGCGGGCGTCGCGGTGGACGGCCTGCGGGACCTCGTCGAACGCCACCCCTTCCGGGAGCGGCTGCGGGCCGCGTGGATGAACTCCCTGCACCAGACCGGGCGTCAGGCGGAGGCACTGGCGGTGTACGACGACTACCGGCAGCTGCTCGCCCGGGAGCTGGGTCTGGAACCCAGTCCGGCGATGGCGGGCCTGTACCGGGCGATGCTCGGCGAGGGCCGGTCCTCGCGGGCCTCCGCTCCCCGGAGCGCGGCGGGCGGTGTGTCGCTGCCCGCGGACAGCAGGCACTTCACGGGCCGCGAGGACGAACTGACGCGGCTGCTCGACGTGTCGGGGAGCCCGGAGGGTGCCGTGCTGGTCGTCTCCGGCCCGGCCGGTGTGGGGAAGTCGGCACTGGCCGTCCGGGCGGCCCACATGCTCGCCGACAGCTTCCCCGACGGTCGGGTCCACGTACGGGCGCGCAGGGAGGACGGCGTGCCCCGCTCCCGGAACGACATGCTGGACGAGCTGGGGCGGTTGTGCGGGGTGGGCGGCCCCGGCCGGCCGGATGCCGCGCGGGCCGAGGAAGCCTGGCAGGACTGGCTGGCGCGGCACCGGGCGCTGATCGTGCTGGACGACGTGGCGGACGAGGCGTCGGTTCGCGGACTGCTGCCCCGGGCCGGGCGGAGTTCGGTGCTGCTCACCGCCCGCGGTCAGCTCGCCGGTCTCGAAGCGGTGCACCGGACGGCGCTCGCCGCCCTCGGGGAGGACGAGGCACTTGAGCTGCTGGGGACGCTGATCGGCGGGGACCGGCTGCGGACGGACCGGGCCTCCGCGGTGCGCATCGTGCGGGCGTGCGGGGCACTGCCGTTGGCGGTTGCGGTGAGCGGGATGCGGCTGGCGGTGCTGCGGCACCTTCCGCTGGCGGAGTACGCGGACCGGCTCGACGACCCGGCGGCGGCCCTGGACGAGCTGGTGGCCGGGGACGTGTCCGTACGCTCACGGCTCGCCGCGGGCTGGCGGGACCTGGGGGCCCGTGACCGGGGGGCCCTGGCCCGTGTCGCGGGGCTCGCGTGGGACGGCGGCTTCACGCTGGAGCGGGCGATGGCGGCGCTGGACAGCGACGAGCGGGGCACGATCCGGGCGGTCGAGTCACTCATCGACACCGGCGCGGTGACCTCCCCCTCGGGCGAGGTCACCGCACATGCCGCGCTGTACGAGGTGCCCCGGCTCCTCTGTCTGTACGTACGTGAGGAGGCGGGCCCCGAGGGGGCCGGCGCACGCCGGCCGGCGCTCTCCCCCGGGGGCGGTGCTTCCCGTCTCCTCAGCCGAGGGTGAGCAGGTCCAGCAGGCCGGGGAGGTTCTCCCCGGCCTGCTGGTCTCCGGGGTCGCGTCCCCCGGCGCCCCCGTCGCGGCCCCCGGACAGGAAGTGCAGGGCGAGCAGCAGACCCGCCGCTCCCGTGCCGAGGTCGGCGGAGAAGCGCCGCAGCGTCGCACCCGGGACGAGCAGCCGGTCCTCGTCGGCGACGAGGTGCCAGGCGAGGTTGCGCACGGAGGCCAGGACTCCCTGGCCGGTCCGGGTCACGGGGTCGAGCTGGCCGGCGGCGGCCGCGAGGCCGGCGCGCCCGGTGAACAGCCCCGGCTCGCGGACGAACTCCATGGCGCAGCCCTGGGCCACGCCCGGGATGAGAGCGCTCAGCTCCTCGTCCTCGTACCGGGCGGTGTACGCCTGGGAGACCAGCGCGACCCCTGAACTGCCCTGTCCGAGGTAGAGCAGATGGCGTCGGCCGTCCTTCACCTGGAGCGAGCCGTCGTCCATGGTGACGAGGTGAGCGGCCTCGCGTCCCAGGGCGGTGCGGGCCGCCCGGCGCAGCCATTCCTCGCCGGTCAGCGTGTGCAGTTCGAGGAGGAGCAGGGCGGCTCCGCTCAGCCCGCGCAGCAGTCCGGCCGACTCCGGCAGCCGCATGCCGTCCACCTGTTCGCCCCGTACCAGCCGGTCCAGGTCCCGGGCGGTGCGCAGGGCGTCGTCGACCAGCCGGGGGTCGGGGGCCGCACCGTCCACGCGGGCCATGCGAAGGGCCGCGAGCGCGGTTCCGGCCCGCCCGGTGAACAGATCCGCCGAGGCCGTCGCCGGTGCGAGGGACGTCGCACGCTCCCACACCTCGCGTCCCTGCTCGGCGCGGCCCAGGAGGGAGAGCACCAACGCGGCGCCGGGCAGCCCGTCGTAGAGTCCGCCTGCCCCTGCGGGGTCCCTGCGCAGCGCAGCCGCCGCGAGCCAGTCGGTCCACTCCGCGGGGACGGGGGCACCGGTCCGGTGCAGGGCGTACAGGACGCCCGCCGCACCGTTCACGAGGTCGGTGCCGCCGGTGGCGAAGAGGTCGGGCCCGCCCGGGAAGAGGCGGTCCGCCCGCCCGGGTGTGGCTCCGGCGTGGATCCCGGCCAGCAGCCGGGTGCGGAGCCCGGCCCAGTCCACCTCCGGCCCCTCGAACAGGGCGGCCACCTCGTCCTCGCGCCGTCGCGAGGCGTCCAGGCCGTGGAGGAGTCCCGGCCTGCGGGGGCCCGCTCCGGCCGGGAGCGAGTACCGCCGTCGGGCCCAGCGCTCCAGGGTGAGGGCCTTCGCCCGCTCCAGTCCGGCCATCTCCATGACCGGCATCAGCATGCTGAGCCAGGTCGCCCAGAGCGCGTAGGCGTCGGCCTCCGTCCCGGGGGTGCCCTGCGGTGCCTGGAGGCCCTGGGCGCCGGCCAGCGGGGTGTCCTTGTCGTCGAGCGCGGTGGCGTACTCGAAGTCGACGAGGGCGATCCGCCCGTCGGGCCGGACGATGATGTTGGAGGGGTGCAGATCGCCGAAGCGCAGGCCGCGCGCGTGGATCGCCTCCAGCGCCCGGGCGAGTTCACCGGTCACCGACTCGGTCCAGGCGACGTAGGGGGCGAGTTCGTCCGCCGAGTCGGCCCCGCGTACGAGGGCGAAGCGGGCGACGATCTCCTCCAGCAGGGTGTTCCCCTCGATGTGCTCCTCGATCAGGAAGTGGTGCTCCCACACGGTCCGCACCCCGTACACCCGGGGTACGCAGTCGAGTCCGGCCAGCGCCGTCAGCGCCCGGTGCTCGCGGTGCAGGCGGGTGACGGCGTCGTCGCCCGCGGCGTCGAGTCCGCAGTGCGGACGTGCCTCGCGCAGCACCACGCGCCGCCCCGTCCCCGTGTCCTCGGCGAGGTAGATCCCGCCGGCGTTGGAGAACTGCAGGGCCTCGGTGACCTTGTACGGGAAGGTGTCGTCGCGGGCGGCGGCGCGTGCAGCGAGGTGCGGGCGCAGCGCCTCGGGGACCTCGACCCAGGAGGGCGTCCGGAACACCACACCGCGCTCGTCGGGGACGAGCTTCCCGGACGGGTCCCGCAGGGCGAGGACCCGGCGGCCCCCGGCGTCGTCGCACCAGCGGGGGACGAAGGCGCCGTAGCGCGTGTAGACCGGTGCGTCGCCGATCCGGAGGTCGCTGAGGACGTAGGGGCCGCTGCGTCCCGCCAGCGTCCGGGACAGCTCGTCGGCCAGCGCGAGGAACACGGGCTCGTCGGGCGGGTAGGCCGCGATGAACTTACCGGCGCCGCTGCGGTTCATGTGCTTGCCCGCCACCAGCAGCAACGCCTTCTCGCTGCGCAGGAATTTGAAGGGCACACCGTGGCGGACGCAGATCCGGGCGGTGTCGCGCAGGGTGGCCTCGGCCTCGCCGGGGACGGTGGACACATGGATCTTCCAGCCCTGCTCGGCCGGTTTCACCCCCTCGGGCACCAGCGAGGTCCACAGCCCCACGGCCTCACGGCGCCAGCCCTCCGGAGGCGGATCGGTGTCGAGCCGGTACCGCGACTCCTCGTCGGGCAGCCGGGCCGGAGTGTCGTAGTACGTACGGTCGGCGAGGCAGTACAGCTGGGTGTCCTGGATGCCTGGCACGCTCGGCTCTCTCTTCTCGAAGCCCGCGGGAAGCGCGGACGGTGGCGGTGGGGGGCGGGCCCCGGGTTCGCGGATCAGTCCCCGGTGCCGGAGGGGTTCGCGCCCGCAGGCGCGCGGGCCGGTCCCGCCCCGGGCTCGGTGCCGGTCCCGGGCTCGGTGCCGGTGTCCTGCCGGCCGGTGGGCTCCCCCGCCGGGGGCGGGGCCGGCTTCGTCCTCGCCGAGCGGGCGAAGGTGACCACGAGGGCGGAGACGGCCAGCACGCAGCCGGTCAGGGCGAAGGCCCAGCGGGCGCCGAAGGCGGTCAGCAGGGCGCCTCCGGTCAGCGGCCCGAACGGCTGGACCATGGAGGACAGGAAGCCCGCCGCGCTCTGGACCCTGCCCACCTTCTCCTCCGGGGTCACGACCAGGAGCTTCGAGAGGAATCCGATGCTGGCGATCGTCGACAGGCACATGGTGAGCGCGCACATGATCCCGGCCACCAGCGGTTGGCTGATCCAGGCCATGACCCCGGCGGCCGCCACACAGGTCCAGCAGGTGGCGACGATCAGGACCCGGGAGTGCCGGGCGGGGCTGATCCGCGGCGCGAGCAGCGCCCCGGACAGCGCCCCGGCGGAGACGCAGGTGAGGACGAAGCCGCCGCCGACCCCCGACGTGCCCCCGTCGGAGAACGCGGTCAGGGCGGTGAAGGTGAGCGCCCCGAAGGCGAAGTTCATGCCCAGCCCGAACACGAGGAGGACCGTACGGAGGTAGGGCAGGCCCCACAGGAAGGTCAGGCCCGCGAGGAGTTCGCGCCGGCTGAACACGGCGCCCGCCTTCGCCCTGGCCCGGGAGCGGGTGCGCACGAGGGCCACGCAGACGGTCGACAGGAACAGGCCCAGGGCCTCGGCCGCGAACGGCAGGGCCGGGTGGATGCCGAACAGCGCTCCCCCGACGAGTGGTCCGACGAGCCGGGCGGTCTGGGTGCGTGCCTGGAGCCGCGCGGTGGCGGTGCCCATCTGGTCGGCCGGGACGACCGCGCGCATGAGGCCGAAGACAGCCGGCCCGTAGACGCTGCCGATCACCGCGCCCGCCGCGGCGCAGAGCAGGACAAGTGGCATGGGGACGTGTCCGGACCAGACGGCCACGGTGAGGGCGGTGACGACGATCAGGCTGCCGACGTCGCAGACCCGCATCAGCCGGCGGCGTTCGACACGGTCGGCCATCACCCCGCCGGGCAGCATCGTGATCAGCACGGTTCCCACGGACACCGTCCCGATGGCTCCGGCCTGCACCGCCGATCCGGTCTCCTTGAGCACCAGCAGCGGAAGGGCGAGGGCACTCATCTGCCCGCCCAGGACCGCGAAGAGGCCGCTCAGCCAGAGCAGCCGGAAATCCCTGTTGCCGCGCAGCGGCGTGGTCATCGTGAACTCCCGGGGGGACGGTCTGGGTCGTGACGAGGGGTGCGGGCCCGTCCGGGCCGCGGAAGCGACGGCGGGGCGGCTCCGTCAGACGGAACCGCCCCACATCACCAGCCGGCCGGGCGCCACGGCGGGAGCTCCTGCAGCCGCCCCCCGCGGCGCCGCCCGGTGCGTCCGGCTAGTCCGCCAGGACGACGCTGATCACGCTGACGCAGCTGCCGCCCGGCGCCTCGATCTCCTTGTTGGCCGTCTCCTGGAGGTCCAGTACGGAGTGCGCCTCGACCTCGGGGGTCTCGTCGGTGTTGTCGTCGGCGGCGGGCTTGGTGTTCTCGGCCATGGTGGTCTCCGTCCACTTGTGACTGCACTGGTTCCGGGGGCCCTGAGGTGCCGGGTTTCCGGTGCGGCGGGCCGTTGCCTGCCGTTGCCGAGAAAGTTAGGACGGCCCGCCTGGCGATCGCTTCGGCGGCGGTATGGCTCCGGTATCGGCCCAGTTCAGGGCCGCTCCGTGCACCGCACCCGGCTTCCGGGGCGGGCCCGGGACCCTGCCTGAGCTGCGCCCATACCGCTCCTGAAGCATCGGTGGACCGTCGTCGAACCGCCGCCCCGCAGCCTGGGTGCACTTCCGCGCACGCCGGTGGGTCCACGGGAAACGGTCCCTCCGCGCGCACGCTCCGGCCCCGACAAGGAGGCGGCCCCGCATGGAACTCGGCGAACTCGTCGGCCGGCGGCCCTTCCCCGCCGCCGGTCTGCTGCTCGGCCTCACCCGGCGTTGCCCGCTGAGCTGTGCCCACTGCTCGACCGGCTCGTCCCTGTCCACGCGGGAGGAACCGGACGCCGGCCGTCTGGTGCGCTTCGTCGGCTCGTTCACCCGGGAGAACCGTCCCGACGTGGTGATGCTGACCGGTGGCGAACCGCTGCTGCTGCCCGCGCTCGTCGAGGAACTGAGCGCACGGGCCCGCGCCGCGGGATCGCGTACGGCGCTGCTCAGCGGCATGTTCTTCGCCCGCTCCCGGGAGATCCCGCCGCCGGTCCTGCGCGCGATCAGGGGCGTGGACCACTTCTCCGCCAGTCTCGACGCCCACCACGAGCGGGAGATCCCCCGGGCCGACGTGTTCCGCGCGGTGCACCGGATCCGGGAGACGGGTGTGGCGGTGAGCTTCCACCTCACCGGCGAGGGGGCGGACGACCCCTACCTCGCGGACATCACCCGTGCCGTCGACTCGGAGTTCGGCGGCCAGGTCCCCTCACTGGTCAACGAGGTGCGGGCGTTCGGGCGGGCCGCCTCCTGGGCCGCCCCCGCCCGCACCGGCCCGGATGCCGGCACGGTGTCCCCGTGCGCCATGGCCGCCTGGCCGGTGGTCGCCTTCGACGGCGCGGTGCTCGCCTGCTGCAACCAGGACACCGTGGACCTGCGGCCGGCCCCGCCCACCTGTACCTCGGGCACGTCGACACCGACGACTGGGCGACCGTACGCGGCCGGGCCCTGGAGTCACCGGTGCTGCGCATGATCCGCACGGTCGGTCCCGCCCATCTGGCCGCGCGCGCCGGGGTCTCCCCCGGCGGCGCCCCGTACTGCCACGGCTGCCGGGCCCTGGGGTCGGACGACAGGGTCGCCGACGAGGCCCGTTCGGTGGCGGCGGGGGCCGTCGGGGCGCTGCTGGACCTGACCGCGGCACGCCGCGGGGCGGCCGAGGGCCCGGTGGGCGTCGTACGGCACCACGGCTGTGCCGCGTACGCGCCCCTGGTCCTGGCCCGCGTTCCCGCTGGGGACGGCTCCCGGTGAGCGCCCCCGGGCCGAGTTCCTCGGCGCGGCTGCGGGTCACGCTGCGGCTGCTGGACGCGGAACTGCTGGGTGCGATGGAGCACATGTGGCGTCCCGAGGACCTGCTGCCGCGCTACCGGCGCTACCTGTGCACCATGCACGCCGTGGTGCGGGCCTCCGTACCCCTGATGGAACGCGCCCTGGAGCGCGCCCTGTCGCTGGACGTCCGCGGCGACCCGCTGGCCGGGCCGCTGGCCGCGTACCTGCGCGAGCACATCCAGGAGGAGGAGGGGCACGACGCCTGGCTGCTGGAGGACATCCTCGCGGCGGGCTCGCTGCCGGGGGACGCGCTCGGCCCGATGCCCTCGCCGGTCGTCGCCGCGCTCGCGGGCTCCCAGTACTACTGGGTCGAGCACCACCACCCGGTGGCCCTGCTCGGCTACATCGCGGTGCTGGAGGGTTACGCGCCCGCCGGGGACCTGACGTCCCGTATCGCGGCGACGACCGGCCTGCCGGACACGGCCCTGCGGACGGTGCGGGAGCACGCGGCGCTGGACACGGGACACGTGGACGAGCTGTACGCGCTGCTGGACCGGATGCCGCTGACCCGCGATCAGGAGTCCGACGTGACGGTCAGCGCCATGCACTCCCTCGACGCGCTCACCCGGCTGTTCGTCCGGCTCGGGCGTTCCGCGGCGGCACCGCTGCCGCGGGGGGCCGGACCCTCCACACCGACGGGAGTCACCCCATGACCCGACCATCCGAAGGCAACGGCACCCCCCGGGCGCCCGGAGACGTCGAACGGCCCACGCTGCCGGACGCGTTGTACGAGGCCGGCCTGCCGGTGGACATGCTCACCGACGAACAGCGCCTCGTGCTCAGCGAGCTCACGGAGGAGGAGCTCGCCGTGCTGCTCGACATCAAGAGCCGGCTGGACGCGGTGGAACCCGAGGTCCAGGCACACGGCGAGATCGCCGGCGGCGCCCTGTTCTGAGCGGTCCCCGTGCGGGGGCGGGGCCGGTGCGCCGGCCCCGCCCTCCCGGCAGCAGCGCGGCCCCACCACCGGAGAGAAGGGAACGTCATGAACTGCACCACGTGCCGCCAGGACCTGCCTCAGGACGCCAGGTTCTGCTCGTCCTGCGGGACGCCGTGCGCCGTCGCGGCCGCGCCCGGGGAGGACGAACGCAAGCCGGTGACGGTGCTGTTCTGCGATCTCGTCGGCTCCACCGCACTGTCGGGAGTGCTGGACCCCGAGACCCTGCGCACCGTGACGCTGCGGTACTTCGAGGCGATGAGCGCGCAGATCGTGGCCCGGGGCGGTACTCCGGAGAAGTTCATAGGAGACGCCGTGATGGCGGTGTTCGGTGTGCCGGTGGTGCGGGAGGACGACGCCCGTCGGGCGCTGGCCGCCGCTCTGGGCATGCGGGACGCGCTGGCCGAGCTCAACGAGGAGCTGCACGCCACCCTCGGCATCACGCTCGCCACCCGGGTCGGTGTCAACACCGGTCAGGTGGTGGCCGGCGGCGACGCGTCGGCCCGTCAGGCGCTGGTGTCCGGGGAGACCGTGAACATCGCCGCGCGCCTGGAGCAGCACGCCGGGGCGGGTGAGATCCTCCTCGGCCCGGACACCCTGCTGGCGGCGGGGCCCACGGTCTCGGCCGAGCCCACCGGTCCGCTCCGGCTGAAGGGCAAGCAGGACAGTGTGGAGGCCTACCGGCTGCTGGCCCTGGGGGCGGACGATCCGGAGCTGCTGCGCCGCTTCGACGTGCCTTTCGTCGGGCGCCGCGCCGAGCGGGGCGCCCTGGACGCGGCCCTGTCGGACACCGTGCGCGCGGGGCGGGCCGGTCTGCTGCGCGTCGTCGGCGAGCCCGGCATCGGCAAGACCCGGCTCGTACGGGAGTGGCTGGCCGGGCGGTCCGCCTCGGGGGCCCTCTCCTACGGCGCCGGCCGGTGCCGCGGACACGGGGACCGGGGCACGCTCACCCCCCTAGCCGACGCCCTGCGTGAGCTGCCCGACCTGGCCGCCCGCCAGGAGGCTCAGGTGGCCGACGACGCGACGGCCCTGCTGTCGGCGGGGCTGCTGCGCGACGGCACGCCGAACGCGCCGTTCGAGGACATGTGCGCCGCGCTGGCGACGACGCTGGGCCGTGCGGCCCGGGAGAGGCCCTTCGTGCTGGTGCTCGACGACACGCACGAGGCGGCGCCCCTGTTGACGCGCACCCTGGAACGCCTGGTGGACGGCTCGGGGCCCGCCGGTGTTCTGATCGTCTGTGTGGGCCGGCCGGACGGGACGGCCGACTCCGGGGACTGCCTCCAGCTCACGGGACTGCCCCCCGAGGAGAGTGCGCGGCTCGCCGGCCTGCTGGCGCGGCTCGACGGTGGCGCGGGGCCGGTGGACGAGCGTCTCCTGTCCCGCGCCGAGGGCAATCCGCTCTATCTGGAACAGCTCCTGGTCGGCGGCCGGATGGACGGCGCCGGGTCGGGGCTGCCTCCCACGCTCCAGGCCCTGCTGGGCGCCAGGATCGGGGCGCTGGCCCGGACCGAACGGACCATGGTCGGCCTGGCCGCCGTGATCGGCCGCGAGTTCACCTCGGTGGAGCTCCTGCTGCTGGAGACGTCCGCGCGGCTGGCGGAGCTGCGGGGGCCCGCGGCTGTGAACGTCTCCCCCGCCGACCGGGCGCACCGGCTGGGGCTCATCGAGGAGGTGCTGGTCGCGCTGGCCGGGCGGCGGCTCGTGGAGCCGGGGGCGGGCCCGGAGCCGACGGCGTACCGGTTCAGCAGCGGGCTGGTGCACGAGGTGACGTACGCGTCGTTGTCCAAGCGCGCCAAGGCGGACCGTCATGCCTGGGCGGCCGAGCTGCCCGCGGTGCTGCGGGCGGGTGACGGCGCCGTCGGCGGCCATCTCGAACGGGCCTGCCGCTACCGGGCCGAGCTGGGGCTGCTCGACGACCGGACGGGGCGGCTGCGCGGCCGTGCCGCCGCCGCGCTGGGCCGCGCCGGGGCCCAGGCGGCGTCCCGGTCCGACCTCGCCTGGGCCGACGACCTGCTGGAGCGGGCGGTCGAGCTGGACCCGGACGACGCGGGCTCGGTCCGCAGGCTCGGCGAGGTCCGGGTGGCACTGGGCAGGACCGCGAGCGGGGCGCGGCTGCTGCGCCGCGTGGCCGGACTGGACTCGGAGTCCGTGGAGTCCGCGCATGCCAGGCTCGCGCTCGCGGTGCTGGACCCCTCGGGTCCGGGTCCCGGGCTCACGGCGACGGCGCGGGCGGTGCTGCCGGTCTTCGAGGCGGCGGGCGACGCGGTCGGCCGGGCCAGGTCCCATCTGAGGCTCGCCCAGCACCTCCAGCAGGCCGGCCTGCACGAGGAGGCGGAGCGTGACCAGGCGTGCGCCCTGGAACAGGCGGTGCTGGCCGGAGCCGAACCGGAACGGGCCGGAGCGCTCGGGGCCATCGGCATCTCCCTGTGGCGCGGTCCGGTGCCCGCCCCCGAGGCGGTGGCCCGCTGCCTGGGCCTGCTGGCCGCGCACGGGGAGGGCCGCCCGACGGTCAGACTCACCCTGAACTGCCCCCTGGCCGTGCTGTACGCGCTCCAGGACCGGCCCCGCGAGGCGTACGCCTGCCTCTCCGAGGCCCAGGAGCTGGCGGGGAGACTGCGGTTCGCCGAGGCCGAGGTGTTCCTGCCCGTGTTCCGGGCCGCCGTCGAGGCACTGCTCGGACGCGGCGGCACGGCGCTGGAGCTGCTGGCCGGGGCCGACGAGGTGGCCCGGCGCGCCGACGCGGCGGGGCTGCGGACCGCCGTGGCGCTGGACGCGGCCCGGATCGAGCTGGACGAGGGCCGGACCGGGCGGGCGGTGGCCTGGATCTCGGGCATCGGTGAGGCGTCGGAGCTGAGCCCCGCGGACGCCGTCGACCTGAACGGGCTCCGGGGCCGGCTGGCCGCTGCGGACGGGCGTCCGGCGGAGGCGGCGGGGCACGCGGACCGGGCCGTGCGGGCGTCGCTGCTCACGGACTCCCCGCTGGTCCGGGCGACGGCCGAACTGGACCGGGCCCGCACGCTGTTCGCACTGGGGCGGCAGGCCCCCGCGCTGGTCTCGGCACGTGCGGCGCGGGAGCACTTCACGAGCAAGGGGCATCTGCCGGGGGCCCGCCGGGCCGCCGGCTGTGTGCCGGACGAGGCCATGGTCACCACGACGGAGAGGAGCTGACCGATGGGAACCGTCGGAACAGGCACGGTCCCGGGGCAGGGACTCACCTGGAGCCTGCGCGGACGCGGCCCCGACGACGTACCGGTCCCCGCGGACGAGGGGCCGCCGGGCGGTCTGCCCGCGCGGCAGGCGACCGGGCGCGGGGTGCGGGTGTGCGTGGTGGACTCCGGTGTGGAGCTCGACCACCCGCTGGTCGGCCCGGTGGAGAGTTCCTGGGTGGTGGTCAAGGACCCGGGGAGCGGAGCGGTCACGGTCGAACCGACCGACACCGGCGACACCTGCGGACACGGCACGGCGTGCGCGGGGATCATCCGCCGCACCGCGCCGGACTGCGAGATCCACAGCGTACGGGTGCTGGGCGAGCGGTTCTCCGGCACCGGCGAGGTGCTGATGGCCGGGCTCCGCTGGGCGGTGGAGCAGCGCTTCGACGTGGTGAACCTGAGCCTGTCGACCACCCGCGCCCGGTTCGCCCCCGAGCTGCACGGCCTCGCCGACCGGGCGTACTTCGGCCGCACGGTGATCGTCGCCTCGGCGCACAACACCCCTGTGGAGAGCTTCCCCTGGCGGTTCGCCTCGGTGATCTCCGTGGGCAGCCACCAGGAGGACGACGAGCTGCACCTCTACAACCCGGAGCCCCCGGTGGAGTTCTTCGGGCCGGGTCAGAACGTGTCCGTGCCGTGGCTGGGGGGCCGGACGATCCGCACCACGGGGAACAGCTTCGCCACCCCGTACGTCGCGGGGCTCTGCGCCCGCGTCCTCTCCGGGCATCCCAGGATGACGGCCTTCCAGCTCAAGAACGCCCTCTACCTCTCCGCGGCCAACGTGCACGCGGACCCGCGTCCTTCCACAGCGGCAGGAGACACCCGTGACGACTCCGAGAACTGACGCCATGCCCACCTCCCCGTCCTTCCACGCCCCGGGTGACGCCGCCCGGCACGAGTTGCTCCAGTCGGTCGTCGACGTGGCGCGGGCGATCTTCGGGGCGGCGGCCAGCTCCGTCTGCCTGCTGGACGAGGAGGCGGACGAGCTGGTCTTCCAGGCGGTCTCCGGCGAGGGCGAGGCCTTCCTGGTGGGGCGCAGGTTCCCCGCGGGGCGCGGTATCGCCGGCTGGGTGGCGACCTCGGGTGAGCCGATGGTGGTGGACGACCTGAGCCGGAACACGTCGTTCGACCGCTCGTTGGCGGAGTCCACCGAGTACGTCCCGGACGCCCTGATGGCCGCCCCGCTGATCAGCGAGTCACGCGTCCTAGGGGTGCTGGAGGTGCTGGATCCCTCCCCCCAGGCGCGGTCGGGCGTCCGTGAGCTGGACCTGCTGGCGATGTTCGCCCGGCAGGCGGCGGCGGCGCTGCGGGTGCTCGCCCCGCACGCGGCCGCCACCGGCGGGCGGGGGCTCGAGGGCGAACGGCGCGAGGACGCGCTGGAGTTGCTCGGCAGCCTGGAGCGACTGCTGCGGGGTACGGGCTGAGGGGCCGTACGCTGGGCGTCGCGCGGGAGTGACGGCCGGTTCCGGAGGGCAGGAGCCGGGTGAGTGCCGGGCCGTTCCCGCGCCGGCTCCCAGTGGAAGGACACAGATCGTGAAGCTCGCTTTCTCGACCCTCGGAGTACCGGGCATGCCCGTCGCGGACGTGGTGCGGCTCGCCGCCGGGCAGGGCTACCAGGGGGTCGAGCTGCGCGCCCACCCGGAGGAGCCGGTGCACCCCGGCCTGGGGTCGTTCGAACGGGCCGCTGTGGTGGAGGAGTTCAAGCGGGGCGGGGTCGAGATCCTCACCGTCGCCGGTTACGTGAAGGTCGCCGCCGCGGGCGAGGACGGGCCGGTGCTCGCGGAGCTCGCCGGGCTGGTGGAGCTGGCCCGTGACCTGGGCGCCCGGTACGTCCGGGTGTTCCCCGGGGGCGGGGACCAGGATCCCGCCGAGTCCGACGCGATCGCCGCCCGCCGGCTCGGGGCCGCCGCCCCGCACGCCGCCGACCTGGGAGTCCGGATCCTGCTGGAGACGCATGACTCGCACCGGGGCGGGGCCGACGTCGCGCGGGTGGTGGGCACCGTCGGGCACGGGCAGATCGGCGCGCTCTGGGACGTCATGCACACCTGGCTGGCCGGTGAGGAGCCCGTGGCCAGCCACGCGGTGCTGGCCCCGCACCTGGGATACGTACAGGTGAAGGACATCGCCTCCGCCGAGGACACCACCCCGCTGGCCCTCGGTGCCGGGGTGCTGCCGCTGCGGGAGTGCCTGGACACGCTGGACCAGGACAGCTGGGTCTGCTGGGAGTACGAGAAGCGGTGGTACCCCGAGGCCGCCGGGCTGCCGGAGCTGCTGGCGGCGGGACGCGAACACGTCCTGCGGCTGGGCGCGCCGAAGCAGTAGGTCAGACGGCCGGCTCCCGGACCTCCGGCAGCGGGGGCGCGACGGCGGGGCGGGGACGGGGCAGTGAGGTCAGGGCCACCCCGCCGACCAGCAGCGCGGCGGCGCACCACCGCAGCGGGCTGACCGCCTCGTCGAGGATGAGCGCGGCCGAGGACATCCCGAAGACGGGCACGAGCAGGGTGAACGGGGCCACGGACGAGGCCGGGTGGTGGCGGAGCAGGAATCCCCAGGCCGCGAAGCCGAGGACGGTGGAGATCCAGGCGACGTAGAGGACGGTTCCGGCGCCGGTCAGGTCGAGCGCGGCCAGGGCCTCGGTGTCACGGTCCCAGCCCTCGAAGATCAGCGAGAGGCCGAGCAGCGGCAGCACCGGGACGGTCGAGACCCACACCATGAAGTTGAGGGAGTCCCGCGGGGCGGCCTTGCGGGTGATCACGTTGGACACGCCCCAGCAGGCCGCCGCCAGGATCACCAGGACGAAGGCGAGCACGGTTCCGCCCGTCCCCTCGTCGACGGCGGCCACCCCGATGCCCGCGAGCGCGATCCCCATGCCCAGGACGCGTCGCCCGCCGGGCCGTTCGGACAGGAACAGGGCCGCGAACAGCGCGGTGAAGACGGCCTGGACCTGGAGGACGAGCGAGGAGAGCCCGGCGGGCATCCCCTGGTCCATCCCGATGAAGAGCAGCCCGAACTTGGCCACTCCCAGCGCGAGGCCGACGCCGATGATCCACTTCCAGGCCACCGTCGGCCGGCCGACGAGGAACACGGCGGGCAGCGCGGCGACGAGGAAGCGCAGGGCGGAGAAGAGCAGGGGCGGGAAGTGGGCGAGGCCCAGCTCGATGACGACGAAGTTCACACCCCAGACGGCGGCGACCAGCGCGGCCAGGGCGATGTGGAGGGGACGCATGCACCGAGCATCCGGCGCGGGGACCATGTAGCACCAGCGCGGATTTCTTCATGGTTGGATTGAGCACTGCTTACGCTTCCCGCTCGCCCGGAGGTCCCGGTGCTCGACCTGTCCCGGCTGCGCGCCCTGCACGCCGTCTCCGTCCACGGCTCCGTCGCGGGCGCCGCCGCCGCACTCGGCTACACCCCCTCCGCCGTCTCCCAGCAGATCACCAAGCTGGAGCGGGAGACCCGTACGACCCTGCTGGAACGGCGTGGGCGTGGCGTGGCGCTCACCGAGGAGGCGCTCCATCTGGCCTCCACCGCGCAGCAGTTGCTGGCCATCGTGGAACAGGCGGAGACGACGCTGGAGCAGCGCAGGGGGCTTCCGACGGGGCGTCTGTCCATCGCCGCGTTCGCCTCCGCCGCGCGCGGGCTGCTGCCGGGGGTGCTGGCGGAGCTGGGACGGGAGCACCCGGCGCTGGACGCGCGGCTCACCGAGGTGGATCCGCATCTGTCCGTCGACCTGGTGGCCAAGGGCGTGATCGATCTCGCGGTCGCCCACGACTGGGACATCAGCCCGCCGCCCGCTCCGGAGGGCGTCGCCCAGGCGGTGCTCGGTGACGACCGGTGCGATCTGCTGGTGCCGGAGGGGCACCCGCTGGCCGGCCGGGAGGCGGTGCGGCGGGAGGAACTGGCCAAGGAGCGTTGGGTGTGCCAGCCGGCCTGGCACGGTGTGCCACGACTGGCTCGTACGGACACTGCGGGCGGCGGGGTACGAGCCGGACATCCGGCACCGGGCGGAGGAGAACCACACACAGCTGGCCCTGGTCGCCGCCGGGCTGGGCGTGGCGATGATCCCGAGGCTGGGACGGGGTCCGCTGCCGGAGGGCGTGGTCGCGGTGCGGCTGGACCCCGTGCCGGTCAGGCGGCTGTACGCGCTGTGGCGGACGGAGGCGGCGCGGCGGCCCGCGATCATCGCGGCGGTGTCGGTCCTGCGCGACCGTGGCGCGGGAGCGGGCCTGACCTGAGCGGAGGGCGGCGGACGGCGGGGCCCGGCCGCGCGCGCCGCGCTCCCGGGGCGCCACTCACCCGTCCGGGTGCCACACCGTTCTCGGGCCACCCTCTTGACTGGTAGTTACTTTCCATATATCCGTACCTTCTTGGAAGTTTCTTTCAGTACCGGAAGGGGCTCACGTGCACCACCGCACCTCCAGACGCACTCTCCTCACCGCCACGGCGGCGGCCGCCGCGGCTGCGGCGACCGGCGTCGCCGCTCTTCCCGGCACCGCGCAGGCAGCCGCCTCCGCCACCTCCACGGACAGCCGTCTCAAGCGGCTCATCGCCCGGATGAGCCTGGAGGAGAAGGTCGGCCAGCTCTTCGTGATGCGGGTGTACGGGCACTCCGCGACCGAGCCCGACCAGGCGGACATCGACGCCAACCTCGCCGAGATCGGGGTCCGGGACGCCGCCGAGCTGATCTCGACGTACCACGTCGGCGGCATCATCTACTTCGCCTGGGCGCACAACACCCGCGACCCGCACCAGATCGCCGACCTCTCCAACGGCATCCAGCGGGCCGGGCTGGCCGGACGCACCCCGCTGCCGCTCCTCGTCTCCACCGACCAGGAGCACGGCATCGTGTGCCGGGTCGGCGAACCGGCGACGCTGCTGCCCGGAGCGATGGCCCTGGGCGCGGGCGGGTCACGCTCCGACGCCCGCACGGCGGGCCGGATCGCCGGGGCCGAGCTGGCGGCGCTGGGCATCAACCAGAACTACGCGCCGGACGCCGACGTCAACGTCAACCCGGCCAACCCCGTCATCGGTGTGCGCTCCTTCGGCTCCGACCCGGAGGCGGTCGCCGGGATGGTCACCGCACAGGTGAAGGGGTATCAGAGCTCCGGGATCGCCTCCACCGCGAAGCACTTCCCGGGACACGGTGACACCAGCACCGACAGCCACACCGGTCTGCCCGTCATCCTTCACACCCGGGAGGAGTGGGCCGAGCTGGACGCCCCGCCGTTCCGCGCGGCCGTGGCGGCGGGCATCGACTCGATCATGACGGCGCACATCGTGGTGCCCGCCCTTGACCCGTCGGAGGACCCGGCCACCCTGTCCCGCCCGATCCTCACCGGCATCCTGCGCGAGGAGCTCGGTTACGACGGCGTGGTGGTCACCGACGCCCTGGGCATGGAGGGCGTCCGCACGAAGTACGGCGACGAGCGCGTACCCGTCCTCGCGCTGCTGGCGGGCGTCGACCAGCTGCTCAACCCGCCGGACCTGAAGGTCGCCTGGAACGCCGTGCTGAGCGCGGTGAGGAGCGGCGAGATCAGCGAGGCCCGCATCGAGGAATCGATTCTGCGCATCCTGCGGCTGAAGACGAGGCTCGGGCTGTTCCGCGACCCCTACGTCACCCACCGGGGTGTCGACCGCACCGTGGGCGTACGGTCGCACCTCGCCACCGCCGACCGGATCGCCGAGCGGACGACCACGCTGCTGTCCAACACCGGCTCGCTGCTGCCGCTGTCCCGCCGGTCCCACCGGAACCTCCTGGTGGTGGGGGCGGATCCGGCCTCGCCCTCCGGCACGACCGGCCCGCCGACCACCACGCTCGCCGGGGCCTTCGAGGAGCTGGGGTTCGCGGCGACGGCGCTGTCCACCGGCACGGCACCCACCCAGGCGAAGATCGCCGAGGCTGTGGCCGCCGCCGCGGGCAAGGACGCGGTGGTCGTGGGCACGTACAACGTGTCGGCGACCAGCTCGCAGCGCACCCTGGTCAGCGCCCTGGCGGCCACCGGCGTCCCGGTGATCACGGTCGCGATCCGCAATCCGTACGACATCGCCCAGCTGGCCGGGACGGGCTTCGCCGCGAGCCTCGCCGCGTACTCCTGGACGGACGTCGAGCTGCGGGCCGCCGCCCGGGTGATCGCGGGGCGGGCCCGCCCCGAGGGCAGGCTGCCGGTGCCGGTGCAGCGGGCGGACGCCCCCGCACAGGCGCTCTACCCGGTCGGCTACGGGCTGTCGTACCGGGTGTAGGCCCGCCGCCACGCCGTGACAACCACCCGATGAGCTGAAAACACCCCGTGCACCTGGCGTGCGCCCGCTCCGGCGGGTCACGCTGGGTGCACGTCCCTGTGGGCGTACAGGGGGGGTCGTCGTCCATGGAAGAGCGCCGTGCCGTGCGGGTGTCGCGCGTCCTGCTGCCCGTCGTCGCGGCGCTCGTCCTGAGTGCCTGCCGGCAGCCGGTGACCGGCACGCCGGGCACGCCCGCCGGGAGTCCGCGCGTGGGCACGGCGGCCACGGGCCACGGGCCGGAGTTCCTGGGCCCGGCCGAGTGCGGTTCGCGCGGAGAGGCGGTCCGCGAGGTGTCGTGCGGCAGCGAGAAGGCGGCGGCGCGGGTACTGGCCCGGCACAGCGGCACCCCGTCGGACGGTCCCGCGTGTCCGCCCACGACCGACTTCGTCCTGAACATCTCCCGCGGCGGCCCTTCCGCTCCCCGGGGTTACGCGTGCATGCGCAACCTGGAGTCCCCGCACCCGGGTGATCCGGGACAGGGCGGCGGTCCGCGCACGGTCGTCGGGGACTGCGTCCACGGCTTCCGCGACGGCGAGGTCAGGGAGACCGCGTGCGACGGATCGGGCGAGCGCCCGCCGGAGTTCGAGATCGGGTCGGCGGTGGCACGGCGTGCCCTCTGCCCGGACACCACGGATCTGTATGTGCGGCTGGGCGGGGACAGGCCCGTGGGCTGCGCCCACCGGGTGTGATCGGCACCCGGCGGACACAGCCCACGTCGGAGCTGGGTGCCTGTTACGGCCTCAGCGTCCCCCGGTTCCGCTGGAGTTCGTCGTCCCGCTTGTCGAGGCGGGCGTCGAACTTCGCGAGGGGCTTCGCCTTCGCCGGGTCGGCCTCGACGGCCGCGGGCGCGACCCCGGCCCAGCGCAGGATGGCGGCGGTCGCCTTCGCCTTCTCGTCGGCGACGAGGCCGGCGACCTTGGAGCCGTGGTTCCCGCCGGGCACGGTGTAGACGTAGCTGTCCCTGGCGCCCTTGCCGAGGCGGAAGGGCTCGGCACCCCACGGGTCGTTCTCGCCGTAGACGTACATCATGTGCCGGGCGTTGTTCCTGACCCAGCTGTCCACGTCACGCATGGCCGAGTGCTGGAACTTCATCGGGATGGAGCGCGGCACGAAGTTGCGCGGCGGCTGGTAGCCGTAGCGGCTGAGGTTGCCGAGCCAGGGCTGCCGGATGTCGGGCGAGCCGAGCTGGGTGCCGGCCTGGTAGTAGTACGGCGTGTACGTCGCCAAACCCTGGTCCGCGTAGGCGGAGAAGCCCGAGATGCCGTCGACGGAGTCCCAGATCTCCTGGTCGGTGGCGTTCTTCGCGTCGGCCGGGACGGACTCGCAGTCGGCGAGGAGGCTGTACTGCCAGAACGCCCAGACGTAGTCCATGACGACGGCCTCGTACGCCTTGTCGAGCGTGCCGACCGTGTCGAAGGTGAGGCTGTTCTCGGCGGCGTAGGCCGCGAACTTCTTCTCCAGCGGCTCCCGGCGGACGAGGGCCTCGCGCTGGACGCCGCTCAGCCGGTCCCGGCACTCCTTGGTGCCGACGCGGGCGAAGAACCGGTCGTACGCCGAGTCCTCGTCGTTCACCACGTCGTTGGGGGCGACATAGGCGACGACGCCGTCCATGTCCTTCGGGTAGAAGCGCTCGAAGTAGGTGGCGGTCATGCCGCCCTTGGAGCCGCCGGTGGTGAGCCAGTTCTGTGAGTAGATCTTCTTCAGCGCCTTGAAGACCCGGTGCTGGTCGCTGGCGGCCTGCCAGATGTCCAGCTTCGACCAGTCGGCGGGAGCCGGGCGGGACGGGGTGAAGAACCGGTACTCCAGGGACACCTGGTTGCCGTCGATGATCTGCGTCGGCTCGCTGCGGCTCGGGTTGGTCGAGACGTTGTAGCCGCTGGTGAAGAAGACCGTGGGCCGGTTCGTGTCCTTGTGCAGCAGGGTGACGCGCTGCTGGAACGTGCCCTTGGACGGGTGCTTGTGGTCGACCGGCTGGGTGTAGTTAAGGACGAAGAAGCGGTACCCGGGGTACGGCTTCTCCTCGATCAGACTCATCCCCGGGATGGCCAGGATGCGGTCCTTGATGTCCTCGCTGCTGCTCTCGCTGCTGCTGCTGTGGCCGCTGCTCTGCTTCGCGGCCGGTTCCGCGGCGGTGGCCGCCCCGGCCGAGGCCCCGGTCGCACTCACTGTGCCTATGAGCACCGCGAGCGACAGAACACCTCTGAGCGCCTTGCGCATGCACCCTCCCCTTGATTCACGACAGTCGCCGTGAACCTAGCGGGGGTCGCACCCGCCACGCCAGACCCACTCGCACCTCAGCACAGGATCCACCCGGTGGAGCCGGAGGAGCCTCCGACGGAACCCGAGGCGCGGACACAGCGGTTCAGCGCGTGCACCGTGACCGGTCCGGCCAGCTGGGTGAACTTCCCGCTGTCGACGACCGCACGGCCGCCGCGCGGCTGGAGCGACACCCGCATCGCGCGGCGCGCGCCCGGCTTCTCGGCGACGCTCACGGCGCACGCGTAGGCACGGCTCTTGTAGACGCGCAGCGAACCGGTGGAGAACGTCACCGTCTTGACGAGCCGCCCGGAACAGGCGGACGCGGCATGCGCCGGGGCCGATCCGGTGGGGCCGAGCACCAGGCCGAGTGCCCCGAGGAGCGGGAGGACGAGCAGCGCCGCCATCGCACGCCGGCCCTCCGGTCGCCCCGGCCGTCCCGATGACCTCAGCGGTCCCGTCACGCCGTCCACCCCATCCACCCCGCCCGCTTCATCGAACACTTTGACCTTCACCGGACACACGTACGCACGGGTGTACGACGCGGGAAGGGGGCCATCGGGTTCCGGAGCGGCGGAAACGGGTGCCCGGTGCCGTCCGGCGGTCGCCCGCTGCCGTCCGGCGGGTGCCCGGCGGGCGTCACACGCCTGCCGGGGTGTCCTCGCCCAGGTCCTCCCCTATGAAG
Organism: Streptomyces sp. Alt3; assembly: GCF_030719215.1. Taxonomy (NCBI): domain Bacteria; kingdom Bacillati; phylum Actinomycetota; class Actinomycetes; order Kitasatosporales; family Streptomycetaceae; genus Streptomyces; species Streptomyces glycanivorans. Next base: position 5,312,410 of record NZ_CP120983.1, on the reverse strand, counting down.
GTGCGCCACAGTCGCGCGTACGCGCCTTCCCTGGCCAGCAGCTCGTCATGCGTACCGTCCTCGGCGACCCTGCCCCGGTCCATCACCACGACCCGGTCGGCCCGGGCCGCCGTGGTCAGCCGGTGGGCGACCACCAAAGTGGTGCGCCGGCCCGCCAACCGGTCGGTGGCCTGGTTGACCTGGGCCTCACTGGCGAGGTCGAGGGAGGCGGTCGCCTCGTCGAGCAGCAGGACGTCGGGGTCGACCAGCTCGGCACGCGCCAGCGCGATCAGCTGGCGCTGGCCGGCCGAGAGGTTGCGGCCGCGTTCGGCGACCCCGTGGAGGTAGCCGCCCTCCAGGGTGGCGATCATGTCGTGCGCGCCGACCGCCCGGGCCGCCGCCTCCACCTGCGCGTCGGTGGCCTCCGGCAGCCCGTACGCGATGGCGTCGCGGACCGTCCCCTCGAAGAGGTAGGACTCCTGCGGCACGACTCCGAGCCGGTGCCGGTACGCCGTCCTGTCGAGCCTGCGCAGATCCGTGCCGTCCGCCGTCACCCGCCCGCTCGTCGGGTCGTAGAAACGGGCGACGAGCTTGACCAGGGTGGACTTGCCCGCGCCGGTCTCGCCGACGAAGGCGACCGTCTGGCCGGCCGGGATCCGCAGATCGATGCCGGTCAGGGCCTCCTCCTCGCCCGTGTAGGCGAAGGACACGTCCTCGAACGCGATCTCCCCGCGCAGCGACGTCACGTCCTGGGGCTCGTCGTGGTCGGCCGTGGAGGTCGGCTCCCGCAGGAGTTCCTGGATGCGGCCGAGGGAGACGCTGGCCTGCTGGTAGCCGTCGAAGACCTGGGACAGCTGCTGCACGGGGGCGAAGAACAGGTCGATGTAGAGCAGGTAGGCGACCAGCGCACCGGTGGTCAGCGTTCCGTTGTCGACCCGGCCGGCTCCCACGATCAGCACGGCGGCGGCCGCGACCGAGGCCAGGAGCTGCACGAACGGGAAGTAGACGGAGATCAGCCACTGCCCCCGCACCCGGGCCTGGCGGTAGTGGTCGCTGCGCGCCGCGAACCGCTCGGCGCCGTCGGTCTCGCGCCGGAAGGCCTGGACGATCCGCAGCCCGGCGACGGACTCCTGGAGGTCGGCGTTGACGACGCTGATGCGTTCACGGGCGAGCTCGTACGCCTTGACGCTCTTGCGGCGGAAGAAGAAGGTACCGACGATCAGCACCGGCAGCGTCGCGAACACGACCAGGGCCAGCTGGATGTCGAGGACGAGCAGCACGACGGTGATGCCGAAGAAGGTGACGACGGAGACGAAGGCGGTGACCAGGCCGGTCTGCAGGAAGGTGGACAGGGCGTCCACGTCCGTCGTCATCCGGGTCATGATCCGGCCGGTCAGCTCGCGCTCGTAGTAGTCGAGGCCGAGCCGCTGGAGCTGCGCGAAGATCTTGAGGCGCAGGGAGTACAGCACGCGTTCGCCGGTGCGGCCCGTCATCCGGGTCTCACCGATCTGCGCCAGCCACTGCACGAGGACGGCGAGCAGTCCGAGTCCGGCCGCCGCCCAGACCGCGCCGAGCGCCATCTTCGTGACGCCGTCGTCGATGCCGTGCCGGATCAGCACGGGCAGGAGCAGACCCATGCCCGCGTCGACGGCGACCAGGCCCAGGCTCACCAGCAGCGCGGCCCCGAAGCCGTGCAGCAGCCTGCGCAGGCCGTACGACTTCTCCGGGCGTACCGCGCTCGCCTCGTCGATGGCGGGGACATCGGTGGCCGGGGGCAGCGCGTCGACCTGGGCCAGGAGCTCGGGGGTGGCGGGCATCCCGGCGGCCGCCGTGTCGCGCTGCTCCTCCTTGCGGATCCACAGCCCGGGGGTGACCCCGCGCTCCGCGTCGAACTCCGCGTCGAGCTCCTCCAGGAGCGCGCGGTCGTCCTCCGGCTCCGCCACGACCGCCTTGGGCCGGTGGCCGGGAGAGGTGCCGCCCATCTCGTCCGGGTCGGTGAGCAGCCGGCGGTAGAGCGCCGACCGGCGCTCCAGCTCCGCGTGCGTACCGATGTCGGCGAGCCGGCCCTGGTCGAGGACGGCGATGCGGTCGGCGAGGCCGAGCGTGGACCTGCGGTGGGCTATCAGCAGGGTCGTGCGGCCCTCCATGACCTGGGCCAGTACCTCGTGGATCTCGTGTTCGACCCGGGCGTCGACGGCGGAGGTGGCGTCGTCGAGGAGCAGCAGGCGGGGGTCGGTGAGGATGGCGCGGGCGAGGGCGACGCGCTGGCGCTGGCCGCCGGAGAGGGTGAGCCCGTGCTCGCCGACCTTGGTGTCGTAGCCCTCGGGCAGCTCGGAGATGAAGCCGTGCGCCTGCGCGGCCCGTGCGGCCCGCTCGATCTGCTCCTGGGTGGCGCCGGGGTGTCCGTACGCGATGTTTTCGCCCACGGACTCGGAGAAGAGGAAGCTGTCCTCCGGCACGAGCCCGATGGCGGCCCGCAGCGAGTCCTGGGTGAGCTCACGGACGTCGTGGCCGCCGACGAGGACGGCGCCGTGCGACACGTCGTAGAAGCGGGGCAGCAGGAGCGAGACGGTGGACTTGCCGCTCCCGGAGGCGCCGACGACGGCGACGGTCTCGCCCGGCTCGATGGTGAGGGAGAACCCGTCCAGGACCGGGCGGTCGTCTTCGTAACCGAAGCGGACGTCGTCGAACTCGACGCTGGCGGGGGCATCGGCCGGGAGCGTCCTGGTGCCGTCCGTCATGGAAGGCTCGGTGTCGATCAGCTCCAGGACGCGCTCCACACCGGCCCTGGCCTGCTGGCCGACGGTGAGGACCATGGCGAGCATCCGGACCGGGCCGACGAGCTGGGCGAGGTAGGTGGAGAAGGCGACGAACGTGCCGAGCGTGATCTCGCCCCGGGTGGCGAGCCAGCCGCCGAGGGCCAGCATCGCGACCTGGCCGAGCGCGGGGACGGCCTGGAGCGCCGGGGTGTAGCGGGAGTTCAGCCGGATCGTGCGCAGTCGGCCCGCGAAGAGCTTGCGGCTGACCTCGCGGAGCTTGCCGGTCTCCTGCTCCTCCTGGCCGAACCCCTTGACGACCCGGACGCCGGAGACGGCCCCGTCGACCACTCCGGCGACGGCGGCGGCCTGGCTCTGGGCGTACCAGGTGGCGGGGAAGAGGCGGGTCTTGGAGCGGCGGGCGATGAACCACAGGGCGGGGGCGACGGCGAGGGCGATCAGGGTCAGGGGCAGCGAGAGCCACGCCATGATCACCAGGGAGATGAGGAAGAGCAGGATGTTCCCGATGGTCATCGGGAGCATGAAGAGCAGCCCCTGGATCAGCTGGAGGTCACTGGTGGCGCGTCCGACGACCTGCCCGGTGGAGAGCTCGTCCTGCCGCTTCCCGTCGAGCCTGGTCAGGGTGCCGTACATCTCGGTCCGCAGGTCGTGCTGGACGTCGAGGGCGAGCCGGCCGCCGTAGTAGCGGCGGATGAAGGTCGCGACGTAGACGAGGACGGCTGCACCGATGAGGAGGCCGGTCCAGACGCCGAGGGAACGGGTGTGGCTGCCGACGACGTCGTCGATGATCACCTTGGTGATGAGCGGGACGAGGGCCATCACGCCCATGCCGGCGAGCGAGGACCCGAGGGCCAGGACGACGTTGCGCCGGTAGCGCCAGGCGTACCCGGTCAGCCTCCGGCCCCAGCCGGGCTCCCGGGTGTCCCGCTCCTCCGCGCCCTGTTTCTCCGCGCCCGCCACCCGTGCCTCCTGATTTCGCCCCGTTGCCCCGCCTGACCTACCGCATCTCACCAACGCGGTCAGCAGCGGATTTCATCCTTCCGCAACAATTCCCGGCCGATGGGCGGAGGCGGGGGCGGGGTGGTCCTAGGACCACGGGGGTATGGATGAGCCCGCACACCGGAACCACAGGACGGGGACGTCGATGGCGAGAGACATCGAGGCGGATGCCTACCTCTGCGGCAGGCTGTACGCGGCACTGGCCGAGTTGCAGAGGCTCGGCATCGGGGAGCACCACTCCCTGGGCAGGCAGGAAACCCTTCGGAAGCTGGCCAAGGAGCCGTCCAAACACCTGATCGATCACCTGCACAAGGCCGGGAAGTATCTGGTGGACGCCGGGAGACGAGGGCAGGGAAGCCCTGCGGCCACGGTGTTCAGGTCCCTCCCGGATCTGCTGCCCACCGGACGGGAGCTGCCCGGCTGTCTGCGCGACGCCGCTCTGCAGGAACGCTTCCAGGCCGGGATCACGGCCCAGAGGGCGGAGATCGCCAAGGCCGTCTGACGGCGGGTGCGGCCGGACGACGGGCTGTCCGCTCCCATCCGGCCGCAGCGGACGGGCTACAGGTGCGTCGGCTCGAACATCCTCAGCAGGGCGGGGAGCACCACCACCGACGGGCCGGGGGCCGCGAGGGCCTTGCCGAGGTCGGCGGCCAGGGACTCCGGCGACGTACGGACCGCCGGGACGCCGAAGGACTCGGCGAGGGCGACGAAGTCCGGGCGGGAGAGCTCGGTGGCCGTGGCCTCGCCGAAGGCGCCCGTCATGTACTCGCGCAGGATGCCGTAACCCCCGTCGTCGACGATCAGCCAGGTGACGGGCAGGTCGTACTGCCGCGCGGTGGCGAGCTCGGCGATCGAGTACATCGCGCCGCCGTCGCCGGAGACCGCCAGCACGGGCCTGGTGCGGTCGGCGGCGGCCGCGCCGATCGCGGCCGGGAAGCCGTAGCCGAGGCCGCCCGCGCCCTGCGCCGAGTGCATGGTGTTGGGGTGGCGGGCGTCGAAGGCGGACCAGGCCCAGTAGGCCAGGATCGTCATGTCCCAGAAGCTGGGGGACGTGTCGGGCAGCGCCTCGCGGACGGAGGCCAGCACCTGCTGCTCCAGGGTGAGGTCCTGCGCCGCGATGCGGTCGTGGACCCGCTCCAGGAGCTCGCGCACCCGTTCGGCCGCTGTGGCGTCCTCGCGGGGCTCCACCGTTTCGAGGAGGTCGGCGAGGGCCTCCCGGGCGTCGGAGTGGATGCCGAGTGCGGGGTGGTTGGACTCCAGCTTCCCGGCGTCGGCCTCGATCTGGATGACCCGGCCGCGCGGGGCGAAGGTGTGGTAGTTCGAGGAGAGCTCGCCGAGCCCCGATCCGACGACCAGCAGCACGTCGGCGGATTCCAGGAAGTCCGTGGTGTAGCGGTCCTCCAGCCAGGACCGGAGCGAGAGCGGGTGTTCCCAGGGGAAGGCACCCTTGCCGCCGAAGGTCGTGACGACCGGGGCGTCGAGCTTCTCCGCGAGCGCGCGCAGCTTGCCGGCCGCGTCGGAGCGTACGACTCCGCCGCCCGCGATGATCGCGGGACGCTCGGCGTTCGACAGCAGGTGGGCCGCCGCGAGGGTGAGCTCCGGGCGCGGGTACAGCTCGCGCGGGGTCGCGTCGAGGGCGCTGACGACGGGCAGGACCGTCTCGGCGAGCAGCACGTCCTGCGGTATCTCCACCCAGACCGGGCCGTGCGGGGCGGTCAGCGCGGACTCCCAGGCGGCGGCGATCGCCGAGGGGATCTGCGACGCCGTGCGGACGGTGTGCACGGACTTCACGATGTCGCGGACGGAGGCCTTCTGGTCGCGGAGCTCGTGCAGATAGCCGTGACGTCCGCCGCCGAGCCCCGCGGTGGGGATCTGGCTGGAGATCGCCAGCACGGGCGCCGACGCTGCGGCCGCCTCCTGGAGCGCGGCCAGGGAGGTCAGCGCGCCGGGACCGGTGGACAGCAGCAGGGGCGCCACCTCACCGGTGATCCGGCCGTAGGCGTCGGCGGCGAAGCCCGCGTTGTTCTCGACGCGCAGCCCGACGTACGAGAGTGAGGAGCGCCGCAGCGCGTCGAACATGCCGAGCGCGTGCTGGCCGGGCAGCCCGAAGACGGTGGTGGCGCCGAGGCCCTGGAGGGTCTCGACGACCAGGTCACCGCCGTTGCGGCCGGGCGGAGGGTTCAGCGCCGCCTCCGCCTGCGCGGCGGTGAGCTGCGGCCGGTCGTCGTGGTCGTGGCTCACTTGGTGCGGCCCTCCGCGATCTGGCGGGACATGATCGTCGTCAGCTCGTACGCCGTGTGGGAGGCGGCGACGGAGGTGATCTCCGCGTGATCGTACGCCGGGGCGACCTCGACCAGGTCGGCCGAGACGAGGTGGCAGGAGGAGAGGCCGCGCACGATCTCCAGGAGTTCGCGCGAGGTGAGGCCGCCGGCCTCGGGGGTGCCGGTGCCGGGTGCGTGCGCGGGGTCGAGGACGTCGATGTCGATGGAGATGTAGAGCGGCCGGTCGCCGATGCGCTGCCGCAGCTGGTCGGCGATCTCGTCGACACCGCGCCGCATGACGTCGGCGGAGGTGACGATGCCGAAGCCCATCTTGGCGTCGTCGGTGAGGTCCTGCTTGCCGTAGAGCGGGCCGCGGGTGCCGACGTGGGACAGGGCCTCCGTGTCGAGGATGCCCTCCTCGACGGCGCGGCGGAACGGGGTGCCGTGGGTGTACTCCGCGCCGAAGTAGGTGTCCCAGGTGTCCAGGTGGGCGTCGAAGTGCAGCAGGGCGACGGGGCCGTGCTTCTTGGCGACCGAACGCAGCAGGGGCAGCGCGATGGTGTGGTCGCCGCCGAGCGTCATCAGCCGGGCGCCGGTGGAGAGCAGGTCGTCGGCGGCGGCCTCGACGGTCTCGACGGCCTCGTTGATGTCGAAGGGGTTCACCGCGATGTCACCCGCGTCGGCGACCTGGGCGAGGGCGAAGGGCGAGGCGTCCTGCGCCGGGTTGTAGGGGCGCAGGAGGCGGGAGGCCTCCCGGATCGCGTTGCCGCCGAAGCGGGCACCCGGACGGTAGGAGACGCCGGTGTCGAAAGGCACGCCGACGACGGCGACGTCGGTGGAGCCGACCTCGTCGAGCCGTGGCAGCCGGGCGAACGTCGCGGGTCCGGCGTACCGCGGGACGCGGGAGGAGTCGACGGGGCCGCGCGGCGTCTCGTTGCTGCTCATGGGTGCGGGTGCCTTTCGTTCGGTCATGCACGCCTTGTGGGCGTTCATACGGTATTCAGTCTGCCAGGGCCCGTTCGGACCCCTGTTCCGTCGGTCGCCGGTCGCCGGTCGCCGGTCGTCGGTCAGACGGTGACCGGGTCCGGGGTGGCCGGCTCCTCGGTTCCGCGTCCCGCCAGCCGTTCGCGCCAGGCGGTCAGCACGGCGGGGTCGGTCGGCTTCGTCGCCAGCGAGACGACGACGTACACCGCGAGCGAGGCGAGCAGTCCGTAGTAGACCGGCTCGTTGGCGAGGATCCCGTATCCCGCCATCAGCCCGATCACCGAAGCACCGCCGACCGCGACCGCGGCGAGGGCGCCCGCCGCCGTGCCCCGGCGCCAGAGCAGACCGCCGAGGATCGGCACCAGCAGTCCGCCGACCAGCAGGTTGTAGGCGACGGTCAGTGCCTCGACGACGTTGTTGAGCGCGATGGCGATCACGATGACGGCGACGCCCATGATCAGAATGAAGGCACGGTTGCCCTTCACCTCGTCCCGTTCGTCGCCGTCCTCCTTGGCGACCACGCCCCGCAGCCGCGACCAGATGTCGTTGTTGGCGACGGTCGCGCAGGCGATGAGCGCGCCGGAGGAGGTCGACATCACCGCGGCGAGCGCGGCGGCCAGCACCAGGCCCCGCACACCGACCGGCAGTTCGTCCTTCACGATCGTCGCGAACGCGGCGTCGGCGCTCGGCAGCTTCGGGTACATCACCTTGGCGGCCGTGCCGATGACGGCACCGGCGAGCGCGTACACCAGACAGTAGGTGCCGGCGACGGTCCCGCCCCAGCGGGCCGTGCTGTCGCTGCGGGCGGTGAACACGCGCTGCCAGATGTCCTGGCCGATGAGCATGCCGAAGGTGTAGATCAGGACGTACGTGAAGATCGTCTCGCCGCCGATGCCCAGCGGGTCGAAGTACTCGGTGGGCAGCTTCGCCTTCATCTCGCTGAAGCCGCCGGCCTTGACGACGGCGATCGGCAGGAGCAGGAGCAGGACGCCGATCGTCTTGACGACGAACTGCACCATGTCGGTGATCGTGATCGACCACATGCCGCCGAGCGTCGAGTACGCGACGACGATGGTGCCGCCCAGGATGATCGCGACGGTCCGGTTCACGTCGAACAGGACGTCGAAGATGGTGGCGTAGGCGATGGTCGAGGTGACCGCGAGCATCAGCGTGTACGCCCACATGACGATCCCGGAGATGACACCGGCCCGGCCGCCGTAGCGCAGGTCGAGCATCTCGGAGACGGTGTAGACCTTCAGCCGCGCGATGCGGGCCGAGAAGAAGACGGACAGGGCGAGCAGCCCGAGGCCGATGGTGAAGACCATCCAGGCGCCGGAGAGCCCGTACTGGTAGCCGAGGCCCACGCCGCCGATCGTCGAGGCTCCGCCGAGGACGATCGCGGCCATGGTGCCGGAGTACATCCAGGGGCCGAGCCGCCGTCCGGCGACCAGGAACTCGCTCTTGGACTTGGCGCGGCGCATGCCCCACCAGCCCATGGCGAGCATGCCGGCCAGATAGACGACGATCACCGCGTAGTCGACAGCCATGGGCTTCCTCCGTCTCGTTTTCCGCTCAGGGGCCGGATGTGGTGATGGAGACGGTAGGTGGCCGGAAGCCGACGCTGAAGTGTACGTTTCCTCCATCCTCGACCCCATGAGTGGATGGAACATCCATGCCGGACTCCCCCGCCGGGCCCCCCACCCCTCCCATCCCGCTGGCCGAGCTGCTGGCCCGGGAGGAACTCGGCCTGCGTCGCATCGCCGGCCCGGAACACGCGGATCTGCTGTGGGTGCACACCTCGGAGATGGCCGACCCGTATCCGTATCTGCTCGGCGGTGAACTGCTGCTGACCGCGGGGGTCCAGCTGGCGGACGCGGACACCTACGTCGCCCGGCTCGTGCAGGCGGGGGCTTCGGCGCTGGGCTTCGGGGTGGCGCCGGTGCACGACACGGTGCCGGCCGCCCTGGTGGAGGCGTGCGAGCACCACGGCCTGCCGCTGGTGGAGGTGCCGCCCGAGACCCGCTTCACCACGATCGCCCGGGCGGTCTGGCGGCTCATGGCGGAGGCGCGGCACCGGGAGCTGCGCCGGGTCACCCGGGCGCAGCAGGCCCTGGCGACGGCGGCGGCCCGCCCCGATCCGGTACCGGCGGTGCTGCGGCAGCTCGCCGTGCAGCTGGAGGGCCGGGTCGCGCTCCTCACGGCGGACGGCGGGGTGCTGCACGCGGCGGGCGGGCACCCGGCCCCGGACGTGCGGGCGGCACTGGCCCGGCTGGCCCGGGTCGTGACACCGGCGGCCCTGCCCGGGACGCCCTCCTCCCCCTCCCGTAAACCGAGTCCGTCGTCCGCGACCGACACCCGGGGCGACACCCATCTGTTCGCGTACGCGCTCGGCGGCGGCCAGGGGCTGACCCTCGTCCTGGCGACACCCCGCCGCGACTCCGGTGACCACACCGTCGCGGGGATCGCCGTGGTGCTGCTGTCCCTGCTCACCGCCCCGCACCAGGGCGCCGACGCGGCGGGGCGTTCGGCCGCACTCGTACGTCTCCTGCTGGGCGCGGCCCCGCAGGACGTGGCCCCGCTGCTGGGCGACGGGGACGGCGACGACTGGACGGTGGTCCACGCCCGGCGGGCCGACGGCACCCCGGCCGACGCGCTGAACGCGGGAGCCCTGGGCGCGGCACTGGGCTCCGCACTGTCGGAGGTGGACCGCGACACCGTACGGATCCTGCTTCCCTGTCCACACGAGGCGGTGGCCCCGCAGCCCGGCTGGACCCTCGGCGTCTCCGGCCCCGCCCCGGTCACCGCCCTGCCCGACGCCGACACCCAGGCGTCCCGCGCCCTCGGCCACGCGGAGGCGACCCGCACCCCGCTCGGCACCCACCGCCCGGGCGCCGGGGGCCTGGCCGGCCTCATCCCGGCCGACCGCGCCGAGGCCCACGCCCGCGCCCTCCTGGCCCCGCTCACCGACCCCCTGGCCGAGACCCTGCGCTGCTGGCTGAGCCTCCACGGCAGCTGGGACCGCACGGCGGTCGCGCTCAAGGTCCACCGCAACACGGTCCGCCAGCGCATCGCCCGGTGCGCGGCGCTGCTGGACACGGACCTGGACGACATGGACGTACGGACGGAGCTGTGGTTCGCGCTGCGGGGCCGCACACCGTGAGCCCGCCCTGAAACCGCCCCTGAGATGTGCTCCTCACCGACGCGTGCCTTATGTTTCAGGACGACCGACTGACGCGACGACCGACCGAGGCGACGGACGACGAATGGCACGGGATTACGACAGTCAGCTACTGGAGTCGGTAGGGGTACGCCGACGCAGAATGCGCGACGCCCTGCTGTTCGGCGCGCAACGTGCGCGGCGGACCGCCGATGAGCGGCTCGGGAAGGTATTCGCGGGAATCGCCATCGCGGCCGTGATGTGCGCGGGCTGTGTCGGATGGTCATTCCTCCAGCACACGCTGGACAAACAGAAGGCCGAGCAGGAAAAGCAGCAGCGCCAGGCCCAGCGGTACGACCACAACGGCTGACCGGAGGCGAGGGAACCACTCACGGAATTCCGGCAAATACCGGATGATTCCCTCGGATTGAGCACGGAAAAGACCACGGTTACCGGTACGCCCCTTTAGCCACGAAAGCTCTCGAAGCCGTGATGATAGGTTCCCGTAAGTGGTGACCACAGCGATAACTTCCCGGACGGAACTGAGCCGGGTGACCCTGGTCGGCGAACGACGCAGGGCCGACATCGTCCTTCCGTCGGACACCCCGATCGGTCAATTGCTCCCGGACATCCTCCAGGTACTCGACGACCGGATCGCCTCGCGCCCGCTGACACGGCAGTTGATGACGTCCGACGGCTCCGCACTGCCGCACGACAGCACCCTGGCGTCGGCCGGGATAGCCGACGGCGCCGTACTCCGGCTCGTCAGGACGCATTCCGCGCCGCCGGCGCCCGTGGTGCACGACGTCACCGACCAGGTGGCCGACGACCTCGATCTGCGGGCGTGGCGCTGGCGTCCCGCCGCGCGCCGGGCGGCCGGGGGTGTGGCGACCGTCGTCTTCGCGGTGATCGCCGCGCTGCTCGCCCGCCGCGAATTCCCGCTCGGCGCCCTGGCCGGCTCCCTCACCGTTGTCACATCGGTCCTCATGGCGGCCGGTGCCGTCGTCGCGAAGGCGGGACAGGGGAACCGGGGCCTGGCGACAGCGCTCCTTTTTCTCTCCGGCGCGATCGGCACCCTCGCCGCGTGGACCGCGGCCGACGCCTACGACTGGCCGGGCACTCTGCGCCTCGCCGCCGTCGCGGGAGCGGTGATCCTGACGCTGGTGATGCTCGGCTACTTCTCCCCGCTCGGCCGCGGCGGGCTCATCGGCGCCGTGGCGACTGCCGCGCTCACCGTGGTGTGGGAGGGTGTCGCCGCCGTTCAGGGGGACCCGGCCCGGCTCGGTGCCGTCATGGCGGTCGTCTCCGTCGTCCTGCTCGGCCTGTTGCCTCGCCTGGCCCTGATGGCGTCGGGGCTGACCGCACTCGACGACCGCCGTTCGGGCGGCGTCTCCGTCAGCCGTCACGAGGTGGGCAACGCGCTCGCGGCCACGCATCGCGGCCTCGCCCTCGCGACCCTGGCCACCTCGGTCTCGGCTGCAGGCGCGGGCTGGCTGATCACCCGGGCCGAGACGCAGACGGTGTGGACCGTGGTGCTGACCTCGGTCGTCACCGTGGTCCTCCTGTCACGGGCACGCGCCTTTCCCCTGGTCGCGGAAGTGGTCGCGCTCTTCGCCGCCGCGACGGTCCTCGTCGTGCGCCTGGTGATGCTGTGGATGCAGCACGGCGGGAGCGCCGGGCCGATCGTCGTGCTCGGCGGGGCAGCGGTTCTGCCGCTGCTCGTCCTGGCTGTGCAGCCGCCGGAGCACGTGCGGGTCCGGCTCCGTCGGACGGCCGACCTGGTCGAATCCATCGGCATGGTGGGTCTCTTCCCGCTCGCCGTCGGCGTGTTCGGTGTGTTCGGACAGCTGCTCAACAAGTTCTGAGTCAACGCGCGGACGCTCCGGCAGGGGCACCACGGCGGAGAAGAAGGGCAGAGATGCCGAACGCGGACAACTGGCAGGGCGATGTACTGCGCGACCTGGGAGGCGCTGCCCCCGGTGGCGGTCGTCGCCCCGGCGATGCGGCACACGCCGTCGGCGCCCACTCGCAGGGCACGGACATCCCCGCCCCCGGTGCCCCGGTGCCGGACGCCGGCCCTGCGAGGGGTGCGCCCGGTCAAAACGTTCAGGCCGCTCACCAACGCCAGGAACGGCCTGCTCCGGCGCCGTACACGCCTGGTGCCCGGGCTCCCCGCAGCACCCCCGACTCCCGGCCGGTGGTGGACGACGGCCTGGCCGGGGCGGTACGCAAGCCGCGCCATGGGGAGCCCTTCGCGGCACGTGCCGCACATGCCCTGCGCCGTATCGTTTCCTCTTCCGCCGCGCGCGAGGTCGCCGAGATCACCCGCACCGCCGAGCGGCTCCAGCAGCCTGTGACGACCGGCCGCCAGATCGCCGTCACCTCCATCCGGGGCGGCGCGGGCAAGTCGACCGTCGCCGCACTGCTCGGCACCACGTACGCCCACTACCGGCAGGACCCGGTCCTCCTCGTGGAGGCCGATCCGGCGCTCGGTTCGCTGCCACTGAGGCTCGGCTCCCAGTCCCTGCGCTGGACCACCGGTGACGTCGCGGACATCGTCGAACCGCAGATGTCGCTGCTGGACGTCACCGGCTACCTCGTCCAACTTCCCGACAACGCCTGGCTCCTGCCCGGAAGCCAGGGCCGGATCGGCGCGATGCTGGACACGAGGGCGTACGAACGGGTCATGGTCTCCCTGCGGCGCTACTTCGGGGTGACGGTCGTCGACTGCGAGACGCTGCCCGCGGAGGTCGCCCGGGTCGCGCTCTCGGCCTCCCAGGCCCGCGTGCTGACCGCCCCGGCGACCCTGGAGGGCGTCACGAGCACGTACAACGTGCTCGAGTGGGTGAAGGGGCTGCCCCGCCACGTGATCGAGGGCACGGTCGTCGTCCTCACCGAGCAGACGCCCCGCGCCGGGATCGACCTCGGCAAGGCGGCGCAGAAGCTCGGATCCACCGGCGCGAGCGTCCAGGTCCTCCCCTACGACCGGCATCTGGCCGCCGGCGGCGCCATCCGCACGGAGCTGCTCGCCCGCTCGACGAGGCAGGCCGCCACCCGCCTCGCCGCGGACGTCTTCCAGCTCTCGCAGAAGCGTCGCTGACCCATGCCGAGCCCGAGCCCGACCGCGAGTGACGGACGATCATGAGTACCCGACTGATACACCGCCCGGCCAGGACCACCCGGCCGCCGGCAGCCACCGAGGCACGCATCATCGAGGCCCCGCCCAACCTCCCCGAGGGGAAGGCGGGCAACATCGCGATGTCGCTGCTGCCCGTCGCCGGGGTCATGTCGTCGGTCGTGATGATGACGGTCGTCCGCAACAGCCAGTTCGCCGCTCTGGGCGCGATCATCCTGGTCGTCACGGTCATCGGCTCCGTCGCGCTGCTCTTCTCGCAGCGCGGCAAGGCACAGCGCACCCGCCGGACCCAGCGCGAGGCCTACCTCGCCTACGTCGAGGACCTGCGGGAGGAACTCTCGGGCGAGGAGCGGGCGCGCCGTGAGCTCGCCGACGTACTGAACCCGCCGCCGCACGCCCTCTACGACATCGTGCGGGACCCGGCCCGTCTGTGGGAGCGCCGCCGTGTCGACGCCGACTTCCTCCGGGTGCGGCTGGGCACCGGCGAGATGCCCGTACGTGATCTGAGGATCGCCGACCAGGGCTCGTCGGTCCTCACCCCGCCCGACCTCTTCATGCTCAACGAGGCGTCGGCGCTGATGACCCGCTTCCGCACCGGCACCGAACTCCCGCTCACCGTCCCGCTCGACCGGGTCGGCAACATCAGCGTCGTCGGCCCCCGCGAGGACTGCCTGCGGGTGGTCCGCGCCCTCCTCGTGCAAGCGGCGGCGACCCACGCCCCCGACGACGTGGCGATGGCTCTCGCCGTGCCCGGCGACCGGGTCGCCGACTGGGAGTGGGCCAAGTGGCTGCCGCACCTGCTGGACCCCGACCAGCTGGACGGCCCGGTCGCCGCCCGGCGTATCGCCCCGTCCGCCCCCCAGCTCGCCCGGCAGCTCGGCCCCGAACTCCGCCGCCGCGCCTCCTACGCGGCCGAGCTGCGCCGTGGCCTGGCCGGCAAGGACGCCCTGTCCATGACCTCCCGACTGCTCGTCGTCACCGACGGCCACGGTGAGGACGCAGTCGACCTGCCGCGGCCCGATGACGCTGTGGGGCTGCGCGACATGGGCGTCACGGTCCTGCATCTGCTCGAACAGCGCGTCCAGGAACCGGGGCACGTCGGCATCCGGATCACCGTCGAAGGCACCGAAGTGCTCATCGAGGACCTGCGGGAGCAGGAACCGGTCAGCGCCCACGGCACCGTCGACGAGGTCGGCATCCCGTTCGCCGAAGGTCTGGCCCGGATGCTGGCACCGCTGCGCCTGTCCGCCGAGTCGCTCGTCGACGCTCCGCTGTCCGGCCCCGTCGACTTCGCCGGCCTGCTCGGCATCGACGACGTGGCCCGGCTCGACCTGTCCCGGCTCTGGGCCCCGCGCGGCGAACGCGCCTTCCTGCGCGTGCCCATCGGCATCAGCGACTCCCACGAACCGGTACTCCTCGACCTGAAGGAGTCCTCGGAGCTCGGCATGGGTCCGCACGGCCTGTGCGTCGGCGCCACGGGGTCCGGGAAGTCGGAGCTGCTGCGCACCCTGGTCCTCGCCCTGGTGGCCACGCACCCGCCGGAGGACCTTGCCCTGGTCCTCGTCGACTACAAGGGCGGCGCGACCTTCGCACCGTTCGCGAACCTGCCGCACGTCGCCGGTGTGATCACCAACCTGGAGAACCAGGCAGGTCTCGTCGAGCGCGTCCACGCCTCCCTCGCCGGTGAGGTCAAGCGCCGCCAGCAGGCGCTCAAGGACGCGGGCAACGTCGCCGACATCGGTGACTACGCCGCGCTGCGCGCCGAGAAGCGGCCCGACCTGGACCCGCTGCCGCACCTGTTCGTCGTCATCGACGAGTTCGGTGAACTCCTCACAGCCAAGCCGGACTTCATCGACCTGTTCCTGTCCATCGGCCGTATCGGCCGCTCCATCGGCGTGCATCTGCTGCTGTCCAGCCAGCGCATCGAGGGCGGCAAGCTCAAGGGCCTGGACACCTACCTCTCCTACCGGCTCGGTCTGCGCACCTTCTCCGCCGACGAGTCCCGCACGGTCCTGGACACCACGGACGCCTTCCATCTGCCGCCGCTGCCGGGCTTCGGCTACCTCAAGGTCGACACCAGCCACTACGCGCGCTTCAAGGCCAGCTACGTCTCGGGGGGCTACCGAGGTCCCGTCCAGCGCGCGGACGAGGAGGAGACGGGCCCGCTGGCCCTCGAGTACGAGGCGTTCAACACCTTCTCCGCATCCGGCGATTCCGGCCCGCAGGAGCCCTCGACGCGGCGCCGCGAGACGGGGCCGACCGAGCTGGGCGTCGTCGTCGGACAGCTGGAGGGTGCCGCCGGACCGGTGCGCAGCATCTGGCTGCCGCCGTTGCCGGCCGCTCTCACCCTGGACAGCGTGGCGGGCCCGCTGGACGCCGGCCCGCGCGGCATGCAGCTCGCCGGACGCCGGGGCCCGCTCCAGGTGCCGCTCGGTCTGCTCGACGACCCGACGAAGCAGTGGCAGGGCCGGTGGTTCCTGGACCTGACCGTGGCCGGCGGTCACGCCGCCTTCATCGGGGGCCCGCAGTCCGGCAAGACGACTCTCCTGCGTACGTTCGTCCTCTCGCTCGCGCTGACCCACACCCCGCAGGAGGTCGGCGTCTACGGCCTCGACCTGGTGGGCGGTGGCCTCCAGGCGTTGTCGGGCCTGCCCCACGTCGGCGGTGTCGCGGGCCGTGCGGACCGCGAGCGCGCGGGACGCACGGTCGAAGAGGTGCGGAACATGCTCGCCACCCGCGAGGAGCTCTTCCGCGAGCACGGCATCGACTCCGTCGAGCAGCTGCGCACCCTGCACGCGGCGGGCAGGCTGCCTCAGCTCGCCTCGGCCGAGATCGTGCTCGTCATCGACGGGTTCGGCGCGCTGCGCGACGACTTCGAGGAACTGGACGACGCCGTCGTCGACATCCTCAAGCGCGGGGGCGGCTACGGAATCCACGTCGTCGCGGGCATGCTCCGCTGGAACGACGTACGCATCGCCACCCAGTCCACCTTCGGCACCCGCCTGGAGCTCCGGCTGAACGACCCGGGCGAGTCCAGCATCGACCGCAAGCTCTCCCAGACCCTGTCCCCCGACGAGCCCGGCCGCGTCCTCACCGACGGCAAGCTCTTCGCCCAGGCGGCTCTGCCCCGTACGGACGGGCTCGCCGACGCCACCGGCCTGGGAGCGGTCCTGGAGCGCACGGCCCGTACGGTCCGCGCCACATGGAGCGGAGAGGTCGCCCAGCCGGTGCGGGTCCTGCCGCACGTGCTGGAACCGCACCTGCTGCCGGGCCCTGCCGCCGAGCCCCGGAGGGTACCGATCGGCGTCGACCAGACGGCGCTGGAGCCCGTCCTCCTGGATCTGTTCGAGCACGACCAGCACCTGCTGGTCATGGGTGACAGCGAGTGCGGGAAGACGAATCTCCTGCGGACCGTCGCCGCCGGGCTGATCGACCGTTACGGCGAGGACGAGCTGGTCTTCGCCGTGATGGACCCTCGACGGAGTCTGCGCGGCGCGATCCCCGAGGAGTTCAGGGGCGGTTACGCGTACAACGCCAAGCTGTGCTCCGGCCTCTCGGCCGGGATCGCCACCGAGCTGGAGAAGCGGCTGCCCGACGGCAGCACGCCCGTCGAGGACCTGGAGCCCGGCAACTGGGGCGGCGGTCCGCGGATCGTGGTCCTCATCGACGACTACGACGTACTGACGACGGCCGGCCAGTCGCCTCTCTCGCCGTTCCTGCCGTACATTCCGTCCGCGGTGGACATCGGCCTCCACTTCGTCCTGACGCGCCGCGTCGCGGGTGCGTCGCGCGGGATGTACGAGCCGCTGGTGCAGGGCCTGCGCGAGTCCGGTGCCTCGGCCGTCCTCATGACGGGCGACCGCAGCGAGGGCCAGCTGTTCCCTGGCGTGTACGCCACCCGACAGCCGCCGGGACGCGGCGTGCTGATCCGCCGGGGCTACGCGAACCGCCTGATACAGACCGTGTACACGCCCGGCTGACCACCGGCACACCTCCACGAACGACGAAGGACCGGACGACCCAATGACCAAGGACGTCATCGCCCTCACCACCCGCATGCCCGACCCGTGGACCGTGCTCGTGGGGCTGCTCTCCGGGGGTCCCGACAAGCTGGTGGGCACCCACGGTGACGGCGCCGTCGTACAGCTCTGCGACCCGGAGGGCCGTCCCCTGGTCTCCGTCGAGGCACCGCTGCTCGTCCAGGTGGCCGGCGAGGCGGAGCGACTGCTCGGGGCCACGGCGCCGGCTGTCCCGTTCTGGTGGACGGAGGCCCGCGCCACCACAGGTGTCACGGAGGCCGAACAGCTCGCGGGCACGTTCGCCGCCCGGCTCGCCCACCTGGCCGGCGGCTCCGCCTGGCCCCCGGAGGCCGCCCGTTCGCTGGCCGTGGTGCCGACCGACGGTGTGAGCGTGGCGCCCACGCCGGCCGCCGCGGTCCCCGCCGTCGACGTACTCACCGAGAAGGTCGCGGTCGTCATCCAGGACCGTCCGGTGGTCGCCCTGACGGCATGGCTCGCGGACGCCTACCGGGCCGCCACGGAGGCCGGGCTGGGACTCCAGGTCGTCGCACCGTCCGGCACGACACTCTCCCCCGCCGCTCGGCACCTCCTGGGAACGTGGCCGTCGCGCTGGATCGTCCAGGACGAACGCGACGGCTACTACGACGGGCTGTCGGGTGCCGTGCTGCGCTGGCAGGACGGCATCTTCGCACCGGTCGAAGGCCCCGGTTCGACCGCGGACGATCCGCGGAGCCCGGTCGCCGCGTCCTACGGAGAGGTGTCGGACACCGGCGAGCGGCAGCTGGCACTGACGTTCCGCTCGATCCACCCCGCCGACGACCGACTGGTGCTGGGCGGCGGCCTGGAGTCGGTGTGGCGCGAGCTCACCGGCGCGCCCCCGGCGGGCTGGGGGACGGCCGAACCCGCCAACCTTCCCTGGTCACCGCAGCGTCTGACGGACCTCGCCTTCGAACGGGCCCCCCGGCCGACCTGGACCGTGGTCGTCGGCACCCCGGAACGCCCCGGGCTCGCCACCGTGCGCGTCACCCGCACGACGGCGGGAGTGGAGGAGGAGGTGACGCTGGCGTTCGGCTACGGCGCCGACGAGGAGATGCCGCTGGACGCGCTGCCCCGGGCCGCGGAGGTGCTCGCCACGCGCCACCGGCTCCAGTCGATGCTCGTACAGGTCCGCAAAGCCCGCCGGGACCTCGCGGTGCCTCCCCGCTTCGAAGGGCCGGGCGTCCCGGTGGCCTTCGTGCTGGGCGCCGACGAGGTCCGCGCGATACCGGGCGACCGTGCCCGGCGTACGCCCCTGACCGCGAAGCCCGTTCAGCTCGGCCCCAGGGCACGCCCCGCGTTGTACTACCCCCTGCCGGGCGATCCGTCGGACCTGGCGGGCTGGCAGGACTACGAGCGGCTGATGCGGCATCTGAAGGGTGCGTGACGGGGGTCTTCCGCCGAAGTGTATTGGGATGGTCACAGTGACCTGATTGCTGATTGCATCAGCGATGTCCGGGTTGATAGACATGGTGATTCGTACGGTTGTTCAGTCTGGTGGGGGGAACCTGATGAAGTTCGACATGGGGGCATCGGTTCTGACGAACCTGATGTCGCGCTCCTCGGAGTCGAGCACGGACCTGGGCACGCTGATCAATCAGCTGATCCAGGCGGCGCAGCCCCTGGAGGGCAAGTTCAACGGTGCCGGCAAGGCCGCGTTCGACTCGTTCAAGATCCGCTCGGACGAGATCACCGCGGCGCTGAACGGCTCTCTGGCCGCGCTGCTCGGTGGCCAGTCGGGGATGGACGCCGCGTTCGGTGAGGGTGACCAGGAGCAGGGCGAGAACGCGAGGTCGCAGATGGCATCGGCGAACTTCGACGCCGCCCGCTTCTCCGGTCGCGGCTGACCGCCCCTCTTTCCACTCGCAGGCTCGGATCTCATTCCACGGGGAGTAATCGACTATGGCCACGGACAGCGACCGCCGCTCCTACGACACGGGTGCGTCCACGGAGGCGCAGGGCAACATCCAGGCGGTCATCGCCCGCCTGGAGCAGGTGATCTCGGCGCGGGACGCGCAGGTGAAGGCAGCGATGCTGGACTTCGCCGCGGACGGTGTGGCGGACGAGTACCACGGCAAGGAAATCCGCTGGAACAACACCTCCACCGAGGTCAGGAACATCATCCAGCTGCTGAAGACGACGCTGGAGAAGAACGACGGCACCGCGCAGCAGACGCTTGCACGCGCGAAGGCAGCGGTCGACAACATCGGCTGACGTAGGGCGCGTTCGGGTTGGAGGAACGTTCCCTCCGACCCGGACGGGGCAGCGAGACGGTTCGGCGCAGGGGTACACGGGGGTGGGCGTTCATGACGGCGTGGGACATCAAGCCGCAGGGGGTGCAGGGCCAGTTGCAGGTCACCGGCACGCATGCGGGTGACCTGGAGAAGGCTCTGACGGCTCTGGTCACGACGATGTCGGAGGCGGCGACGGCCGCGGGGACCGCCGTGCCGGGTTCGGAGGCCTCGGTGCCGTTGCAGGGCCCGGTGCCGGTGGGCGCGGCCCCGCTGTCGGCACCCACGCTCGGGCCGGTGGCCTCCGCGCTGAGCCAGTACCTGGAGACGCGCCAGGGCTACCTGAAGTCGATGGCGGAGCGTATCCAGGCCGCCGTGCTGGGGGCGGCGAAGGCCACCAACGAGTACGTGGCGGGCGACCTGGACGCGGCGAAGCACGCCCAGGACGCGGCCAAGGCCGTGCGGCTGGACCTGCTGAAGGATGCTCCCGGGGGGCACAAGTGAGCAACGACAAGCCGATCCCCCTCGAAGGCATACCGGTCTTCACGGGAAACCTGGCGACACTGGATGTGAAGGTCACCGAGCTGACCTCGGCCGCGGAGACCATCGCGACGACCACCGGTGACGTGCACAGCAGCTTCGGCGGCCTCCAGGCCTTCTACCAGGCGCCCGAGGCGGACCAGCTGTTCGCGACGACGAAGCCGGTGGAGACCAGCGGGCAGACCCTGAAGTCCGACCTCAAGTCCATCGCCGGGGCACTGAGCACGTACTCGGACGAGGTCTACCCGCTGGTCGAGAAGCTCAGGGAGATCAAGCGGGACGCCGGCGCGTTCCTCGTGAAGATCAACGCCGACGACAAGTGGCGCGAGGACGGCGACCTGATCGAGGAGAACAACCAGCGCCGTGACGAGATCGCCGAGACCCTGGCCGCGTTCCAGGAGGCGGAGGTCGCCTGTTACAACAAGATCGTCGCCCTGGTCTGTCTCCTGCCCCTGAAGACGAGCGACGGCTCGGACAGCAAGAACCAGTACGGCTTCGACGCCGAAACCCTCAAGCACGCCGAAGGCCTCCCCTGGGGCGACCCGCTCGTCGAGTCCACGCCCGGCTGGCAGGTGTGGGAACACGCCTGGGACTTCACCAAGGGCTTCTTCGTCGACGGGGTCTGGGGCACGATCAAGGGCCTGGGCACCCTGGTCGGCGTCGACGGCTGGGACGCGGCCGGGCAGGCCTGGAAGGGCCTGGCCCAGCTCGCCACCGGTGTGGCCATCTCCCTCAGCCCGGTGGCGGCCGTGCAGTTCTGGACGGCGAAGGACGAGGACCTGCCGACCTGGCTGCGTGAGTCCCGCACCGCGGTGAAGGAGACGGGCAAGGCGCTGATCGCCTACGACCAGTGGGGCGAGAGCCCCGCCCGGGCAGCCGGCGCGGTCACCTTCAACGTCGTCACCACCGTCTTCACCGGCGGCACCGGCGGCGCGGTCGCCGGCGGCGGCAAGGCCGCGCTCGCGGCCAAGGCCCTGTCCGCGGCGGGCAAGGTGGGCCGATTCGTCGACCCGATGACGTACATCTTCAAGGGCGCGGGCTTCGGCCTCACGAAGATCGGCGACGTCATGACCGGCCTCAAGGGCCTGGGCACCATCGAGATACCGCCACTCCCGGACAACGTCTTCACCCTCCCCGAAGGCGCGGTACGCCTGTCCGACGGCACGGTCGACCTCCCCGCGGGCACGGCGATACCGGAGGGAGCGGTCCGGCTCGCGGACGGCACGGTCAGACTCCCGGAGGGAGTGATCGCGCTCCCGGAAGGCACACTCAAGAACCCCTTCGACGAGGGCGCCGCCTACGCTGACCGCGAGGGCAACCTGTACGACGAGAGCGGCAACCTCGTCCAACGCGCCGATCAAGCCCGCGTGGAGACCCCGGTCAGGGTTCCGGAAATGGCTGGAGCGCGTGACGAAGCGGGATCATCCGCTCCCGCAGGTCATTCCTCTGACAGCACGCACGCACATGACTCAAGTGGTCACGGCCCCGGTTCCGACGAAGTACCTGGGGGCGGCGATCGCCCCGATGTACCGGATGGCCAGGACGAATCAGTCCTGCCTGAATTTGATGGTGCTTCCAGTAGCGAGGCCGCCGACATGGCCACTCGCCGCGACTTCGAAGCGCGTGTCTCACCTGAGTCCACCATTCCGGCACCACCCAAGGAACCTGGCCATTACGTACTGGAAACTGGCGACCCTGTCTACTTCAGCGACGGCAGAACGGCCATCGGTTACGACAGGAGCACCAAGGTCAACTTTGACTACGTCCGACCGCTAAACGGATACCACGACGTGGTGGTCCACGGGAACAATCAAGGATTCTTCGAGCCTGGCCGGGTCAATGAAGCTGGTTCTGGCTTCTCTGCGGGGGACACCCACCCCACGCACATCGCCAATGCGATCCGCGCTAACCCAAGCTATGCCGGGGGCCCCGTACGGCTGGTTTCGTGCCACACAGGAACGGTCACAGAAGGAGCCTTCGATGTTCCTGCAGCCCAGTCCGTCGCTAACGAACTGGGAGTACCCGTGATGGCTCCCACCAACAAGGTTGGTGTGAGCACAAGGCTAGGACCCGGCCAGACGCCGACCATCTTCGATGGAGGATACTGGCGAACGTTCTTGCCCCTAGCGCACTAGTAGAGGATATTACGCATGCAAATCGCTGGTTTCTTTCAGGAGCTATGGGCACCGTCTTTCGGACAGGCCGCAGGAAGCGTCCAGGACTTCGTTATGCCGACCCCCTACACAGACGCGAAGAAGATCACAGAGTACCTACTGGCTGGGCACGATATTTTCAGCGTGATGGGCTCCTCCCGCGACGTCCTGGGCTCAGGCAAGACCGTACTCGGGGGGGACTCGATCCTGAGTGACAATGAATGGATCTGGCGGGGCGACCTCTGGTTCTACGTCTGGAACCATCGCGTACAACTACCCGGTGAATTTCTTGCGCGCCTGAGGGCGAATAATTACGAGATGCCTGCTGAGAACGAGCAACGGCTTACAGAGATCGCCAGGTACGTGCAGTCCAATCTGTGAGGTTGCCAACGCGCGCCACCGAGGGCGGGCTGCTCCACCATCCACCGATACGCACTCGAATACCCTTCTGCTCGGGGCGGCTCGTGCGTCAACTTTTCCCAGCGTGACGGAACGGCACCAGATCGAGGACGTGCAACAGGGAGCCCCTGCGGCGGCCCACTCCTGCGGTGTCTCCCCAATGGAGCGCCACCAGGTCGAAGCCGACCACCTCGCGCCCCCATCACGTTGTGCGCCTGCAGCGTCACCAGGGCGGCGAATCGGAAGTCCCACGGCTCACGGGTCAGCGCCGAAACAGCGAGCATCAGCACGTCCACGGCTACTGCCGTGTCACCGTTGGTCGTCCCCAGGTACCGCGCGTCACCCCTGCGGAACACCTTCACGTACGGAGAGCGGGCAATGGGGCCTCAACCCGATTGCCTTGCTGGCTCAGCCCCACAACGCCCCACCCCGGAAGGCACACTCAAGAACCCCTTCGACGAGGGCGCCGCCTACGCTGACCGCGAGGGCAACCTGTACGACGAGAGCGGCAGCCTCGTCCAACGCGCCGATCAAGCCCGCGTCGAACCCGGCAAAGCCGACTTCGACGCGGACACCCCGGACCACGCCCGGGTGGAGACCCCGGCACGGCAGCCGGTGCTGGTGGGGGCGGGGGCGCGGGTGGGCGACGAGCTGGGAGATGTCGGCCGGGCCGCAGACGGCGCGCAGGGTGGCGGAGCTGTCAACCCAGCGCCCGGCGGTGGGTCAACAATGGCCTGCCGAGCAACAGCCTGTCCAGCGGTAACGCCGGCAACGGACTGCCCGGTGGGCGAACAGAGACGCCCGGCACAGGTCCTGCGAACAACCAAGACCTGCCCGGCAGCCACGCAGCCGACAATGGCCCTACCGGCGGCTCCAGGCACCCCGCGACACCGAGCACCGGCAGCCTTGACAGCGCAGCCCGCACGGGGAACGACGCGACCACTCCGGCTGGCGATAGTGCTGTTACGCCCCAGCCCGTACCGCGTCCTCGCTTCATGCGTGAGGGGCCGAATCCATACGGCCCTCCTGGTTCACTCGCCTTGGAGCAGATCGAAGACATCTAAGTTTACCGTGCCAATGAAGAACCAGGCTATTTCGATCACCACTACCGGAAAGATGGCACTCGCAAAAACCTGGAGACCTACGACACGAGCGGGCTCACTCCACCGCAACTCACCCGACTTTCGGAAGATTCCCCCTGGATCCGCGCCAAGGATGCGCCAGCACCGCCCTCTCCCCACTACCTAGATGCCGCTTACGTCAAGGTGAGTGCGGACACTGTCACGAGCGATGCCAGACTTGCAATTCTTGACGAGGCCGCCCAGAAACGACACTTCGCCGTACAATGGGACAACTTATTACCGATTGGAAAGCGGAAGCTGGAAGGGCTCACGCTAGCCAGCCGACCCACGAATCGGCCGGGCTCTGGGGTGAATCAAAGGGCACTTACAAGGAATCACACACCGAGATGAGTAAGGCGGCCGAAGCCTTCGGAGAGAAGGTCGCCACACACCACTACATTGCCCAGCGCCACTTGGGCTTCGACCGTCAGCCTCTCCTCGGTCCGAAGAATGGAAATGATCAGTTCGATCAAGTATCGAAGCATGACGATGGGCGTGTCGTCGTTGTCGAGGCCAAGAGCAGCCCTGGGACAGAGCTCGGCAGGCGCACGCTTTCGAATGGTAGGCAAGTTCCCAAGGGAGCAGAGAGTACTTCCTCGACATCATGAAAGCTATGTCGAAACGCGGCGAAGACGAAGCCGTTCGCGCTCTGAGGGATGCACTCAGGGACGGAAAGCTGGAATACGTCGTAGTCAAGGGGGAGAAGAACGCGGGCAGGTACACTGGATATCAGTACCGGCGGTTCGACATCACCAAAAGGACTCTTCCGTGATCGCAAATATCACCCGTCACGACATGCCGGGTGGCCCTGATGCCGAAAATTTTGCAGATCGGCTAACCAGGAGCCAGGCAAAGGACATTGATGAGCTTGAAGAGTCAGCAGACCTGATCGACTTCACATTTACAACATCCCTTTTGGCGCTGCACGCCCGCTGCGTCATTGACCCCCGCGCCGCAGCAATTGAAACATGGGAAGCCGCAGTCAACGCGATGCAGTTGGGCTCGACGCTTTTCGCCGTGACCGGTGCGAGCAATGGGACCATCGAGTGCCGTATCGATCGAAAGTTGCGGTCCATTCCGGCACTCGGCTCTATGTCAACTGCCGATGCGGGTAACTGGCTGACAGCTTTCTGGCTTGCTGTTATCTGTCGCGAACAGCAACGGATGACGCAACTTTGCGAGATCCGGTTGGAAATGCTCCGGTCACCTGATGGTTCCTACGACGAGTTCGTGTACAACTGGGTGGATGTCCTACAGACCTACTGGCTGCGGCGCCCGGGACTGGTGGACAAACTAATTGCCACGATCGAGGCGTCGGATCCGGCAGCGACCCGGATCACTCCGCGAGACATGCTGCAAGGTGTGCTTTATCCGCCGATCAACCTCTTTTACCACTTCGTGCGCAAGGACGAAGAGGGCTTCAGTCCCGCTCTGGCTGACGCATTGAAGCTGCACAAGGCTTACTGGACCATGAATGAGGAACGGGAGAAGGACATCGACGGAAGCTTCGCTCTGGGGCCGCTTGCCATCGCCTGTCTCGCATACGACGGCGGGTTCACAATCGGAGTCGAATCCGAGTACCTGCCCAAGCACCTCCTCCAGCGCGAATGGCTCGGCGAGTTCCCTACCTGACAGTAGTAAGGATCGTCCATCTGGGCAGCCTCTATGCCGAGCCGGGAGCGAAGAACAGCACGTCGGCGTGCAGAGTGGCGGCTCCTTCGCATTGACGCCGAGGACATCTGAGCCCGGTGGCGGCGGTGCAGTTCTGGACGGCGAAGGACGAGGACCTGCCGACCTGGCTGCGTGAGTCCCGCACCGCGGTGAAGGAGACGGGCAAGGCGCTGATCGCCTACGACCAGTGGGGCGAGAACCCTTCTCGGGCAGCCGGCGCGGTCACCTTCAACGTCGTCACCACCGTCTTCACCGGCGGCACCGGCGGCGCGGTCGCCGGCGGCGGCAAGGCCGCGCTCGCGGCCAAGGCCCTGTCCGCGGCGGGCAAGGTGGGCCGCTTCGTCGACCCGATGACGTACATCTTCAAGGGCGCGGGCTTCGGTGCTCTGTCCGGCTCAGCCAGCCTCCTTCCGATCGCACCAGATCGTCGCCACGGTTGGCCCCATTCACCTGCCCTCCCTGGCCGGGACTCTGCGTTGCCGGCTGAGCCCCGCGGCACTGCTGGACACGGACCTGGACGACGTGGACGTACGGACGGAGCTGTGGTTCGCGCTGCGGCAGGGACGACCGGCCGGACGCGTGCTGCACGACGTGCCCCGGACCGGCCTGGCATCCGCCCGGACCGGTGACCTGATCATCTATTAGAATGACACCACGCACACGGGCACGTACCTCGGAGGCGAACCATATGGTCCACGTTCCGTGGCCCGGACAAGCGACTGCACCGCCTTGTTCCATGGCCGTCCTCGGCGTGCTCCGGTCCGGTGTCTGAGCGGATGTCCCACTCGTTGACGCCCCGTGACGCGGGGAACCTCCCCACACTCAGCGCACAGCCACTCATCCGTCTCGACGCCTACGTGGCGGAGGACGGGTCGACGGTCGTCAACGGCCACCTGCTGGCGATGGGCGGCACCCGCCCGCCCAACGAGGCGATTCTCGACGCTGTGGCCATGTTCGCCCGCACCCTGGGAACTCCGGTGGCGGCGACCGTCATCGACCGCAGTGTGCGGCAGGTGGCGCGGCTTCGAGTCTTTCCCGACGGCTCCAGCCGGACCATCGCCGAGGAGGAGGACCTGCCGCCCGGGCGTGAGCGAACCACCGCCGAGGAGAAGGCGTTTCCTCCGCTCGCCCGCGTCGAGCGGATCATCCAGCACGCTCAGCGTGAGGAACTGCACGCCGCGTTCGTCCTCGCCGGCGCACTGCGGGAGCATCTGACCCTGCGCCGGGGCGCGGAGGACGAACTGTCACTGGAGGCCAGGGCGATCGAGGCGTACATCGCTTATCGCCGCGGCGACTACACGACCTCCACCGGCCTCGCGCTGACCGTCGCGCGCATCCGCTGCGGCAGCGATCTGCACCGGGCCGTGCCCGAGGTGGCCCGTGCCACCGCGGCGTGGCAGCGGCTCCAGGACCAGGCTCAGGTGGCGACCAGGGGGCAGGAGCTGCTCCACATGTGGGAGAAGTTGTCTGCGGAAGGTCTGCTGCGGGAACCGTCCCACCACGCCATGGCCCAGGCCGTCCGGAGCCGGATCGAACGGGGCAGCCCGTACGCGGAGACCCCGGCCCCCACCCCCGCGGCGGCCCTGCCCGCGGCTCCGCGCCCGGTCGCCCCCGAGGACACGCCTCTCGCGCCCACCCGAAGGGGGATACGGCGCTTCACCAGGCGGGCGGGACGACGGGACAGTTGAACCCGGGCTGTGTGAGCGAAGTCGTGCGGTAACCGGGGCCCTCAGGTTGCCGTCCGGCTCAGCCGGTCTTCCTCCGGTCGAACCACATCGTCGCCACCGTCGGCACCAGGCCGGCCCAGAACAGTACGAGCGGAACCGTGCGCTCCGTCCAAGGTATCTGGATGATCAACAACGCACAGAGCATGACCCACGCCGCCTGGCCCAGGACGATGCGGGGCCACGTGCGGCGCCGGATGATCGATCGCAGGTTGACCTGGACACCGGCGCGCAGGCGGCGGTAGCGCAGCAGTGCGCCCAGGACCCAGACGACGGCCATGGGGACGAGGTCCCACAGCCGCTGGCCGAGCACGAGCGGCAGCTCCCGCTGGGTCTCCCCCTCCGTCTCGAACAGGTCGATACCCACGGCTGCGAAAACCAGGCAGAGCAGAGCCAGCCAGCGGACGCCGCGCAGCAGGCGGTAGGAGGCGTCGTCCAGGCCGCGCTGCATCAGCTCCGAGCCGGGGGCGGAGGCCAGCGCGTCGGCGTAGAGGGTGGCGGCCTCCTTCGCCATGACGCCGGGGGCGGCCGCCGCCTTCTTCGCCTGCCGGGTCAGGGCGTCCTCATGCTGCGGGTCGATCCGGAGGACAGCCCGCTCCCACTGGTCGGCGGCGGCCCGGTCGCCCAGCATGTCGACGATCCGCAACCCCACCTCATAGGCGTACACCTCCTCGGGGCCCAGCCGGATCGCCTCCCGGACGAGTGCGTCGGCCTCCCGCAGGCCGGGCAGTACGTCCTCGCGCCGTGCCTGGCCGCCGTTGGCCTGTCCGGAGTGGATCAACCTGATGCGCCACAGCCAGTCGGCGAGCAGCGCGTAGCCGTGCCAGTGGTCGGGGTCGAGCCGGATCACGTCGCGCAGCACGCCCTCCGTCTCCGGGAAGCGGCCCGACGCCCGCAGGGCATGGGCGTGGATCGTGAGTGCCCCGGTGTCCTCGGCGTTCAGGGCCAGTGCCCGCTCGGTGGCTTCCAGCGCCTTCGCGCCGCCCTTCTCGTCCCAGAGATGGCTGCGGGCCAGCTTGACCCAGGCCCGGATGTCCTCGGGGTCCTCCGCGAGCCTCTGGGTCAGCAGTTCCCTGGCCTCTTCGTACCGCTTCAGGTCGATGAGCAGGTCGGCCCGCTCCACGGCGGGGTGCAGGGTCGCGGTCACAGCTTGCGCCTCTTCTTCAGGTAGGCCACCAGGTCGTCGTACATCCCGCCCTCGTTGGCGAACATCGCCACGTTGCGTGCGGAGGCGAACCACGGTTCCGCGGACGGAACCACGTCGTCGGCCGCGGCCAGCAGGTCCTTCATGCCGATCATGCGTACGGTGCCGGTACGCACCGAGTCCAGCAGTGCCCGCTCGGCCGCCGCCTCGCAGAGATGGGCCAGGTCCGCGCCGGACAGACCGTCGGTGATCTTGGCCAGCTTGCTCAGGTCGATGTTCTCGATCGGCCTCTCCCGCAGGTGGTGGCGGAGGATCGCCTCCCGGGCGGTTCTGTCGGGCGGCAGGACGAGGATCGTCCGGTCCAGGCGTCCGGGGCGGCGCAGGGCGTTGTCCACGTCCCAGGGCACGTTGGTGGCGGCCAGCACGAACACGCCCTCGTTCGCTGCCGAATCGATGCCGTCCAACTCGCTGAGCAGTTGGTTGACCGTGTTGCGCATGCCGCTGTGCGCGGTACGACTGCGCTTGGCACCGAGTGCGTCCAGCTCGTCCAGGAAGACCACGCAGGGCGCCTGGCGGCGGGCGGTCTCGAAGATCTCGTGCATGTTGCGTTCGGAGTTGCCCATCCACATGTCGAGGACGTCGTTCACCGACACGGATAGGAAGGCGGCGCCCAGCTCACCGGCCACCGCCCGCGCCACGAACGTCTTGCCGCAGCCGGGCGGCCCGTACAGCAGCAGCCCGCCACGAAGGCTCTTGCCGTACAGCTTGCGCAGCTCGGGGTTGCGCAGAGGCGCGAGGAAGGCTGCCTCCAGACGGTCCTTGACGTCCTGCATGCCACCGACGTCGGCCAGTCGCACGGTGCCGGGTTCCTCCACGTCCCACGCGCCAGCATCCGCGGAATCGTCCTGCCCGTCCGCGCGGGCGGGCGTCTCGGCGAACCGCGGCGGCACGGCGTCCCCGACCTGTTCCGCGGCGGCCTTCCAGTCGAACCCGGCCCGCGGGCCCGGGCGTTGCTCCGACTGCGGGGGCTTCGCCGGCGACGACGGCGCCATGCCCATCGCCTGCGCCATCAGGGCCCGAGCCTGGGCGTCGCCCGGTACGTACTGCAGGGCCACGGCCGCCTCGGCGACGGCGTCATCGGACCGTCCCTCCTCCAGCAGAAGCTGGGCCAGGTGCAGCCGCAGGGGCACATCGGCGGGTACGGCGGAAACCGCGGCACGCAGGCTCTGTATGAGAGGGGAGTCGTCCGGCATGATCCTCAGACTAACGTCGCCGCGGCCACCCCCCTGAAGAGGCCGCACCCCTGGCCCCGGGCGTGAAAAAACGAGGCGGTGACAGCCGCGCCCTGTGAGGATGGAGCGCCCCTCGCTCCCCTCTTCGAAGGTCGGAACACCCATGGCCCGCGCTGTCACGCTCATCAGATCCGCCTCACTGTCCGACGTGGCCGAGTACGCCTACGCCGCCACCGCCCCCGCCGACGCCCGGCTGATCTTCCTCGCCGGCGCATGCCCGCTGAACGAGGACGGTTCGACGGCGGCGGTGGGCGACTACGCGGGCCAGGCGGCGAAGGCGTTCGAGAACATGCGCACCGCCCTCGCCGACGCCGGCGCCTCGCTGGAGGACGTCATCAGTACGCGGGTGCTCGTCGCGTCCTCGCGGCAGGAGGACCTGGTGACCGCCTGGGGCGTGGTCCGGTCAGGTTTCGGCGAACACGACGCCCCGAGCACACTGCTGGGCGTCACGGTCCTCGGGTACCACGACCAGCTCGTGGAGATCGAAGCGGTCGCAGCGGTGCTCGACGCCTGAGAGCGGTCGCCCGCTCAGCCCTGGGGGCCGGCGCTCGGAGCCGCGAGTCGTTCACCCCGGCTCCGGGCGATCCGGTGCACGTCGCGCAGCGACTCGGCCAGGCGCGCCACCACGTAACGGAGTTGCGCTGCGGTCACCTGCCGGTCGTCGAGCATGTCTGCCGCGTGGTCGAGCAGTTCGGCAGCCATGGCGAGCTGGACGCTCTCGGTGCCGTCCGCGATCCGGGAGACGTGCCCCGTCCCGTCGCCGATGACATAGCAGGGCTTGCCCTCCGGGCCGGCCCACGGCAGCAGTCGTGCCGCGTCGGGGATCCGACCGGTCATACGATCCGCCCCATGCCGCACCTCGGGCAGTGCCTGATGTCGATGCCGTACATGGCGAGCCACAGCGGGCGCTCCGGCAACGACTCGGACGACACAGGCCCGGGAGGAGGGGGCACCCGGAGGTCCGGCGGGACCGGCGGGACCGGTTGAAGGAGACACAGCAGCGTCTCGAGGATGCGGATGGCGCAGTGCAGCACGTCGTCGACTCCGTTGCATGGGTGGGCGATGGCCGCGTGGTCGTGCCTGGGGCCGACACCTGGCCATCTGTCGCTGAGTAGCGATTCGCTCACAGAGTGGGACGACCGGGACTAGGCTCGCCAGGGGGTCGTTGGTGACAAATCATTCGTCACATGGGAGTCGACGTTGAGTAACACCTATGGGGAATGGCTCAGGGAAACGCGTCGGGCGGCCGGGCTCACACAGCAGGAACTGGCAGACGCGGCGGTGATGACCCGTTCGCACATTGCACACATCGAGGCGGGGCGTCGCGTGCCGTCGAAAGAGGACGCACGGCGGCTGGACACTGCCCTGAACACCGGAAACGTGCTGAGCAGCTTCCTTCCGGACGACGACGCGGCGGTCGCCGACTACTTCGAATCGGCTCTCGTGCTCGAACAACAGGCGTTGATGCTGCGTGAGTTCGCCCTCTCGTTCGTCCCGGGAATCCTGCAAACGGAAAGGTACGCGCGTGCGGTTCTGAGCACGTCGTTCCCTCCGGTGAGTGAAGAGGAATGTGACAGGCTCGTTGTCACACGGCTCGATCGAGCGAAGATCCTTGCCGCTCCGGTACGGCCTGTGGTTTGGGCGCTGCTCGACGAGGCGGTGCTACGCCGCGCTGTCGGCAAACCGGATGTCATGGCAGAGCAGATCATGCACATCGTGGGTCTGGTGGAGAAGAGGCGCGTCCGCGTCTACGTGCTGCCCTTCGGCCTCGGGGTCCACCCCCTCATGCAGGGCATGCTCACTTTGATGCGCTTCGAGGACCAGCCCCCTGTGGCCTACTCGGAGGGCATTCAAGTCGGCAAGGTGCACGACTCGCCGGCCATGGTCGAGCGGCTCGAAGGCGCCTACGATCTTGCCCTGGGCGACGCGATGCCGTTGCAGGAGTCATTGACCTTCATGAGGGCGACCGCAAAGGACTACGGATACCGTGGCTGAACACACCATTCCCGACGCTTCCGCGCTCACCGGCTGGCGCAAGTCCACCTTCAGCGGCAACGAAGGCGGCAGCTGCCTGGAGGTCCTGGACGGCCACCCCTCCGGCGTCCCCGTCCGGGATTCCAAGTCGCCGCAGGGCCCGGCCCTGTTGATACCGGCCGCAGGCTGGTCGTCCTTCGTCGCCGCCGTCAAGGCCGGGTGCCTCTCCGCCTGAGCCGCGCACCCCGCCCCGGCTAGGGTCGCGGGCATGCGTGGTGTGCGAGTGGTCCTGATCGGGGGCACGTCGAACGTCGGGAAGTCGGCCGTCGCCAAGGCAGTGGCGGACAGGCTCGGCTTCGACTGTCTGTCGACCGACGGTCGGGCCCGGCACCCGGGCAGGCCCTGGCGGACGCCGGAGCGGGAGGTGCCGCCGCACGTCGCCGAGCACTACGGGACCCTCACGGTCGACGAGCTGATCCGGTCCGTCCTCGACCACTACGAGCGGCTGTGGCCCCGCATCGAGGCGCTGGTCACGACCCGCGCCACCGGTGGCGGCGCGGTACGGGCCTGGTCCTGGAAGGCTCGGCGCTTCGGCCGGTGCCCGTCGCCGGGCTGAAGGTCCGGCACACGGCCGCCGTATGGCTCACCGCCGACGTCGCGGTGCTGCGCGCACGGGTGCACGCGGCCGGGCACTACGACGCCGCGACGACGCGGGAACAGCTCCTGATGGACGCGTTCCTGGCCAGGACGGAGCGCTACCAGAGGCTCATGCTCGACGCCGTCGACGGGCTGGGCCTGGACCTCGTCGACGCGGGCGCGGGGCACGCGGTGGCCGGCTTGGCCGAGTCGGTGCTCGCGGCCGCCGGTGCGCAGGACGCCGTAGGCCGGCGGGCCGCCGGAGGCTGACCGGGCCCGCAGCACACAGAGCACGGCCAGGTCGAGCCCGCACCACACGACTGGCACAGCCAGCCCGAAATGTCGCCCTTTCCAGCATGCGCAACCGGGGGTTGACCATTCCTTCCCTCGCACCTAAGTTTCTCGCAACCCGCTGGTACATCGATTAACCACTCCGGTTAACGTCCTGGTTGGAGACATCCCGCTGTGCGCTCACCCCTGAGTCGGCGCGGTTTCCTTGCCGCTGGTTCCGGCCTCGCCGCCGCTACCGCGCTGCCCGCAATGTCCGGCTGTTCCACGCTCGCCTCGGCCGATTCCGACCCCGGCACGCTCGTCGTCCACACCCAGCTCGGCACGACCGCGCCGGGCTCGCCCACGTACACCGCCGCCGTGAAGGACTTCGAGAAGGAGAACCCGGGTCTCCGGGTGAAGAACCTCGTCAACGGCGACGACCTCCCCCAGGTCTACGAGACCTCGCGGCTGGCCCGTAAGGAGCCGGACGTGGTCATGGTCAACCTGTACGACAAGACGCTCGCCTGGACCGACGTCGGCGCCACCGTCGACGTCAAGGGCTACCTCGACGACTGGGGCCTGCGCGAGCGCGTCCTGCCCGCCGCGCTCACCGAGTGGACCGACGACGAGGGCAGGATCCGCGCCTTCCCCTACTTCGCCGCCAACTGGCCGGTCGCCTTCAACACCCATCTGCTCGACCGCGCCGGTGTCGGCGCGATCCCCACCACCGGGGACCAGCTCATCGGTGCCGCGCGGAAGCTGCGGGCCAAGGGCATCGCACCGGTGACCGTCGGCGGCAACGACTGGACGGGGCAGAAGCTGCTCGCCCAGATCATCCAGACCTTCCTCACCCCGGAGGAGGCCCGGCAGATCTACACGACCGGGGACTTCAGCGGGAGCCGGGGCGCCCGCGCGGGCATCGACTACTTCGTGACGCTCCGGGACGCGGGCGTCTTCGCCGACAAGGCGCAGGGGCTGACCTCCGACTCGATGACCACGCAGTACAACACGGAGGCGGCGGCCATCCAGTCCGCGATGTCCTCCGCCCTGGCCAAGGTCCCGGCGAAGGCTGCCGGGCACACCGAGATCGGCGGCTGGCCGCTCGCGCCGGGCGCCGCCCACGAGAAGCCGACCATCCTGCGCTCGTTCACCCTCATCGGCTTCTGGATCAGCCCGAACGGCGTCAAGAAGCTGTCCTCGGTCGAGAAGTTCATCCGCTTCATGTACCGCCCCGAGATCGTGTCGCGCTTCATCACCGAGAGCGGCCGTGACATGGCGCTGGTGACCGACACGGTCAGCAAGGACTTCCCGCTGGTGGCCGAGGCCCAGCAGCTCGGCGACCGGGTCGGCCAGGCGCTCCTGCCCGACCTCTACGTCCCGCCGACCGCGACCCAGCCGCTGATCACCGCGACCAGCACCGCCTTCACCCGGGGGACGAGCGCGGCCTCCGTGCGCTCCGCCCTGGAATCCGCCTACCGCACGGCCTGATCCGCGCGCCCGAGCCTTTGCGAGTCCTCCTATGACGATGCTCTCGTCCGCCCCGGGCGGCGCCTCGGTCCGCGGACCGGTCACTCCCCCGCCGTCCGCCTCCGTCACCAAGCGCCGTACGCAGGGCGGGGTCATCCTCGCCGTGCCCGCGCTGGTCTGGTACCTGGTCTTCATGGTCGGCCCACTGGTCGCCATCTTCGTCATCGCGGCCCTGCACTGGCCGGGCATGCTCCAGCCGGTCTCGTTCGCCGGTACCGGCAACATCAGCACGGTCCTTGACGATCCGGTCTTCTGGGACGCGGTGCAGAACACCGCGGTGCAACTCGTCGTGGCAGTGCCGCTGATGATCGTCGGCGCGTACATGCTCGGGTACTACGTCGCGCAGAAGCCGCCGGGACACCGCGTCCTGCGGTACCTGCTCTTCATCCCCGGGCTGATCTCCACCCCCGCCAAGGCGATGGTGTTCTACGCGGTCCTGTCGCCGGACGGCCTGCTCAACGGCGCGCTGGACAAGGTGGGTCTCGGCTCGCTCACGGACGCCTGGCTCGCGTCGCCCTCCACCGCGCTCGCCTCCCTCATCCTCCTCGACGTGTGGAGCGGCATCGGGTTCACCGCCGTGCTGTTCGCGGCCCGGCTCGGCAGCGTGCCGGACGAGATCGGTGAGGCCGCGCAGCTCGACGGCGCCGGTCACTGGCGCGCCATGTGGCGCATCCACTTCCCCGTCATCAGGGACTTCGTCGGTGTCGTGACGATGCTCCAGTTCCTCTGGACGCTCTTCGGTTCGGCGCAGAACGTGCTGCTGCTGACCCAGGGCGGCCCGGGGAGCTCGTCGACGACGTTGTCCTTCCTCGTGTACCAGAAGGCGTTCATCGCGGCCGACCTCGGCTACAGCCAGACCGTCGGAGTGGTCCTCTTCCTGGTCGGCCTCGCCGGGCTGCTCACCATCCGCCGCGTCTTCCGCCAGAACTACTGATCGGAGCAGGTCCCATGAAGTTCGGAAGGTCCTGGCTGCCGGCGCACATCTTCGCCTGGCTGTACATGGTGCTGCTGGTCGTACCCCTCTACTACCTGCTGGTCTCGGCGTTCAAGACGAACGACCAGATCTTCGGGAGCCCGTTCTCCCTGCCCACCTCCTTCTCCACCACCAACTTCACCGAGTCGTTCTCCTCCGCGCACCTCGGGCCCGCGATCCTCAACTCGATGCTCGTGACCGCGCTGGCGCTGGTGCTGACCCTGGTGCTCGCGATACCCGCCGCCTTCGCGATCGCGCGGACGGAGGGCCGGCTCGGGGCCCTGGTGGAGCGGGTGTTCTCGCTCGGCTTCCTGGTCCCCACCTTCGCCGCGCTCTTCCCCACCTTCCTGCTCGCCGCCGCCACCGGGCTGTTCCACACCCGGGCGTTCATGGTGCTGTTCCTGCCGGCGACGGCGATGCCGCTGTCCGTCGTCATCCTCGTGCAGTTCATGCGGACCATCCCACGCGAGATGGAGGAGGCGGCCCGCATGGACGGGGCGTCCACCTTCGCCGTCCTGCGGCACGTCTACACGCCGATGTGCATGCCGGGCATCGCGACGATCCTGCTGCTGAACTTCCTGACGTTCTGGAACGAGTACCTCTACTCGCTGGTCATCATCGGTCCCGACCCGGACCTGCGGACGGTGCAGGTCGCCCTTCCCACGCTCAAGTCCCTGACGGGGACGGACTACGGCATCCTTACCGCGGGCACGGTGCTGACCCTGGTCCCGGTCTGGGTGGTCTACACCGTGCTCCAGAAGCGGATGCAGCAGGCCCTCGTCAGCGGAGCGGTGAAAATGTGAACAAGCGTCTCGAAGGGCGTGCCCCCGCGCGCCCCACGATCAAGGCCGTGGCCGCGGCGGCCGGGGTGTCGACCGCGGCGGTCTCCCAGGCCGTCAACGGCACCGGCCGGATCTCGGAGGCCACCCGCCGCCGGGTCCTGGACGCGGCCACGGAGCTCGGCTGGTCCCCCAGCGCCTCCGCGACCGCGTTGCGCCGGGCCCGTACGCGCACGATCGCGCTCGTCGTCCGGCGGCCCACCGACGTGCTGGGCTCCGACCCGCACTTCAGCGAGCTGATCACCGGCCTGGAGGGCGAACTCGCCCCCCGGGGCTACGGTCTGCTGCTCCACCTGGTCGCCGACATGGCCCAGGAGAGCGCGCTGTACGAACGCCTCGCCGCCGAGGGCCGCATAGACGGCGCCGTCCTGACCGACGCCCGCGCCGACGACCCGCGTCCGGACCTGCTGCGCGGCCTCGGGCTGCCCGCCGTCCTGCTGGGCGCCCCCGACCCCGGATCGCCGGTCCCCCGGGTGGGCCTCGGGCAGCAGGGTGCGGGCATACGGGAGGCGGTGGGTCATCTGCTGGAGCTGGGCCACCGGCGCGTCGCGTACGTCGCGGGACCGGCCGAACTGCTGCACACCCGGCTGCGGTTGCACGCCTTCGAGGAGGCGCTGGCCGAGGCCGGTCTGTGCCCCGTCGCCGTACGGCACAGCGACTTCACCGAGCGGGCGGCCGTCGACGTCACCGAGGCTCTGCTCTCCCTGCCCGACCGGCCGACCGCCCTCGTGTTCCCCAACGACTCCATGGCCGTCTGCGGCATCGGCACGGCGCAGCGCGCCGGGCTGCGGGTGCCGGACGACCTGTCGGTGGTCGGCTACGACAACCTCTCGCTCGGCCGCTGGGTCCATCCCCGGCTGACCACCGTCGACCAGCAGGTGCAGCGCGTCGGCGCGGCCGCCGCGCGCACCCTCCTGGCCGGCTGCGGCGAGGACGTTCCCCCGCCCGTGCTCGACGGCCGTCCGCGTCTGGTCGTACGTGAGTCGACCGGCCCCGTGCCGTCCCCGACCTGAACCACCGCACCGCCACCGCACCCCCCGCACAGCGAAGAGGACCTGTAGAACCATGCGACGCCACAGCGCCCAGCTCACCCACGACTCCGCCGTCCTCCCGTGGCTCGGCGCCAACTTCTGGTCCCGCACCGGTGGTCCGCTGATGTGGCGGAACTACGAGCCGAAGACGGTGCGCGAGGAGCTGGGCGTGCTCAGGGAGCACGGTCTGAACATGACCCGGTCGTTCTTCTACTGGCCGGACTTCCACCCGGAGCCGGGCCGCGTCGACGAGGAACTCTGCGACCGTTTCCGCGACTTCCTGGACGCCCACCACGAGCTGGGTATGGGAACGGTCCCCACCTTCATCGTCGGTCACATGTCGGGCGAGAACTGGGACCCGGCCTGGCGCGGTGACCGGGATCTGTACGAGGACGTGTGGCTCGTCGGCCGGCAGGCGTGGTTCGTCTCCCAGATGACCCGCCGCTTCAAGGACCACCCGGCGGTCACGGGCTGGCTGATCACCAACGAGATGCCCGGCTACGGGCGGATCTACCAGGTCGACCCTCCGTCGAGCGATGTGGTCACCGCCTGGGCGCAGTTCATGTGCGACGCCGTGCGCGCGGCGGGCGGTACCCAGCCGGTGTCGCTCGGCGACGGGGCCTGGGGCATCGAGGTGACCGGCCGCGACAACGGTTTCTCGCTGCGGGAGACCGCCGAGTACGTCGACTTCGTGGGGCCGCACGTCTACCGGTCGGACACGGACCGGCCGCGCCAGCACTACCGGGCCGCGTTCGAGTGCGAGCTGGCCGCCGTGACGGGCCAGCCGGTCGTCCTGGAGGAGTTCGGGCTCTCCACGGACGTCGTCTCCGCCGCGAACGCCGGGATCTTCTACCGGCAGACGCTGCACAACTCGCTGCTCGGCGGGGCGACCGGCTGGATGGCGTGGAACAACACGGACTACGACGACCTGTGGGAGCAGTCCCCGTACGACCACCACCCCTTCGAGATGCACTTCGGGATCACCGACAGTTCCGGGCGGCCCAAGGAGCCGCTGCGTGAACTGGCGTCCTTCGCGAAGGTTCTGGAGCGGGTCGAATTCCCGCGCTGCCGCCGCACCGACGCGGACGCCGCGCTCGTCGTGCCGTCCTTCCTGGAGCGCGGCTACCCGTACAGCCGGCCCGCCGATCGTCCGCTGATCTTCACCTCGCTGCACCAGGGCTACGTGGCGGCGCGCGGCGCCGACCTACCGGTGGCGTTCGCCCGTGAGGCGGACGGGCTGCCGGAGGACGCCTCGCTGTACCTGCTGCCCTCGACCCGTCAGCTGACCACCCGTACGCGCCGGGACCTGGAGCGCAGGGCCAGGGAGGGGGCCACGGTCTACCTGTCGTTCTGCTCGGGCGAGTACCCGACGACCCGCGGCCCGTGGTTCCACGACCTGGACGGGCTGTTCGGGGTGGAGCTCCAGCTGTCCTACGGGGTGGCGGAGCCGATCGAGGACGACGTCCTGGAGATGACGTTCGCCGAGGACTTCGGGTCGATCGCGGCGGGCGAGGTACTGACCTTCCCGGTCGCGGGCAACGAGGACAGCCGCGCCTATCTGCCGGTCGTCCCGGACGGCGCGCGGGTCGTCGCGACGGACGCGCACGGCCGTCCGGCGCTGCTGCGGTACGAGACGGGCGCGGGCCGCACGGTCCTGGCGACGTATCCGCTGGAGCACATGGCGGCGCGCACCGCGCGCGCCAATCCGGAGCAGACGCACCGGCTGTACGCGGCCCTGGCCGATCTCGCGGGCGCCGCGCGGCCGGTGACCGTCGACACCCCGTACGTCAGCGCGGACACGCTGGTCCGGGAGGACGGTACGCGTTTCGTGTGGCTGGTGAGCCAGTCCGGCGAGGAGCTGACCGTGCGCCCGGTGGCGGACGGGGAGCTGCGCGAGCTGACCGGCGGGGAGCCGGTGGGGGACGTGACCCTGGCCCCGTACGGGGTGCACGTGCTCGAACTGCGCTGACCGCCCGACCCCTTGAGGAGCCGCGATGTCCGAACCACTGTTCCGCGATCCGGAGATGCCCGTCGCCGACCGGGTCCGCGACCTGCTGTCACGGATGACGCTCACCGAGAAGGTGGGCCAGGTCAACCAGCGGATGTACGGCTGGGACGCCTATGAGCGCACCGGGTCGGGTCACCGGCTGACGGACGCGTTCCGGGCGGAGGTGGCGCGCTTCGACGGGATGGGCGCGCTGTACGGGCTCCAGCGCGCCGACCCCTGGTCGGGCGTGACCGCGGAGACGGGGATCGGAGCCGGGGACGGGGCACGGGTGTCCGACGCGGTGCAGCGGCACGTCGTCGAGAACACCCGGCTCGGCATCCCGGTCCTGCTGGTCGAGGAGATGCCGCACGGGCTTCAGGCCCTGGACGGGACTCTGCTGCCGGTCAATCTCGCGGTCGGCGCCACCTGGAATCCTGAGCTGTACGAGGAGGCGGCCGGGCTCGCGGCCGCCGAGCTCAGGGCGCGCGGCGGCCATGTCGCGCTGGTCTCCGCACTCGACCTGGTGCGGGATCCGCGCTGGGGCCGCGCGGAGGAGTGCTTCGGCGAGGACCCGTATCTGGCGGCTCGGTTCACCGAGGCGCTGGTGCGCGGTGTGCAGGGTCCGGCCGGGGCGGCCATCGGGCCGGACCGTGCGGCCGTGGTGCTCAAGCACTTCGCCGGGCAGGGTGCGACGGTGGGCGGGCGGAACAGCGCGGCGACCGAGCTGGGCGCGCGGGAGCTGCACGAGATCCATCTCGTGGCGGCGCGTGCGGGCGTGCGGGCCGGGGCCGCGGGTCTCATGGCGGCGTACAACGAGTTCGACGGTGTGCCGTGCGCGGCGAGCCACCACCTGCTGACCGGGATCCTCCGGGAGCGGTGGGGCTTCGAGGGCCTGGTGATGGCCGACGGGCTCGCGGTGGACCGTCTGGTGCGGATGGCCGGTGATCCGGTGGCGGCGGGGGCGCTGGCGTTGCGGGCGGGGACCGACCTGAGCCTGTGGGACGACTGCTACCCCGGGCTCGGGGAGGCGGTCCGGCGGGGGCTGGTCGAGGAGTCCGTGCTCGACCGGGCGGTGGGCCGTGTCCTCGCGCTGAAGTTCCGCCTCGGCCTCTTCGAGCGCCCGTACACCGTCGAGCGGGCCCCGGACCCCGGCCGGCTGGAGCGGCTGAGTGAGCGTATGGCCCGGGAGTGCGTCACCCTCCTCGAACACGACGGGGTGACACTGCCGTTGGCGGACCTCCCTGCGGGGACCGTCGCGGTCATCGGGCCGAACGCCGATTCCGTACCTCAGCAGATCGGCGACTACACCGCTCCCCAGCGGCCCGGCACCGGAGGTGGCGTGCTCGCGGGTGTCCGTGCCTCGGCGCCGGAGGGCACCGAGGTCGGGTACGCCCGGGGCTGCGGCCTCGTCGGCGGTGATCTGTCCGGTCTTCCCGAGGCGGTGGCACTCGCCGCGGGGGCGGATGTGGCGGTGCTGGTCCTTGGCGGTTCGAGCGCACGTGAGCAGGACACGCGGTTCGACGCCAACGGGGCGGCCGTCGTCTCGACCGGCAATCCCGTGGAGATGACCTGCGGTGAGGGCGTCGACCTGGCCGAGCTGGGGCTGCCGCAGGGCCAGTCGGCGCTGCTGGACGCAGTCGCCGCGACCGGGACCCCGGTGGTCGTGGTGCTGGTCCAGGGCCGGCCGCACGCCCTGCCGGACCTCACCGGGAAGGCCGCGGCGGTGCTGAGTGCCTGGTATCCGGGTCCGTGGGGCGGAAGGGCGGTCGCCGACGTGCTGTTCGGCGCGGCAGGACCGCAGGGGCGGCTGCCCGTCTCCGTGCCCCGCTCGGCGGCCCAGCTGCCCGTCTTCTACAACGGGAAGGACCACGGCTACCGGGGTTACGTCGACCAGCCCGCCACCGCCCGCCATCCCTTCGGGCACGGGCTGTCCTACACGACGGTGGAGTACGGGGAGCCCCGGCTGTCCGGCGCCGCCGCGGCAGCCGACGCGTTCGCACAGGACGACGGCCCCGCGCCCGTCGTCTGCGAGGTGCGGGTCTCGAACACGGGGGCCCGGCCGGTGCGGGAGACCGTGCAGCTCTACGTGCGCCGGGTGCTCGGCGGCACCACGTGGCCCCGGACGCGCGAACTGCGCGGCTTCGCCCGGGTGGAGCTGGCACCCGGTGAGAGCACCGACGTCACCTTCCCGGTGGACGCGCGCACCCTGGCCTCGTTCACGTACGCCGGTGAATGGGCCGTGGAACCCGGTGAGTTCGCGATCGGGACGGGGCCGTCGTCACACCTCACCCAGGAGGCCCGGCTCACGGTGACGGCGGGCGGGCGGGCGACGCTCCCCGGGGACCTCACCAGTCCCGGGTCGCGATGAGCTCCTCCACATCCGCCCCGGTGAAGCCGTAGGCCATGGCGATCGACCAGAAGTCCTCGGCTATCTCCTCGCGGGCGACCGTCTCGATCTCGCTCCCCGCCGCCTCGAACTCGGCTTCCAGGGCGTTGAACTCCTCGGTCGCCGCGTGCGTGAGCGCGTACAGCGCGGCCAGGTCCGCCGGGTGTTCCGCCTCGATGCGCTCGCAGAGCCGGACCAGGACGGCCCTGCCCCGGTCGACGAGACGGTCCGGGAAATAGGGGTCCCGGTACAGCCCGCCCAGGAACGCGTACTCCGCCATGCGCCGGTCGCTGATAGCCATGCCCCGTCCCCGCCCTGCCGTCGGCCCGTGGGATCACGTCCTCGCGGTGATCCACAGGTCCGATGGTGCACCACACCACTGACAGTCAGTGGAGGGTGCGCGGGCGGCGGGCGTGGGACTGCGCGGGGGCGGTCGTCACTGCACGCGCGCGGAGGACCGGCCGCCGTCCCCCTCGTCGTCATCGTCGTCGTCGCCCGGGATGTGGACGTCGAAGACGTTGATGTTGATCTCGACGACCTCCAGGCCCGTCATCGTCTCCACCGCGTCGGTCACATGGGTCCTGACCTTGTCGGCGAGTTCATGGATGGGGATGCCGTACTCGACCTCGATGTCGACGTCGACCGCGGTCTGCTTCTCCCCCACCTCCACCTTCACGCCGCGCCCTCCGCCGGAGGACCCGCCCACGCGTCCCGCCACCGCGCCTATCGCCTTGGACGCTCCCCGTCCCACCGAGTGCACGCCCTCGGTCTCACGGATGGCGATGCCGGCGATGGTGGCCACCACTCCGTCCGCGATGGTGGTCCTGCCACGCGTCTTCTCCCCCGAACTCCCGCCCGAGGTCTCGAATTCAGCCATGACTGCCTCACAGAGAATCGATGCGGCGAGGCTGCTCGCGTCCTCACCGGCTCTCATCTCACTGTGCGCCTGCCCGCCGCCCCTCGCCATCGAGACGCACACAGCGCTCGCGGCGGCCACGCTCCGCGACCACCCGCCCCCGGCGGGCCCTGCGGGGAGCCGGGCGTGCTGCGCATCACCCTGGACAGCCGCCGTGACCGCCGGGTAACTTTTGACCAGGACTGAGCAAGCGCTTAGCCACTGCGACCGAAGCCGAAGCTGACACCAGGAGGCACCCCGTGCGCCGTACGGTTTACAACGAGGACCACGAGGCGTTCCGGGAGACCATCCGCGCCTTCATCGAGGCCGAGGTCGTCCCCGTCTACGACGAGTGGTTCGCAGCGGGCCAGGCGCCTCGCGACTTCTACTACAAGCTCGCCGAGCTGGGCATCTTCGGCATCGAGGTGCCCGAGGAGTACGGCGGCGCCGGCGAGGAGTCCTTCAAGTTCGAGGCGGTGCTGTACGAGGAGACCGCCCGCGCGGGCATCTCCTTCGGCGGCTCCGGCGTGCACGTCCTGCTCTGCCTTCCGTACCTCAAGGCGTACGCCACCGAGGAGCAGAAGAAGCGCTGGCTGCCGGACTTCGTCTCCGGCAAGTCCATGTACGCGATAGCCATGACCGAGCCGGGCACCGGTTCGGACCTGGCCGGCATGAAGACGACCGCCAAGCTCTCCGAGGACGGCACGCATTACGTCCTCAACGGCGCCAAGACCTTCATCACCGGTGGTGTGCACGCCGACAAGGTCA
This sequence comes from Streptomyces sp. Alt3, assembly GCF_030719215.1. NCBI lineage: Bacteria > Bacillati > Actinomycetota > Actinomycetes > Kitasatosporales > Streptomycetaceae > Streptomyces > Streptomyces glycanivorans. The sequence goes on along the minus strand of NZ_CP120983.1, from coordinate 5,269,501 downwards.
TCGTCTGCGCCCGCACGGACGCCCCCAAGGCCGACGACCGCCGCCACGGCATCTCGCTCCTGGTGGTCGACACCAAGTCCGAGGGCTACTCGGTCGGCCGCAAGCTGGACAAGCTGGGCCTCAAGGTCTCCGACACCGCCGAGCTGGCCTTCGTGGACGTCAAGGTGCCCGTCGACGACCTGCTGGGCGAGGAGAACAAGGGCTTCTCCTACCTCGGCCAGAACCTCCCCCAGGAGCGCCTGGGCATCGCCGTCGGCGCGTACGCGCAGGCGAAGGCCGCCGTGCGGTTCGCCCAGCAGTACACGCAGGACCGCACCGTCTTCGGCAAGACCGTCGCGTCCTTCCAGAACACCAAGTTCGAACTGGCCGCCTGCAAGGCCGAGGTCGACGCGGCCGAGGCCGTCTGCGACCGTGCGATCGAGGCCCTGGACGCCGGCGAGCTCACCCCCGCCGAGGCCGCATCGGCGAAGCTGTTCTGCACCGAGGTCGCGCACCGCGTGATCGACCGCTGCCTCCAGCTGCACGGCGGCTACGGCTTCATGAACGAGTACCCGATCGCCCGCCTGTACACGGACAACCGGGTCAACCGCATCTACGGCGGCACCAGCGAGGTCATGAAGTCGATCATCGCCAAGTCCATGGGCCTCTGAGAGCGGCTACGTTTCTCCTCCATGAGCGCAGCACTCGAATCCCTGCTCGATCTGCTCGACCTGGAGCGGATCGAGCAGGACATCTTCCGGGGCACGAGCCGTTCGGCGGTCGTGCCCCGGGTCTTCGGCGGCCAGGTCGCGGCCCAGGCCCTGGTCGCCGCCGGGCGCACGGTCCCCGGGGACCGTGGCGCCCACTCCCTGCACGCGTACTTCCTGCGCCCCGGGGACCCGGGCGCGCCGATCGTCTACAGCGTGGACCGGATCCGCGACGGGCGCTCCTTCACGACCCGCCGGGTGGTCGCCGTCCAGCACGGCAAGCCGATCTTCCACCTCTCGGCGTCGTTCCAGGTCCACGAGGAGGGCATGGACCACCAGGCGGTCATGCCCCCGGCGCCGGACCCGGAGACCCTGCCGACGGCGGCGGAGATGCTGCCCCGCCACGCGCACCGCTTCACCGACCCGAGCATGGTGGACCGGCTGCTGGAGGCCCGGGCCGCCGTCGACCTGCGGTACGTCGACGCGCCGCCGTTCGCCACGGCCGGTGAACCCCGCGAGCCCCGCTCCCAGGTCTGGTTCCGGACCCACGGCAAGCTGGCGGACGACCCGCTGCTGCACGTCTGCATGGCGACGTACGTCTCCGACATGACGCTCCTCGACTCCGTGCTGCTCGCCCACGGGCGCGGCGGCTGGTCGGTCGGCGACGTGGTGGGCGCCAGCCTGGACCACGCGATGTGGTTCCACCGCCCCTTCCGGGCCGACGAGTGGCTGCTGTACGACCAGGAGTCACCGTCCGCGTCGGGCGGGCGCGGTCTCGGGCAGGCCAGGATCTGGACGGCGGACGGCAAGCTGGCCATCACGGTCATCCAGGAGGGCCTGGTACGCGTCCCGAGGGACTGAGGCCGAGCATTCGGACATACTGCCCACCATGGGTGACGAGCAGACCGAGGGCGGCGAGTCCACGTCCACCGTCGTCGTCGCGGCGGCCGCCAATCTCGGCATCGCGGTGGCGAAGCTGGTGGCGGGCCTGATCAGCGGTTCGAGCGCGATGCTGTCGGAGGCGGCGCACTCGGTCGCCGACACCGTCACCGAGCTCATGCTCCTCACCGCGCTGAAGCGCAGCGAGAAGCCGCCGGACGAGGACCACCCGCTGGGCTACGGCCCCGAGCGGTACATCTGGGCGATGCTCGCCGCCGTCGCGACGTTCGTCGGGGGCGCGGTGTTCTCCCTGTACGACGGCATCCACACCCTGCTGAAGGGTGAGGAGCTGGGCGATCCGCTCGTCTCCTACGTCGTCCTCGCGGTGGCCTTCCTGCTGGAGGGCTTCTCGCTGCGCACGGGGGTACGGCAGGTGCGCGGGGAGGCCGCGCGGCTCCGGATGCCCGCGCCGCGCTATCTGCGCCGGACCCCCGACACCGCGGTCAAGGCCGTCGTGATGGAGGACTCGGCGGCCCTGGCGGGGCTGCTGCTGGCGGCCGGCGGGCTGCTCGGCGGGCAGCTGTCCGGTTCGGCGGTGTGGGACGGCATCGCCTCGATCCTCATCGGCGTACTGCTGGTGTACGTGGCGTGGGTGCTGTGCCGGTCCAACGCCCAGCTGCTGATCGGCCGGCCGCTCCCGGCGGACATGCGGGCCGGGGTGCGCGAGGAACTGTTGTCCGTGCCGCACGTCGTCGAGGTGCTGGAGCTGACCACGCTGATCCAGGGCCCCTCGGAGCTGCTGGTCGCCGCGAAGGTCGATTTCCGGGACGCCTCGACGGCCGCGCAGATCGAGTGGGCGTGCGAGGAGGCGGAGCAGCAGCTGCGGGAGCGCTACCCGTCGATCCAGCGGGTGTACCTGGACCCGACACCGGGGCGCGCACAGCGGGCGGCGGCGCGCCCGGGCGGCTGATCCGGGCGCGGGGCGGACACGCGCGGGAATGTGAGGGTGCTGCGGGAGGCGGGGTCCGCGCTCGCCGCGAGGGGTAGAACCGTGGCGATCTCTTTCCCTACCGAGGAGAACCGTTCGTGCCCCAGCATCCCGCCCCCATCGTCCTCGACCCGGCCGCCCGTGACGCGGACGCCGAGCACGAGCTCTTACGCGCCCAGGGTCCCGCCGCACGCATCGACATCCTCGGGGTGGAGGCGTGGTCGGTGAGCGACCCGGTTCTGCTCAAGCAACTGCTGACCAGCCCTGAGGTGTCCAAGGACGGACGCCGGCACTGGCCCGGCTTCGACGAGGCCGTCCGGACCTGGCCGCTGGCCCTGTGGGTCGCCGCGACGAACATGTTCACCGCCTACGGGGGCGACCACCGCCGTCTGCGGCGCACCGTCGCGCCCGCGTTCAGCGCCCGGCGCGTCGCGGCCATGAGGCCGACCGTCGAAGGCATCGTGGAACAGCTCCTGGACGCCCTGGAGGCCACCCCCGCCGGTGAAGTCGCCGATCTGCGCGACCGGTTGGCGTATCCGCTGCCCATAGCGGTCATCGGCCGGCTCCTGGGCGTCCCCGACGACCGGGCCACCGAGTTCCGCTCCCTGGTCAACGACGTGTTCTCCACCACCCTGACCCCCGAGGAGGCCGCGTCCAACGCCGAGCAGCTGTACGCCATGCTCGACGCGCTCATCGCCGCCAAGCGGGCCGCCCCCGGTGAGGACATGGCGTCCGTGCTGATCGCCCTGGGCGAGGAGAACGCCGACGGGCAGGGGCTGGCCGAGGAGGAGTTGCGCGACACTCTCCTCCTGATGATCAACGCCGGTTACGAGACGACCGTCAATCTGATCGACCAGGCCGTGACGCACCTGCTCACCGACCCGGACCAGCTGGCCCACGTCCGTGCGGGCCGCGCGTCGTGGACGGACGTCGTGGAGGAGACGCTGCGTCACTCGCCGCCGGTGAAGCACCTCCCCCTGCGGTTCGCCGTGACCGACATCGCGCTGCCCGACGGACGGACCATCGCGAAGGGCGAGGCGATCCTCGCCTCCTACGCCGCGGCCAACCGCCACCCCGGCTGGCACCGGGACCCGCACGCCTTCGACGTCACCCGGATCACGAAGGAACACCTCGCCTTCGGCCACGGGATCCACTTCTGCCTGGGCGCGGCACTGGCCAGGATGGAGGCCGAGATCGCGCTGGAAGCCTTCTTCGACCGCTTCCCCGACGCCGCGATCGCCCCCGGGGAGGGGGACATGGGGCCGGTGGCTTCGCTGATCAGCAACGGGCACCGGGCTCTCCCAGTGCGCCTGCGTCCGCGACGGGACTGACCGTCGCGTCATCCCGCGGCGTGACCGGGTGGTGCTCGATGCGGCTGCGCTCCACACCCCCGTGACCGGTGGAGCGCAGCCGCATCGTGGGCCGAACCCCGCCCCCGCCGGGATCAGCCACGAGCGCCGCGGTCCGGACCCCTCCGGTCCGGTCGCGGCTTGCCCGACAGACCTTAGGGCGGAGAGGGGGTGCGCACTGTGTCGGTCGTGCGCAAAACTTTGTCAGCAGCGCGAGTTCGGGGGCGGTCACCCCACCGGCCGTCGTCCGAGCGCCCCTGGCCGAGGACGGCGCGCGGAGGCCGGGGATCCCTCCACAGCGTTGCGCGGGGTAGCGGAACACTGCCATCCTGTTGCCCGGGTCATGCGTGTCTAGGGGTGGATCATGGAGGAACGGGCCAGAGGGTTTCCTGACGGACCGTGCGGACCTGACGGACCGTGCGGACCTGACGTGGCGTACGGATCCGGGGGATCTCGCGCCCCGCACCGGCGAAGGCTTTTCCGGTGAGCTCGGTCCTGGACACCTCGGACATCCCGGCGCGGGACCGTGAAGAGGTGATCCGGCACGCGGTGTGGGAATCCCTGGTGCGGATCGACATCGATCATCACCTGTCGCCCGAGGACCTCGCGGTTCACATCGGGCTGGACACTGCGGGCCCCCTGGGGATCTGCTCGGCGCGAGCGACCTCGATGACCATCAGGCGGACCCCGCGCCTGGCACGGGAGGACGAGGAGCCGGCCGTCTTCCTCGGCCTGCAGGTGTCAGGCACCAGTCTGGTGGCGCAGAACGGCCGCCAGGCTCTGCTGAGGCCCGGGGACTTCGCCCTCTACGACACGGTCACGCCCTACACGCTCCTCTTCGACGAGGGGGTGCACCATCACTTCATCCGGTTTCCCCGCGCGGCGCTCGCGCTTCCCGAGCGGGCACTCCGGGACGTCACCGCGGTCACCCTCGGCTCCGGCAATCCGCTGGCGGGCCTCGCCTCCACGTACTTCTCCCAGCTGGTCGTCAGCGAAGAGCTGCACAGCGGTTCGTACGCGGACGCGGTCGCGGAACCCAGCATCGAACTCGTCCGTGCCGTCGTGGCGACCCAGCTCGGGAGCCAGGACCTGGCCAGGGCGCCGCTGGAGGCCACGCTGGGCCTGCGGATCAAGCGGTACATGCGCGCGCACCTGGCCGACAGGGACCTGTCCGCCGCACGGATCGCCGCCGCGCACGACATCTCGGTACGTCACCTCTACACGGTGCTGGCCCGGTCGGGTATCGCCCTCGGAGACTGGATCCGCTCGCACCGCCTCGAGGAGTGCAAGCGGGAGCTGGCCGGCCCCGCGGGAAGGGCCCGGACCATAGCGGCGGTCGGACGGAGCTGGGGCTTCGTGGACGCGACTCACTTCAGCAAGGTGTTCAAGAAGGCCTACGGCGTCTCGCCCCGGGACTGGCGCGAGGAGAACCGCCCCCGCGCCTCGCCGTGAGGGGGCGGGGGCGACGACCGCGGTGAGGCGCGCGGGTCACGAACCGGCGTCACTCCCGTTAGACGGAGGGGAGCAGCCCGGCCGCGTCCAGCAGGTAGTCGGTCATCGGGTCGTAGTAGCGCGGGTCGGCGACATGGTCGTCCAGGGGCACCGTGACCTGGAGGGTGCCCTCCGCCTCCCCCAGGAAGAGTGCGGGGTCGTTGCAGTCCGCGTAGCCGATCGAGTCGATCCCGCGCTGCCCGGCGCATCCGGCCCAGCCGTGGTCGGCCACGACCAGGTCGGGCCGCGGCCGGCCCTCGCGCTCCAGGCCGTCGAGGATGGCGGCCATCGGCACCGGCGAGTGCGTGTGCCAGAGGGTCGCGCCGCGCTCCAGCACGGCGACGTCGGCGAACTGGAAGACCATGCCCTCGTCCGCCATCAGGCCGCCCGGGATCCGTACGATCTCGCATCCGGCCTCCCGCAGGGCGTTCGCGGTCTGCCGGTGCACGTCGAGCAGCCCGCCGGGGTGACCGGTCGCGAGCAGCACCCGCTCCCCGTCCGCGGCCGCCTTGCGCAGCCGGGCCGCCATCCGGTCGAGGGCGTCGACCGTCAGTTCCGGGTCGATGGTGTCCTGCCCCTGCCGGTGCTCCGGGTCGTCGTTGACCCCGCATCTCTCGGCCATCACGGCCAGCACGTCCTGCTCGTCCGTCCAGCGGTCACCGAGCTCCAGCCCCAGCCAGAAATGGCGGTTGCCGTTGGCGAGCTGGCGGTAGTGGGAGAGGTTGTTGTCGCGGGGGGTGGCGACGTCGCCCGCGATACGGGTGCGGACGAGGTGCTCGACGAGGGCGGCGCGGCTGGGTATCGGCATGCACCCATTGTGCCGTCGGGTACGCGGTGTGTGCCCGGTGTCTCGACCGGCGGGATCCCGAGTGCGCCCGTACGGGTCCCGCGCGGGTGCTACGAACCCGCCGCCTCGAAGGCGCCGCGCGCGAGGCGGTGCAGCAGGGCGGCCGTGGCCGTGCGGTCCGGGAGGGCCTCGGGGCGGGTCAGGTGGGGGGTGGAGTTCAGCAGGCCGAACACCGCGTGGACGGTGACCCTGGCCTGGTTCTCCGCGAGGGCCGGGTAGAGGGCGCGTACGACGTCGACCCAGACCTCCACGTACTGCCGCTGGAGCTGGCGCACGCGTTTGCGGTCCGTGTCGCGCAGACGGTCCAGCTCGCGGTCGTGGAGGGTGATCAGGGGGCGGTCGTCCAGTGCGAAGTCGATGTGGCCCTCGATGAGGGCGTCCAGGAGGGCGTCCGGGGAACCGCCGCGGGAGGCGCCGTCCTCGGTGACACGCAGCCTGCCGCCTGCCAGCAGGCGCTCGCTGATGCCGACGAGCAGTTCGGCGAGCATCGCGTCCTTGCCGGGGAAGTGGCGGTAGAGGCCGGGGCCGCTGATCCCCACCGCGGCCCCTATCTCGTCGACCCCGACACCGTGGAAGCCGCGCTCGGCGAAGAGGCGGGCGGCCTCCCTGAGGATCTGCTCGCGGCGGGTGGGAGCCGCGACACGGGCGGCGGCATGGGTGCTCATGAGGATTCATTCTAGACAGGCGGGTTAGCGCTCGTTAACCTGAGCTGCGTTCGTTAACGTTCACTAACTCCCATCGGACTACTGCGGTACGGGCAAGGGGGCTCGACAGGATGCAGCAGGCACCGGTCCTGGTGAGCGCGGCAGATCCCGCCTCGGAGGCCTGGCAGGCCAACGAGGCGGCGCATCACGCGCTCGCCGAGGAGCTGCGCACGCGGCTCGCCACGGCACGGCTCGGCGGGGGTGAGAAGGCCCGCGCCCGGCATGTGGCACGCGGCAAGCTGCTGCCCCGGGAGCGGGTGGACACGCTGCTCGACCCTGGTTCGCCCTTCCTGGAGCTGGCGCCTCTCGCGGCCGAGGGGCTGTACGGCGGCGCGGCGCCGGCGGCCGGCGTGATCGCCGGGATCGGCCGGGTCAGCGGCCGCGAGTGCGTGATCGTCGCCAATGACGCGACCGTCAAGGGCGGCACGTACTACCCGATGACGGTGAAGAAGCACCTGCGCGCCCAGGAGGTGGCCCTGGAGAACCGGCTGCCGTGCCTCTACCTCGTCGACTCGGGAGGCGCGTTCCTCCCGATGCAGGACGAGGTGTTCCCCGACCGGGAGCACTTCGGCCGGATCTTCTACAACCAGGCCCGCATGTCCGGTGCCGGCGTCCCGCAGATCGCGGCAGTGCTCGGCTCCTGCACGGCGGGCGGGGCGTACGTCCCGGCCATGAGCGACGAGGCGGTCATCGTCCGGAACCAGGGCACGATCTTCCTGGGCGGCCCGCCGCTCGTGAAGGCGGCCACCGGTGAGGTGGTGACGGCGGAGGAGCTCGGCGGTGGCGAGGTGCACTCCCGTACTTCCGGGGTCACCGACCATCTGGCCGAGGACGACGCGCACGCGCTGCGGATCGTACGGAACATCGTCGCGACCCTCCCGGAGCGGGGCCCCCTCCCCTGGTCGGTGGAGCCCGCCGAGGAGCCGAAGGCCGACCCGGCCGGGCTGTACGGCGCGGTGCCCGTCGACTCGCGTACGCCCTACGACGTGCGGGAGGTCATCGCCCGGGTGGTGGACGGCTCACGCTTCGCCGAGTTCAAGGCGGAGTACGGCCAGACGCTGATCACCGGCTTCGCCCGCATCCACGGGCACCCCGTCGGCATCGTCGCCAACAACGGGATCCTGTTCTCGGAGTCCGCCCAGAAGGGCGCCCACTTCATCGAGCTGTGCGACCAGCGCGGCATCCCGCTGGTGTTCCTCCAGAACATCTCCGGCTTCATGGTCGGCCGGGACTACGAGGCCGGGGGCATCGCCAAGCACGGCGCCAAGATGGTGACGGCCGTGGCGTGCACGCGGGTACCGAAGCTGACGGTCGTCGTCGGCGGGTCGTACGGCGCGGGGAACTACTCCATGTGCGGCCGGGCCTATTCACCGCGGTTCCTGTGGATGTGGCCGAACGCCAAGATCTCGGTGATGGGCGGCGAGCAGGCGGCGTCCGTGCTGGCCACCGTCAAGCGGGACCAGATCGAGGGCCGCGGCGAGGAGTGGCCGGCCGAGGACGAGGAGGCCTTCAAGGATCCGGTCCGCGCGCAGTACGAGCAGCAGGGCAACGCCTACTACGCCACCGCCCGGCTCTGGGACGACGGTGTGATCGACCCGACGGAGACCCGGCAGGTGCTGGGACTC